>DZCR01000117.1 GCA_022736495.1 Desulfobacca acetoxidans
CCGTTCCCTACTTTTTCTTGCCCCGCATCCAAAAGGGGAGGTCGCCGGGAGCGGCAGACGCCCGGACTTTAGCCAGATCCTCTTTAAGCTGGGCCATCTCCGTCGCCAGGGCTTGACCGGCTGCGGCATCGGCCTTGAGGCGCTCCACTTCCAGCCGCAGCCAGGCCAGCTCATCTTGCACGCTCCCCACCGCCCCCTTGAGCGTTGCGGCTGCCGTGGTTGCAGCGGTGTAACCCGCCATCACCTCGGTCTTGAGCGTCTTGAAACCGCCTTCCAGGGCCGCCAGCCGCTCCTGCACTTCGCCGAGCGCTTCTGCGGCCGGCTGCCCCCGGCCGCTTTTGGCCACCACCGAGAGATCGGGCACTACGGTATCCAGCGGATTTTCCTGGACCAGGGCATCCAGAGGGTTTTCGCCGATGGTGCTGCGTTTGGCCATACGTTAACTCCCTTCTTGGCTGATGATCTCGTCGGCCAGGGCCCGATAGTCTGCGGCGCCGGCGCTCTTGTCGTCATAGGCGATAATGGCCTGGCCGAAGGACGGACATTCGGCCAGCCGGACGTTTTCCCGAATAACGGTGCGGTACACCAAGGGCCCGGAACGCGCCCGCAACTGCTCCACCACCTCCCGGGCGTGGCGGGTGCGGGAATCCACCCGGCAGGCCAGGATCCCGGAGAGTTTCAGGTCCGGATTGAGGCGATCCCGGACCACCTCCACGGTCTGGAGCAATTGGGCCAAGCCGCTTAAGGCCATGACGTGGGCCTCCACCGGCACCAGGAGCTCATGCACCGCCACCAGGGCGTTGACCGTCAGGACCCCCAGGGTAGGCGGGCAGTCGATGAGCACGTAGTCCCAGCGGTCCTTGGGTAAGCGGCTCAAGTTGCGGCGCAGGATGGTTTCGGCCCCCACTTCCCCGGCCAGCATTTTCTCGGCCCCCACCAGCCAGGACGACGACGGCACCAGATCCACCCCGGCCACGCCCGCCTCCTGCACCAGATCCAGCATATCGCCATTGTCGGAAAAGATCCCCAGCACCCCCTTGCCGGCGTTTTTGACCCCGAACCAGGCGGTGGTGGAATATTGCGGGTCCAGGTCAATGAGCAGCACGCGCCGGCCTTTTTCCCCCAGGGCCGCAGCCAGATTGACGCTGGTGGTGGTCTTGCCGCTTCCCCCCTTCTGGTTGGCAATGGCAAACGTTCTCATGGCGTATCTTTCTCCCTCAGGTCATGGCCGGGCAGCCGTGGCCGCCGGCCTGAAGGTGATCTCAAAATGCCACAGCCCGAACGGGGCCAAACCTCTCCTGGGTTTTGGGACGCTCGGGCTGTAAATTTCATCAGGGAACGGCCTCAAAGGGCGGCCTCCCGGTTATTTTCTTACCACTTCCACCTTGCCACAAGCCGACGCCCCTGTCAATGTGTGCCATCCCATCAAAGTTACGGCATCCAGGCGTCAGGGAGATTTGCTTGCAGGAAAAGTGACGGCGATAAATCTGGGGGTGCAAAACCTGGGACAATCTGAGAGAATATCAAGGACCTTAGTGGCACAGGCCCCTGGCCCGTGGAGAACCTACCCCCCGGTCAGGGAGGCGTTTAAGGATCGAACCATGCTCGCGTGGCTCAAACTTCTGGCCGTAGCACTCCTTTTGGTTTCCAGCGCCTGCGTTTCGGCGGGCACCTGGGCCATTCAAGATGCCGGCGTCCTCTCCAAGATCAAAGCGGGCAAGTCCAGCCGGTCCGATGTCGTGGCCCTGCTAGGATATCCTCTGGCGGCCACCCATAAAGACCAGGGGCTCGGGGAAGTAACCTGGCACTATTATTATGCCACTGCCTCCCCCGCCGCCACCGCGTTTGTTCCCGTGGCGAAAGCCTTCACACCCAATTTAAACGAAACTACCCGAGTATTGTCCGTGACTTTTAACAAAAACGGCACCGTAAAAAGTCTGGAACAAGCCCAAGTCCCCCTGCCTGCCCAGCAAGTCTCCCCGAGTGGCAAGCAGAGCTAAATAAACCGCCGCATCATCTCGTCGGTGACCACGTCCACTGTGTCCAGCGTGATGCGATACCTCCGGCAGATATCCTCGACCTGGGACAATAAATCCACGGATTCCAGGTCGGCCAATCTCGACAATATTCCCGTCCGCCGCCCCACCCGGTAAAGGAACTGGAGTTCCGGGTCCAATGCCAAAAAGCTGCGCACGATCCCAATCAAGCGCTCCTGGTCTTGCGGCAGTTGGCCGTCCACTTCGGGCAGGAGATTCAGGATGTGGTCACTCCTGATGGTGCTGGTGATGGCCGAAAGTGATTCCAAAAACAGGAGCAGTTCCTGGGCCACCTCCGTATCCGTGGCCTTATCAAACCGCCCGGTGGCATAATCTTCATAAAGCGGGATATTAGGCGGAATGGCCAGGGTGCGCAGCCGGATAAAATTCGGGTTGATGGCGTTCATGGCTGCGGCTGTCTCCACAGAATTGGCTTCGAGGTACCGCCGGCCTCCCAGCCCCGGCATGTAATATTCCGACAACTCCAGGCCCGCGTCTTTGACCTTGCGCCCCGCCAGGATGTGCATGCGCTGAGTGGTGCCTTTGTGTACCAGCTTCAAGATTGTATCGGCGCCCGATTCCATGCCGATGTGAATCCGGGTGAGCCCTGCGTGCCTTAAGGCGGCCAGGTCTGCGGCCTCAATTTTGACGATACTGTTAGAGCGGGCGTATGAAGTCACCCGGGTGACTTTCGGAAAGCGTTCCCTGAGATGCCCCAGAATGGTGAGCAGGTCCTGGGAAGGCACCACCAGACTGTTGGCATCCTGGAGAAAGACCTGGCGCAGGCCGTTGCGTAGCCAGTTCCTGGCCGCCATCCAGGCCCCGCGGTCACCCCGCACCAGACCCATCTCGGTTCCGCTGCGACCATCCCGCGTCAGGCTTTGCAGTGCCTCGTAGACCGCGTCCAGGTCTCGCACGACGTGAGATACCGGCCGGATGGAGAACGCTGTGCCTTTATAGACCGGGCAAAACGTGCAATGGTTCCAGGGACAGTTTCGGGTCACCCGCACCAAAAGGCTAGGCGCCTCGCTGGGGGGGCGAATGGGTCCCTGTTCGAAACCCCGGTAAGTCGTATCCTGACTGTTATTCTGATTAATTGTCACAAATGACCCCCAATCATCTTTCCCCTTTTATTATAACCTAAATCTGTGCCCCTGCCGACCCCAGCCGAGGCTGAGGGGGAGACCGGGAAATACCTTGACGTGTTCTGAAGTTATGACATAAATAAAGTAACGTTTTTAGGTTTCTTCTAAAAGAATGCTCATGGGTGCCACCGTCACCACGTTTTTGATGAGTCTGATCCCGCCGTTACCCTTTCTTCTGGCCGGCTGTCTGCCCCTGTGGGTAGGGTCGCTCCTGGCGGGGGTCTCGGGCTTGCCGCTGCGTCCCGGGGTCTTAGGGGCCGGCATCCTGGCGGTGGCGGCCCTGATGCTGGCGGCCTTCGCCGGCCGGGAAACCTTTTGTCCGGGGGTGGGGCGATGCCCGGCCTGGAGGCTCACCTTTGCCCGGCAGCCCTGGATCGTCACCCTTGCGGCTCTGGGGGTGGCGGCGCTTATAGGGGCGGCCCTGCAATTCGGTTGGCGCACCGGCGCCTTCACCATTCCCTTGGGGGCTTTAGGCATCCTGGGCGGGTACTTCTCCTTTGCCCCGCCCCTGGCCTGGCACCGGCGAGGGCTGGGCGAGGCCATGGGCGCGCTCTGCTTCGGCCTGCTGCCGGTGGCTACGGGCCTCTATCTCCAGTGCGGCCACCTGCTCACCGAAACCCTGCTCTACGGCCTGCCCCTGACCTTTACCGGCTTTAATCTGTTTTTGATGTACGGTTTTCCCGGCCCGGGGGACGCCGGGTCTCAAATCCCCCTAAATCCCCCTTTTTCAGAGGGGGACTTGCCGGGCACGCTTGCGGCCCGGATCCAGCCGCTGACCGCGGCTTTGCTCTACACGATCTTAAATATTCTCACCATCATCGGGCTGGCGTTGATCCTGATATTCCCGGCTGCGGCCCTGCCCTGGCGGTTCGGGCTGGTTCCCCTGACCCTCCTGGCGGTCGTCAACCAGGAACTTATTAAACGGAAGGCCTACCTCCAGGAAGGTCGGCTGCACCTGTTGGCTCGGCTCACGCTGACGCTCCACGTGGGCATGGGCCTGGTCTTTGTGATGATGCTGTGGCAGCGCCTTTAAGATACGGGTTCTGCATTCTGGGTTTTGGTAACCCAGGCTTTGCTAGTGGGCCTATTCCTAACCTTGAACTTTGAAATCTGAACTCATCGAAGCAGGCCCAAGTGAGCCAGGAACAGCGGTTATGCAGGGATGCAAAAGCTTAAGGAGTAGAAGGCAGGCAATGATGATTGTGGCCGTGTGTCTCATCCTGGCGCTGGCGCCGGGGTGCCAGATCAGCGCGGCCCAGATTTACATCCCCCTGGGTTATGGCTTGACTGGCCTGTGCGTCGCCCTGCTCATGTCTCCGACCCCCGCGGCGGCCGTGGTGGGATTCATCGCCGGCGCTCTGCTGGGGGCCGCGGTCTATAATAATTCCCTCAAGCACCAGATTGAGGAACGCTCGCAAGCTGGACCGGCCGGTGTCAATGACTAAAGGCCCGGACCAGGGATTAGGCGCGGTGTTACAGGTGCTGCGGAACGCCCGGGACCCCATCTCCGGAGAACGGCTGGCGGCCCAACTGGGTCTGAGCCGGGCTGCGGTCTGGAAGCGGGTGCACCGTCTTACCGCGATGGGATATGTCATCGAAGGCTCGCCCCGGCGAGGGTATCGTCTCCTGGGCGTCCCCGACAAGCTCCTGCCCGAAGAGGTCCTCCAGGGGCTCAAAACCCGCGTTCTGACGGGGCCGGTGCACCATTTCGAAACCCTGGACTCCACCAATAATCTGGCTAAGGAACTGGCCGCACGGGAAGCCCCGGAAGGCACCGTAGTAATCGCCGAGACCCAGACCGGGGGCCGGGGCCGGCTGGGCCGGGAGTGGGATTCTCCCCCGGGGGTGGGGCTCTACGTCTCCGTGGTGCTGCGCCCGCTGCTGCCGCCCATGGAACTGCCCCAAATCACCCTGACCGCGGCGGTGGCGGTAGTCCGGGCGACCCAAAGGGTGACGGGAGTGACGCCGGGAATCAAATGGCCCAACGACCTGCTCCTTTCAGGCAAAAAGCTGGGGGGCATCCTCACTGAAATGGAAACGGAGAGCGACCGCATCCGCCATGTGGTGATCGGTTTGGGAGTGAACGTCAACAACGCGGGGTTTCCCCCGGAATTGGCCGGCACGGCCACTTCCCTGGCCCAGGCGGCGGGAGGCGCGTGCTGCCGGGTGGACCTCCTGAAGGCCTGGTTGGAGGAATTCGAGGACTTATATGAGCGCTTTTTAAACCAGGGGTTTCCGGAAATCTTGCAAGAATGGAAGCGCCATACCGTGACTTTGGGGCGGGCGGTGACCGTGCGGCAGGGACCGCGAGAAATCTCCGGTCAGGCCGTGGACGTGGCTCCCGACGGGGCTTTGCTCCTGCTCACCCCGGGAGATGAGATTGTGCGGGTGACATCCGGTGAAATTGCCCCCGAACCCGCGCCGGGCCCGGGGGTTTAAATTATCGCCCGAAATTAGGATTCTTTTTTCAGTTCGTCGATTTCGGATTTCAGGCGGTCAACTTCCGCCTTATATTTTTCCACTTCGGCTTCGCTCACCTTGGGAGGCTCATAAGCCGGGGTTTCAGGTTTCTTAAAGAACTTATCTTTGGTTTCTTCGAAGCCTAGATACACGGCCAGAGCACCACCCAGAAGAAGTATCAAGGGAAGGCCCCCAGCCAGCAGGCCCAGGAACTGCTTCCACCATAAACCAAGGCCAATCAATCCCAGCGCCACTGCGACCAGTCCGCCTACCAAAGCCGTCATGCCCAAACCTCCTTACCCAAAATTAAGATTTCCAGCTCATCGCTGGGTTGGAACCACGATACTGCGCATAGCTTTTGATTACTACCAGAAAACCTAAGATTAAGCAAGGGAGATTTCAAGGGAGTTTGGGTGGTTTAGAAGAATTATCCAATAAATATAAATTGTTATGCTTAATAACGCCTTGACAAAAATTGGTCTGGACTTATAATGTAAAGCAAATTACCCCACGGGATGGTGAGCACTATCATGGCGGAAATGGATTATTATCAAATTTTGGGAGTGAGCCGGGACGCCACTGCCGACGAGATCAAGAAAGCCTACCGCAAGCTGGCCATGAAGTACCATCCCGATAAAGCCAAGGGGGACAAGAAGCAGGCCGAAGAAAAGTTCAAGCAGATCAGCGAAGCTTACGCGGTGTTGAGCAATCCCGAGAAAAAGAAAGAATACGATGAGTTCGGCTCCCAGGCCTTTCGGAGTAAATTTTCCCAGGAAGACATCTTTAAGGGCTTCGATTTCAGCGAGGTCTTCGATTTTGGGATTTCCGATAACATCTTCAGTCGCATTTTTGGCGGGCTGGGGGGCGGCGGCCAGTCCCGGGGCCGGACGCGCGTCTTCCGGTACGGCGGGCCCGAAGGCTACCAAGGCCAGGTGCAGGCGCCCAAAGGCCAGGACCTCCAGATGGAAATGCCCATCACCCTCCATGAGATGGCCTTCGGCACCGAAAAACTGGTGAGTTTCAACCACAACGGCCAGGTGGAAAAGATCTCGGTGAAGATTCCCCCCGGGTCTCTCCCGGGCAAGAAACTGCGCCTAACCGGCAAAGGCAGTGCCAGTCCCATGGGCGGGCAATCCGGCGATCTCTACGTCAAGCTGAAAGAGGTTGAACACCCGGTCTTCAAACGGGAAGGGCATGATCTCTATGTGGACCGGCGGATCAAATTTACCGAAGCCATTTTAGGCACCAAGGTGACGATTCCTACCCTGGACGGCAAAACCATGAGTCTGAAGGTGCCGCCGGGCACCCAGAGCCATACCAAGATGCGCCTCAAAAATTACGGCATCCCTGCGGCCAACGGTAAGACCCGGGGAGACCAGTTTGTCCGGATCATTGTGGAAACTCCTGCCAATCTTAACAAGAAGCAAAAGGCCCTCATGGAAGAACTGGCCAAAGAAGGGATTTAACGCCATTTCCGCTTTGCTTATAGTTAGTTATAACATTCATCCCGATATCGTATTGGTTTTTTCGCCAACTGCTAAACGAGGTTGACATGCCTATAGAACTGGCTCCCAAAATTTATTGGGTGGGCGTCAATGATTGGACTATCCGGGACTTCCACGGCTACCTCACCGAAGATGGCTCAACCTACAACGCCTATTTGATTGTCGACGAGCACATCACCCTCATCGATACGGTGAAAAAGGAATTCGTGCCCGAGATGTTGGCCCGGGTGGCCGAGATCGTGGACCCGGGCCAGATCGACTATATCGTCTCCAACCACGTGGAGATGGATCATTCCGGGGGCTTGCCCCAAGTCATCGAACGGGTGCAGCCGGAAAAGATTTTCTGCTCGCCCATGGGCAAAACCGGGCTGAACCGCCATTTTAAAAAGGAATGGCCTTTAGTCGAGGTCAAGACCGGCAGCGAACTGGCCACCGGGAGATATCATCTGACCTTCCTGGAAACCCCCATGCTTCACTGGCCGGATTCCATGATGACCTACCTCAAAGAGGCACAGATTTTGTTCTCCAGCGACACCTTCGGGGCCCACCACGCCTCCAGCGAGCGCTTCGACGACCACCTGCCCGATCTGCCCCTGGCCTATATCAGGCAACTGAAAAAGTACTATGCCAACATCCTGATGCCCTTCGGCGCCCTGGTCACCCAACTCTTTGCCAAGATTGCCCAATTGGGGCTGACATTCAAGATCATCGCCCCGGACCACGGGCTGATCTACCGGAAAAATATCGATACGATCCTTTCCGCCTACCAGCGCTGGGGCGCGGGCACGGTGGAACGCAAAGGTCTGGTCATTTACGACACCATGTGGCACAGCACCGAACTGCTGGCGCAGGCCTTCACCCAGGGCCTGACGGATGCGGGGGTAGAGGCCCAGATGCACCACCTCAGGTGCACCCATCCCAGCGACGTTATCACCGAGGTCCTGGAGACCGGCCTGCTCCTGTTCGGCTCCCCCACCCTTAATAACCAAATGTTCCCCACCATGGCGCAGTTTTTGAATTACCTGAAGGGCCTGGCCCCCAAAAACAAAGCGGCCGCGGCCTTCGGCTCCTTCGGCTGGAGCGGCCAGGCGGTAGGCCTCATCACCCAGGAACTCCAGGCTATGAAACTCAACGTGGTCCACGAAGGCTTCAAGGTCAAATACATCCCCGACCCCGAAGAACTGGCCGCCGCCCGGTCCCTGGGGGAGAAGCTGGCAAGAGAGCACTTGGAGCTATAATTTTCATTAAGGCATCCTGGAATCTCTTAAGTGACGCGAATTAAGGCATGAATATCACAATCATTCTGTCAATAATTAGCTTTATTGCTATCCTGACAATAATCACTCTCATTCGAACGCGATACAGCAAATTCGAAATAAAACCAACCGATATCGTTCTTGCCTTAATTCCTATCGTCATTTATTTGTTAATCGCCGGCGAATTAAAAACACTTCAATATGGCGGATTAAGAATCGAAACTGCTTTTGTAGATGCTGCTAAGAAAGATATAGGCAACCAAGTTACTATAGTTAAAGGCCTGGAATCGCCTTTGCCGATAAGAGAAATAGAAATGCGGATGAAGGGGGGCTTGAGCAGATTCCTTTAATCATCAATGCAAAATCGGAGGGGCTCCAATTCCGTTTAGGTTATGGTGGTTATGCTGGATTTGCGATCATGAAATATTTGGCTGCTTTAAGCAGGACTCCCTTTTTTCAATACATAATTATCAATAATCAGGATGGAACGTTTTTTGGGATGAGCAACGGTCCGGACTTGTACAAACTCCTCTCAGGCACCTCTCCTCCTTTTTCCGCCAACGATGTTGCCACTAGGCTCAATAACTCCGATACTGAATCAATAAAAAGGTTACCAGGATTTTTGTCAGTGAATAACGCAGTAAATAAGAACACAGAAAAAAGCCAAGCCCTGCAAAAAATGGAGAATCTCAATGTGGACACCTTACCCGTAATAGGTAAAAATGGGAGGTTTGAAGGGGTAGTGAATCGTTCACGCTTAACCGCCAGTCTTCTCATTGATGTATCCCAGCAGTTAAAGAATAAGTGAACACACAGAAGCAGCTCGCCCCGCGAAATCCTCCCCAAAAGAATAGAGCAGCTCATGACCAAATCATGGCCCCATATCCAGGAAGCCGCGGGTGACCTCCGCTATCTGCTTTCCCGCGGCTACCCTCGCGCTGCCGCCCTGACCCTGGTGGGGAACCGCTACAGCCTCGATCACACCGCCCGCCAACTCCTGCATCGGGGGGTCTTTGCCCCGGAGGTCGCGGCGGCCCGCCGGGCCAAACTGCGGCTGCTGCACGACCTGCCTGGCCTGCCCCTGGCCCTGGACGGCCACAATGTCCTCATCACCCTGGAATGTGCCGCACGCCGCCTTCCCCTGGTGGTCGCAGACGACGGCTGGATTCGGGACGTGGGCCAGGTTTCCCGAGCCTTCCGGCCTTCCTCGGAAACCGATCAGGTCTTGGTGCTATTGGCCGATTATCTGTCCCAGCTTCCGATCGGTCCGCTCCAGGTCTTTTATGATGCTCCCCTGAGCTTCAGCGGCGAGTTGGCCCATCAGACCGAGACCCTGTGGGCCGCCCGGGGCCTGATAGTTCAGGGCCGGGCAGTGCCGGTGCCGGAGCGGGAGTTGGCCGGCTTTCCCGGGGCCATCGCCACCAGCGATACCGCCCTCATCGACGCTCACGAGCCGGTGGTGGACCTGGCCGGGGAGATCATCCGGCAACATCCCGATTGGATCCTCATCAATCTATAAATGTCATCCTGAGTGGCTTTCCAAGAGCTTGTCCCCATAGGCTGTAGTCTGTGCCACCTGGTTGATTTTGACTGCGGATCTGGACACCAGCAAGGAGTGTGCGGGCGAGGACCGCACTTGCCGAGTTTACCTGTCCCCCGTGACGAACCCCTAAAAAGTTCCAGAAAGTGGCCCTTCAGGGACTTGTCAAAAAAACGATTATGGATTATTTTATCAGCAACACGGGCGGTTAACTCAGCGGAAGAGTGCCATCCTCACACGGTGGAAGTCACTGGTTCAAATCCAGTACCGCCTACCAGTAAATTCAAGGGGTTACGGACTTTGGCCGTGACCCTTTTTTCTTTTCTAACTACCGACTTTCCAATCAATCTGTATTCGCGCACTCTATTGCTGACTACAGCCGCACCCGATAAATGACTCGCAGAAATCCCGATACATGGACTTGCGGCGAGGTCGTCTCAATTCCAAACAGTTG
>DZCR01000118.1:0-8778 GCA_022736495.1 Desulfobacca acetoxidans
CTCTCGTCCCCCGGTCCTCCCCTCAAGAAGCCTGTCGTCTGCCCCTGCTACTTCGTCCCCACATCCACATGCTCCCAATCGGTGTGATAGCCGGGATAAGCCCAGGACTGGGGAATGCGGCAGCCCATCCAACTGGCGGCCCGGTACACCCACATGGGCAGTTGCCGGGCGTCAAGCCGGTGCATGGCGGCCCGGTTATATTGGCGCAGCGCTTTGCTGATGGGGTTGGGAGTGCCATCCACCACCCCGGGGTAGTTGGAATCATTGAAATCTATGGCCAGACCCAGACGGTGATTGGATCCCGGGGCATGGCCCCCATGGTAAATTTCCGCCAGGTTTTGGTACTGGCACATGGTTACGGTGGCAGCCAAGGAAACCCCGTCGTTATCAGGAAAATTCAGGCATTCCACTGCTACCGGGGGCGAGGCGGCGCTCACCGCGTAGGTGTCTTCCCCCATGCGCAGCGACAGCAGCGGCACGCGCCGGGCCGGATCGTACCAGCCTTCCCGGAAGATATATTCTATCAGCAGCCCCACCAGGGGCGCGAACTTGCTGTTGACCTCCACCTGGATCGTGGCCGGGCGGTAGTTCGCCTTATCGTTGACCTCCCGCATGGTGTGTACAAACCAGACACAGCCCGAGGGTCGCGGCGTTGTCAGGGCCACGGTCTGCCACTTTTTCTCGAACCCGCAGTAGGTCTTAAGGCGCTTCGCCTGCGCCGGAACCCATACCGGGACCTCCAGGGTTACCCCCACCGGCTCGCCCCCCGGCCAGCGGCGGCGGCGCAGGTCTTCCCAGGAAAGCACCTGACCGGGCGCCACCAAAGCCTTGGTTTGATGCCGCAACTCCACCAGCCGCCCCACCCCGATAAGGCGTTTGGCCAGGGTGATTTTTTGCAGGAAATCCCGCTCCCGCTCCGCCTCCGACATCTGGGGCAAATAAGTCAAAGCTACCTGGCGCAGGATTCTCGCCGTTTGCGGCGCCCGGGAGGCCTCGAGAAGGTGGACAGGCGGCGGGGGTAGAGAGTCGGCGTTTCGAGTAACCGGGGCGGCCAAGATTCCCGCCGGGATGAGGCTCGCCACGCAGATCGCCAGGACCAATGCCGTCAGAGTGGACCGAAAATGCATGGCTCTTATTGTAATGGAGCAGGGGAGGGGAGTCAATGAGCCCGATTCAGGCTCTTGGGCTCAGACCCGGCGGCCGGCGCTTGGCAAAGGCCTATGGGATTCACCAGGAATAATTCTGTCTCATCCCGGCCCAGATAATGAATTTAATCTAAATTTATCGGAACTCAAACAGAGCCCCAATGAATTGATTTTACACTGCCCCTCGATACGTGCAGTTAAACCAAATCAGGGGGGAAATATGGGAGCGACGTTGTTCCGAAGGTTTTTGTCAGGTGCAAGCGCCGGATGTTTCAGGCCGGCCTTAGGCCAATTCAGGCTGAAACACTGGGCCGCAATAGGGGGGATGGCATTGCTGGCCTTGATGGTGGGGTTGTCCCCGGCCTGGGCTTTGACCGCCGATGCACTCCTGGACCTGATGGTGGGCGAAGGGGCCATTACTTCGGAGAAGGCTGAGAAGATCAAACAAAAGGCCCGCAAAATCGACCAGGCCCAAAAAGCCCAAGATGAGGCCAAACGCACCCGGGAGTTGCAGCAGGTTAAGCAGGAAGCCAAAGCCGAAGCCAAAGCCGAGGTCCTCAAGGAGGCCAAAGCCACGGTAAAAGCGGCCTCGCCCTTGGGTAGCTGGAAGGTTTCCTGGAACAACGGCTTGAAAATTCAAAGCCCGGACGGGAAAAACTATATTGGCATAGGCGGAAGGATCATGGTGGATTTCGCCAGCGTTTCTTCACCTAACCGGAGATTTGCAGATCAGGTCCGCCTGGATGAAGGGGCTCCCCTTACCGGTTTCGGCAGCGAATTCCGGCGGGCCAGGATTTATGTAGCTGGAACAGTTTACGATATCATCTTTTTTAAGGGAGAGTATGACTTTGCCGAAGGCAATGGCACGGTGGGATTCAAGGATGTCTTCATCGGAGTGAAAAATATTCCCGGCCTCGGGCATATCCGCGTCGGCCATCAGAAGGAACCCTTTTCTTTGGAAGAGCAGACCAGCAGCAGATTCATTACCTTTATGGAAAGGGGGCTGCCGAACGTCTTCGCCCCTTCCCGCAATACGGGGGTCATGACCTACAACACCGCGTTTAACCAGCGGCTTTATTGGGGGGCGGGGGTCTTTCAGGACGTGGATGACTTCGGCAATAACTTCAACAACAATCAAGACTGGAACCTGACAGCGCGCCTCGCGGGAACTCCCCTGTATGAGGACAAAGGCCGGCGCCTGGTACACCTCGGTTTATCCTACAGCCACCAATTCCGCAACCGGGATGATTTCCGGCTGCGCTACCGGCAGCGCCCCGAGGTCCACACTACCGACGCCCGGACGGTGGATATGCTGAGGACCCAGTTAAACACTGACGGCATCGACCTTCTCAACCCTGAAATCGCCCTGGTCTGGGGTCCCTTTTCCCTGCAGGGCGAATACATGTTTGCCTTTACCCAAGCCAGTCGCCGCCGGAATCCGCTCAATCCCCAGAATGTGTTTTTAAGCAAGAGTAACCCGACTTTCCAGGGGGCCTACGTTTACGCCAGCGTCTTTCTCACCGGCGAACACCGCAATTATAAGCAATCCGGGGCGTGTTTCGATCGGGTCAAGCCCCTCCATAACTTTGATCTTAAAGGAGGCTGGGGCGCTTGGGAACTGGGGGCGCGCTATTCCTACCTGAGCTTGAATGATGCCGGTGTCAGGGGCGGCATCGAAAACAACTTCACTGCCGGGCTGAACTGGTACTTAACCCCCAACACCCGCTGGATGTTCAATTATGTATATGCCGACGTCGATAGCCGCTTGGTCACCCCGCGCCTTCCGGCATACCCGCAGCCTGTGGTGAGAGGCGTAGCTCACGTGGCTCAAACCCGCTTTCAGATTGATTTCTAAGGTTTGAGGCAAAATTCTTACCAGGGCAGGGCCGGTAAAACGGCTTTGCCCTTAACTATTTCCGGCTCCGGCTCCCACCGGCGCGCCATCACACGAGGATGCAGCTATCCTTTGGAATTCGCCACAACGGATTTTATAAAAATAATTTGTCACGATATCTTGTTTTTAGCCAGACCCGTAATTAACGACATGCATCCCTTTGGGATAGCTGCATTCTGATGGCGCTGGACGGGACCCCCAACCACAGAAACCCAATTTCACCAGGAGGAAGTTTCCATGAAAAGCAAAATTGTCGTATTCATGCTGCTGACCATCTTGATTCCCGCCGGGCTGGTTATGGCCCAACAACCCATGACGATCTACGATACCCTGAAGGCCTCTGACAATTTCAAGACCTTAGTCACCCTCATCGATAAGGCCAGGGACGCCAAGGCTACCTTGCAGGGGCCCGGCCCCTTCACCGTATTTGCCGCCAATGACGCAGCCTTTGCCAAACTGCCCCCCGATGTCATGAACAAGATTATGACTAACCAAGCCCTGATGAACAATGTAGTCTACCTTGGCATTATCCCGGGGAAATACCAGGTCGCAAATCTTCCCGAACTCAAGGAATGTAAGAGTTTGTGCCCCGCAGCCAACGCCCAGCCCCTCAAATTCACCAAGATGGGCCCAGATAAGTACATGGTCAATAATGCCAACATCATTAAACCCGATGTACTAGCTACCAATGGCGTTATCCAGGTGTTGGACGCGGTCTTGATGCCCTCAATGGCTCCACCCCATAAGCCTTAAGCTCTCTTGGGGAGGTGCAATCCCGAGCCTGTCCCGTCTCTTATTGACCTGTCCTCCCCAAGCTGCAATCTGACGACCCTCCCCTCAGTCTTCCCCTTTTGGGGAGACTGAGGCGGGGGTACCAGAAAAAATTACTCCACTTCCAGGATCAGGCATTTCAAGTACAAGCTCTCCGGCAGCGAGAGCAAGGCAGGGTGATCCTTGGCTGCGCCCCGGCGTTCCACCAGGCGGGCTTGGCGATGCGCGTCGGCCGCGGCTTCCCGCACGATCCCCAGAAACTCCGGTTCACTCAGATTATAGGAGCAGGACGAGGTAACCAGGACGCCGCCCGGGTTCAGGAGTTGGAAGGCCCGGCGGTTGATCTCTTTATAGCCTTTATAGGCCGCCTCCCGGTCCCGGCGGCTCTTGGCAAAGGCAGGCGGGTCTAAGGAGATGAGGTCAAAGCGCCTCCCCGCCGCCACCGCCTCCTTCAGAAAGGCAAAGACATTAGCCTTGACCAGATCCAGGTGCCCGTAACCGTTCAGCAGGGCGTTTTCCTGGGCCAGCGCCAGGGCTGCTCCCGAACTCTCCACCAGGGTGACCCGTTGGGCCCGGGGCGCCAGGTGCATGGCAAACGCCCCCTGATAGGCAAAGGCATCCAGGACTTCCCCCTGGGAGAATTGCGCCGCCGCCAGCCGGTTCTCCCGCTGGTCCAGGAAGAGCCCGGTTTTTTGGCCTGCCCGGATATCCGCCCATAGCCTGACCGTACCTTCCCGGACCTCCACCCGGGGCGGCAACTCCCCATAAACCGTCTTGACTTCCAGAGGCAGCCCCTCTTGGTGGCGCACCTCGGCATCATGGCGCAGGGTTACCGAGGCCGGCGCCAACTGCTGCACCAGAATTTCGATGATTACCGGCAGCCGCCGTTCCATACCCGGGTGCAGGGTCTGAATGGCCAAATGACCGGCATAGGTGTCCACCACCAGGCCCGGAAAGCCGTCCGCCTCCCCGTAGATCAGGCGGTAAGCGTCAG
Source organism: Desulfobacca acetoxidans (assembly GCA_022736495.1). The sequence continues at coordinate 4,805 of DZCR01000118.1, forward strand.
TTTCCTGCACGACTCGACGCCGATAAGCCAGGGATCGTTTAAAACGGTCCTGCCAAAATATTTCATTTATAATGATATTTTCAGTAGTTATCATACGCAGGGCGATCCGGGACGCGGCGCTGTATAAAGCTTGCCCCAGAAAGCGGCCGGCGCTATCTGCCACCGTCACCAACTCACCCGCAGGGAGATTCGGCTGGGCCGCAAGATCATTGCGATAGACCCAGGGATGCCCGGTGCGCAGCCACCGGAGCCCTTTGGGCGTCAGTCGGACTTCGGGTAGAGGAGTCATTGATATATTTAGCATAGTTCCCTTAATCTGTTAGAATTTTGAGGCTAATTAAGATATATTATAGCCATCTCTACGCAATAACCCAAAGCAAAGGGGTGCCATGCGACGCAAAACCTGGATAATCGCGCTGCTCATCGTGGTTCTGGGCGGGGCCCTGGGCGCGGGCCTTTACTGGCGCTGGTCCAACTCGCCCCGGTACGCCTTGCAGCAGGCAGCCCTGGCCCTGAAGACCCGCAACCTGGATACGTTCTTCGCGTATTTAAATTTAAAGGAGATTGTCACGAACTTTGCCCAGGCCGCCAGCAAGGATCCGGCGGCCCAGGACGACCCGCAAGCCGATCAGTTGACCAGATATTCCCGGAACCTGGGAGGCAAGTTCGCCCAGCTCTTTCTGCCCAAATTGATTGAATCCTTCGAACCCCAAGTCCGCAAGATCCTGGGGCATTATCTGCTTAATCTCAATGACACGCAGATCCTGGGGATCGCGGCCGCGGTGACCGTCGCCGAGATAAACACCCAGGGGGATGAGGCCCAGGTGACGTTGACCGATCCCAAAACTCAAGAGAAGTTGCGGTTTCAGATGCGCCGCCAACCCAATGACGGCGCCTGGCAGATCGTGTCGGTAAATTATGATGATCTCAAGCGTTTCTTTAAGCGCGAACTCTGCCGGTAATTTTTCTAAACTCTTGAGGGGGTTATCCTAAGAGCCCTGAATATAACGTCTGATAATATATATTATGTCAACTAAGATATGGTAATCCATGAGCAGTGCCCCCAATGCGGTTACGTAACCCAAAGGCACCGGAATCCGGTGCCCACGGTAGATATCATTATCGAATACCGCAATCAGGGCCTGGTTCTGATTGAACGGGCCAATCCGCCGCATGGCTGGGCGCTCCCCGGTGGGTTCGTGGATTACGGCGAATCTTTGGAGACAGCCGCACTGCGGGAGGCCCGGGAGGAAACCGGACTTATGGTAACCCTCCTGGGACAATTTCATACGTATTCGGATCCCCAGCGCGACCCCCGGCAGCACACCATCACCACCGTTTATATGGCTGTCGGCGTTGGCGCCCCCCAAGCCGCGGACGACGCCCGCAACCTCGCCATCTTTGCCCCGTCGCAATTGCCTCAAAATCTGGCTTTTGACCACAAGCGTATCCTGACGGATTACCTCGAGGTTCGCTCACAATGGCTGGCTAAAATTAAGAAGACTTATTAGAATTGTCTCATAACAGATTATTATTCCTTTATAAAATGTTCAGCACTGCCGGTGGCTTGCTGGGGTGGCCATATTTCTACTGGCACCTGAAATCTCGGGGCCAGGGAGAAAGTTTTCTGCCCCGTCTGGGTCTGCAGATACCCTCTGGGTCATTGCCCGCAGGTGCCCCTCGACTCTGGCTGCACGGTGTTTCCGTCGGCGAAATCCAGGCCGCCATCCCTCTGGTCCATGATCTCAAGGCCCTCCTGCCCCAGTCGGCCTTCATCATCAGTACCGGCACTGAAACCGGCCAAATGCTGGCCCGCAAGCACTTTTCCCCCCTGGGCGCTCTGGTCTGCTACTTTCCCCTGGACATCCCTTGGGCGGTGCAACGCTATCTGGACTATCTGCAGCCCCAGGTGTTTATCGGCCTGGAATCGGAAATCTGGCCCAACTTCCTCAGCCTGGCCCACACTCGCGGAGTTCGCCTGGCCCTGGTCAATGGTCGGCTCTCTGAACATTCTTTAATAAGGTTTATTAAATATCGTAGATATCTTATTGATATCATTAATCTATATGACTTGGTGGCTGCGGGTTCGGAGCCTGATTTTCAACGGTTTCAGCGCCTGGAAATTTCGCCAAACAAACTGCATCTCACCGGCAATCTGAAATACGACCGCCTGCTGCAGGGCAAAGATGAGGCGCGCCTTGTCGAGTTCCGCCGGATTTTGCGCAATCCCGAAACCGCCGGCCCAGTGTGGCTGGCAGCCTCCACCCATCCGGGCGAAGAGGAAGTGGTCCTGGAGGCTTACGGGAAACTGCTGGCCCCCTCCCCTGCTTTAAGCCTCATTATCGCCCCCCGACATCCCCAACGCGCCCCCGAGGTGGCCCGGCTCCTTACCAGCCGTGCCCTCCCCTTTCAGCTCTGGTCCCGCCTCAAATCCGGCGAGGATTATCGGCCCCAATCCGTGGTGATTATCGATACCATCGGCGACCTCTTCACCCTGTACGGCGTCGCCGACGTCGCCTTTATCGGCGGCAGTCTCGTCCCCCACGGCGGCCAAAACATCCTGGAGGCCGCGGCCTGGGGTCGGGCCCCCATCTATGGCCCTCACCTGGAAAATTTTCTTTGGGCCCAAGCTATCCTGGAAGAGGTCGGGGGCGGGATCAGGGTCACCGGCGCCAGCTCCCTGGCCCAGGCCGTGCAGCGTTTCCTGGCCCACCCCGAAATGAGCGCTGCACTGGGCCGGCTTGCCCAGATGGCCTTGATCCCCCACCAGGGCGCCTCCCGCCACCAGGCGGAGTTGATTGCCGCCCTTGCAGAGAAAGTTTCGCGATAGGATTGCCATACTTACCTCATACTTTGCGATCTTGGCGTCTTTGCGAGATTCAAAAGTCTCACGCGCAGTCGCAAAGCTCGCCAAGAAAAAATATATACCCGGATACAGCACCGGTTGCGGTGGCCGGTGCTGTATCAGGATTGACGCCCTTTAAATAAATCCGTAGCCCAATATCCTGGACGGGCCCGTATGGAAAAAAACACTTCGATGGGCCACAACTGTGTTATATTTATAGCGATTGCCTGATTCTTTCCTTTTCTGCCCCGCTCCCCTTGCGGGAGAGGGTTAGTGCGAGGGGAAGTGATAGAAAAATTTGGCAATGAACAGATATGCATAACTTAAAATTCGAGGTAGTCGTTGAAAGCATTGCTGGCTTTGGAAGATGGCTTGATCTTACGGGGCCGGTCCTTCACCGGACCCGGCGAGTGCGGCGGCGAGGTGGTGTTCAACACCGCTATGACCGGATATCAGGAGATTCTCACCGATCCGTCCTACACCGGACAGATCGTCACCATGACCTACCCCCTCATGGGCAATTACGGCATCAACAGCGAGGACCTGGAGTCCCGGGGGGTCCACGTGGAAGGCTTCATCGTCAAAGAGTACCACCCCTACCCTTCCAACTGGCGCTCCCAGGGCAATCTGGCCGATTATTTGAAAGCCTCTGGCAAGTTGGGCGTGGAGGGCCTGGACACTCGGGCCCTCACCAAGCGCCTCCGGGAGGGCGGGGCCATGCGGGGGATTATCTCCACCCAGGACCTGGACCCCGTGTCCCTGGTGCGCCGGGCCCAAGCTCTCCCCAGCATGGAGGGCCAGGACCTGGTTCCCCTGGTGACTTGCGCCAAGGCCTATTGGTGGCCCGAGTTGCCGGTCCCGGGAAGTGCGCCCCTCGACCTGACCGCCCTCTGGGCCCAAAAGTCCGGCAAAAAGGTGGTCCTCTACGATTACGGCGTTAAATTCAATATTATCAGAAGTTTAAAAGCCAGGGGCCTTGAAGTCCTGGTGGTGCCTGCCACCACTCCCGCCGCGGCCATCCTGGCCTTAAAACCAGACGGCATCGTCCTCAGCAACGGTCCGGGAGATCCGGCTGCGGTCACCTATGCCGTGGACAACGTGCGCCAGTGCCTGGGGGCCCAGCCTGTAT
>DZCR01000118.1:8878-10305 GCA_022736495.1 Desulfobacca acetoxidans
GCGGTCACCTATGCCGTGGACAACGTGCGCCAGTGCCTGGGGGCCCAGCCTGTATTCGGCATCTGCCTGGGACACCAGCTCATGGGTTTAGCCTTGGGGGGCCGCACCTTTAAACTCAAGTTTGGCCATCACGGGGCCAACCAGCCGGTGAAAAACCAGGTTTCCGGCAAGGTCGAAATCACCTCCCAGAATCACGGCTTTGCCGTGGACCTAAAATCCATACCCGACCCCGCGGTCGAGCTGACCCATGTCAATCTTAATGACAACACCCTGGAGGGCTTGCGCCATCCGCAGCTTAAGGCCTTCTCGGTGCAATACCACCCCGAGGCCGCCCCCGGCCCCCATGACGCCAATTATCTGTTTGAGGAATTCTTGGAGATGGTTATGGGTTCCTGACCCGGCCTGAGCGCCGTCTCTTGACGCCGCTGATAGTTGTTAGGCTCAGTCAAGGAGTTGATAAAATCTCTTAGTCGGCACTTTTTAGGAATCCCCCTTTTAAAAGGGAGATTTAAGGGAATTTTAGGAGGTTATAAAAAGCTCCCCGGGCTCCCCTGGACGACAGGGCGAATGTGCGTCTGTATCAGCGTCTGCACCCCTGATTGGACTATCCGGTTAGCCGCGATGCCCCGGCGGTAAGCATCATTGGTCTCGATGAAAAAATCCGTCATCATCATTTCCAGCCTCCTGGCGGCCGCGGTGTTGATCTGGGCCAGCTATTTCGCCTGGCACAACCTGCGGGGCGCCGGGTCCGCGGTACTCGGACCGCCTCAGGATATCGCCAAAGTCTTGCAGAAGGACCAGACCCCGCCCGCCGAATCAGCCGTCGATCCTGCCTCCATTCCTTTGAAGCTCCCCCCAGGCTTTAGCATTTCGGTTTTTGCCGCCCACGTCCCCGGCGCCCGGGTCCTGGCCCTGGACCCTGAAGGCACCCTCCTGGTTAGCCTCACTCGCCAGGGCCGCGTAGTGGCCCTGCCGGATAAGAACGACGACGGTAAGGCCGATGCAGTGCTGACCGTGCTCCAGGGCCTCAATAATCCTCACGGCCTGGCCTTTACAAAAAACCCCGAAGAAACCCCCCGGCTCTATGTTGCGGAGACTGATCAGGTGGCGGTGTACGATTACGACCCGGAGCACTTGCAGGCCACTCATAAGCAAAAGATCATCGATCTACCACCGGGCGGGCGTCATTTCACCCGGTCCCTGCTCTTCCTGCCCCCGCCCCAGGAGCATCGCCTCTTGATATCCGTCGGTTCCGACTGCAACGTCTGCGCAGAAAAAGACTGGCGTTACGCCAAGATCCTGGTGGCCGACGCCAGCGGCGCCAACCTGGAAACCTATGCCTCGGGCCTGCGCAACTCGGTGTTTATGGCCCGCCATCCCCTCAGCCAGCATATCTGGGCCACGGAAATGGGCCGGGATTATCTGGG
>DZCR01000002.1 GCA_022736495.1 Desulfobacca acetoxidans
TTTCTCCTTTCGGCTTTCGTCTTTCCCGGCTTGGGGCAACTCTATAACCAGGACCGGCGCAAGGGCGTCTTGTTGGTGCTGGGAGCCAATCTCCTGTTGGGTGCGGTGCTGCTGGCAGGGATGGTGCTCCTGTCCCAGGAATACCTGTCGGTCTTCTACCCCCGCCCCCTGACCTGGCAAATGTTCCAGCTCCTGGTCTTCGATACCCTCACCCACCCATTTTTCTTGATTCCTTTTGCCCTGCTGATGGCCTTGTGGGGTTTTGCCATGGTGGATGCGGCCCGAGGCCCCAGGCCGCAAAAACCGGCGGCGGACGACTGAGGTTTAGGAAGGGATCATGAAACAATACCTGCTGGACGAAATCCCCCGGGACGATATTGCCCGGGTCCGGGATTATCTCAACCAACACGCGGTGGCTGCGGGAATAGAAGACATCTGGTGGGTAGACCTGCAAGAGGATCTGCTGAGCCCGGAACAGTTCGACCACCGGGATTGCCGGCCGCACCGCTTTGCGGTAGAGGTGGGGGATAACTTCGTGCGCTTCGAGTTCCTCATCCGCAGTCGGCAAACCATGCGCTGCGGTTGCATCGCCTACGCCACCCGGCAGCAGCGGGATTTTATCATGGCTTACGCCGACCGGTTGGTGGAGGAGTTGGCGCTGAGAACGTGATTATGCCCTCATGAGGCCAGGCCATCGTCCGCACCCACCAGGAAGCTCCAGCAGTTCCCTTTTCAAAATTCGGTTCTAAGCGGGATATTCTGGTGGCACAGGCGTCTCGCCGGTGCAGTCTTGACGTAAGGTGCGTTCCACGCACCGCTTTGCCTGCCTTGCCAAAAAGATCAGGGCGGTTCGCAAACCGCCCCTCATCTTGCTCATCTTTTTCCATGCAGTCCTACATCACCACGATCTCTTCTAAGCCGTCCCGCCAGCCGTCCCAGAGGTAATCGTCCAGGCGGCCCTGGGCTATGACCCGAAAGGCGTAACGGGCCTGGGCCGTATAAAAATCACACAGCGGCGCCGGAGCCTCCAGTTTGCCGTTGATGGCGTAGACCTCTGCAGGGCAGGGCGCGCCGCAGAAGTGGCGCACTGCACAGCGGTTGCAGGGCGCAAAGCCCTCGGCCACCCGCGTGGTGACATCCTTAAAGGCCTTGGTCTTCAGCAGCTCCGGCACCGACATCTCCCAGAGGTTGCCGCCGTGAAACTCCGGCAGGCCCAGAAATTCGCTGCACGGGGCTACCTCGCCCCTGGCGCCCACCGCGAAGAAGCAGCGGCCGCCGCCGCAGGGGCTGATGTCGCACATGAGCCGCCTGGCCCCCGGGGCCACCAGCCCCAAGAGCAGGTTGGCGAAATTACCGATGACCAGCTTGCGCCCGGTTTCTTGGCCCAGCTCATAGGCTCGGTCCAGAGCCCTAAAGAAAAAATGGGCCAGCTCCGCCTGGTCCGGCATCAGATTCCGGCCTCCCAACTGGGTGCCCCGCACCGGGTTTAAGAGCGCATTGCCCACCCCCTTGGCATGGAAAAACTCCACCAGCTCCGGCAGGGACCGGACGTTCTCCCGGGTCACCGTGGTGATGATATTGAGGCCAGGGTAATCCACCAGTTCTTCCAGCACCTTTACGGTTCCGGCGAAGACCCCGGTGCCGCCCCAGGTGTGTCGGGTGCGGTCCGCCACTTCAGGGGTCGGCCCGTCCAGGCTCAGCCCGATGCCGACATTGTGGGCCACCAGGAAATCTTTGGCCTCTTGATCCAGCAAGGTCGCGTTGGTCTGCACCCCGAACCGGAAGTAGTCGCCGTAGGCCTCGATGCCGGCAAAGACCGCGTCCTTGGCCAGGAGCGGTTCGCTGCCGTGAAATACCAATTGGGGCCTCGCCCCCTCCGGCAGGGTGCTCACGAAGAAATCCTTGAGCAACGTGAGCGATTCCAGCAGCCGCGCCGGGTCCATGTGCTCCCCGCTTCTCCGGGCCTCCCGGGGCAAGTAGCAGTAGCCGCAGTCCATGTTGCAGCGCTCGGTGGGGTTGAAATAGACCGCGGACGGCAAGAGCCCGAACCGCACGTTGTTCAGGTCCTTGGCCAGGCTGGCTTCTTTTTCCAAGAAGACCTGGGGCAACTCTGCGCCCAACAGATAGTCCAGGGCCTGTTCCCTTGGGGCCAGCACCCAGAAGGCGGTGTCCGCGCTGATCAAGGCCACGAAGTCCTCGTGGCCGATCTCCAAAACGTCGAAATGGGGCCCGGCCCCGGCATTCACCGGGACTCCCGCCGGACCCCACAGAGGTGAAACTTCCTGGGCCATGCCTACTTAGCCTTCTTGGCGTCAGCCATGAGGTAATGGGACAGACCCACCTGGTCCCCGTTGGGGGCGCAGGTGTAACGGATGCTGATGGGTTTTACCTTACTACTCTTTGATTTTGCCATAATATCTTGTCCTCCTTCCTCGTGTGGTTTACCGACCGGGCCGGATTGCTCAACGGCCGCCGGGATGAAAGCCAGGTGGCCAGAGGGGCAGGCCTCCGTGCCTGCCGCCCCAAATAAAAAAAAGAGTCCCATCCCTCGGATGGAACTCCCTTTACCATCAGGAGTAGCCTCAATTACAAAACAACCGCCAGGCAGGTCTTCTGGCTCTCGGATCAGCCGGGGATCGTCAGCCTTCCCACCGGGTTTTCTAGAACCCGACAGTGGCCGGCCTAAGCCAATACGTTCCTCCGTCCCCGATTACAGCGGCGGGACCGCCCCGGATTTTAACCGGGTTCCGTATTGCCTGGAGATTTCTTTCTTTAAAGTAATAACCTGCGATTTATTCTATGTCAACTTATTTCCGGTAGCCCTCCTTGCGGGCAAGATCGCGCTGTGTCCAGGTCACCCCAAGGCCGATGTCCCCGTTCAGCCAGAGCTTAAAACTGCGTCGTGGAGTTGAGGTAATATAGAGCCATACCCTCCATATATTTTTCTATGGAAGGCTTTATTATGTTAAATGTCAAATAGAAAATGATATTAATGGCCAAAAGTTTTCTGAAGTCCGATAGCGGGCGGTCACCTCACCTAAGGAATTGACTCCATTTTTGAAGATCCGGGTGAGGCGGGAGCGGCAAAGCATGGCCCCAAAAGACAGAAGGTGTGGTGAGCTAAAAGCTTCCACACCCTCTGAATCTGTGTACTGCGGGGTTACCCCCAGAAGTAGTGCTTTACATAGCCTTTTTCGGTTTGGCCGGCGGGCACTTCACTCTTTTTTTCTTGATGTGCCGTTTGATAGCTCTGACCTTACCATACTTGACGGCGGCGCACACTTTTTCCGCCGCGTCCTCGGCCCTGGCGGCAGCCGCTTCAGCCTTGTTGGCAGCAGCGGAAGCGCGAGGTACGGGGACTTTGGCATCTTGTGCGGCCGCTTCCGCCTTTACTACCGACGCGGCTGCCCGATCTGCAGAAGCTTTAGCTTGCTGTGAGTACATTGAACACTGATCATAGTACTTTTGGCAGCAGCCAGCACCTCCCAGCACCAGGGCAAAGACCGCGAGGAGAGCCAAGGCATAGCCTTTTCTCATTGCCTTCCTCATCGATTACCCCCTTTCGGAGAGAATTTTTCACTCCCCATTAGCTGATCATTCCCAGGTGCTTTACTTCCGCATCTTCTTCATCAGGCAAGCTTCTGCTTTCGCTGCAGCTGCCTCAGCCCGATCAGCCGCGGCCTCAGCTTTGTCAGCCGAAGCTTTCGCGTCTGCCGCCGCCATTTCGGCGTTCCGCGCCGCGCTGTCCGCCTTCGCAGCCGAAGCCGCCGCCTGATCGGCGTACATCTTGGCTTCGTCTACGCTCTTCTTGCAGGCGTCGCAGCACCCCATTCCCATGGCAGCGATAAACGCCAGAAGAATGGCCCATGCAAAGCCTTTCCTTACCAAAGCTTTCCTCATCATCTATCCCCCCTTCTCAAAGAGATGGTTTAAGGTAAGTAAGATGCCCACATTTAATAACAATGGGCTGCAAATATCAAGAAAAAATATAACCTCCCTAACTTTTTTTCTTGAGACTCGCCTAACGGAGTACTAAAACCGTGTTTTGATTAACTATAGGTATGAATTGAAAAATATCAAGAAAAAACTTTCCAATTATGAATTTTTTTTTTGGAGCCGCCTTGGTTGATATTATTTATACTATTGAAATTATTAATTAAGAAGACTTTCTTGAAAAGGCCTCGGCGCATAGGAATTCATCTCTCCCCAGTTTTCCCCCACCCTGAGATCCACCGTCAGGGGCACTTTCAGTCGCACGACCCCCTCCATGACCTGCCGCACCACTCTCGCCACGTCCGCCAATTCGGTCCGGGGCACTTCAAATAAGAGCTCATCATGGAGCTGGAGGAGCATCTGTCCGGATAAGCCCGCCTTCTCCAGGGCCGTTTCCACTTCCAACATGGCTTTTTTGATGATATCCGCCGCGGTGCCCTGGAGGGGAGTGTTGATGGCGCTGCGCTCGGCTTCCTGCCGGATTATGCGGTTGCTGCTGTTGAGTTGCGGGGTTTGGCGCCGCCTTCCCAGCAGCGTGGTCACCCAGCCTTGCTCCCGGGCCTGCCGCAAGGTCTCATCCAAATAGGCCTTGACCCCGGAATATTTGGCAAAATAGCGCTGGATAAACTCACTGGCCAGGCGGTTGCCCACCCCCAGCTGTTTGGCCAGGCCGAAGGCGCTCATGCCGTAAATAATCCCGAAATTTACCACTTTGGCTTGCCGGCGCATATCCGGGCTCACCAACTCCGGATGGATGCCGAAAACTACCGCCGCGGTCTGGCGGTGGATATCGATTCCGTCCTTAAAGGCCCTGAGAAGAGTGGGGTCCTCGGAGAAATGGGCCAGAATACGCAGTTCCATCTGGGAATAATCCGCGCTGAGAAACACCTGGCCAGCTTTCGGCACAACGGCCTGGCGAATCTGCCCCCCCAATTCTCCCCGGACGGGGATGTTCTGCAAATTGGGGTCCCGGCTGCTCAAGCGCCCGGTGGCCGCCACCGATTGCAGAAACGTGGTGTGTACCCGACCGGTGGCCGGGTCCGCCAGCCTCAGGAGGGCATCCACATAGGTTGATTTGAGTTTGCCCATACTGCGGTATTCCAAAACCTTGGCCGCGATGGGGCTTTCGGACGCCAGGGCTTGCAGCACCTCCACGTCGGTGGAGTAAGCGGTTTTGCCCCGAGTCCGCTTTTGGGGCGTGAGCTTCATTTTCTCAAAAAGGATGCGGCCCAATTGCTGGGGCGATTGAATGAGAAATTCTTCGCCCGCTAGGGCATAAATTTCTTGTTCCAGCCCCTGCATCGCTCCTTCCAGGTCTTGGCCGAAGCGTCGCAAAAATTCCTGGTCCAGGAGAATGCCGCGGGCCTCCATGCGCGCCAGGGTCCCAACCAGCGGCAATTCCAGCCCCGTATAGAGTTCCCAGAGGCCTTCCTGGCGCAGTTCGTTTGCCAGCTTGGGCCAGAGGCTCAGGGCCACCTCGGCACGGTTGGCGGCGTATCGACAAGCCAGGTCCCGGTCTAACCCCAGCGCCGTGGTGGGCCGGCCCGCCAATTCCCGGGGGCCCGGCAGATTTACCCCCAGGTAGTGCAGGGCCACATTTTCCAGGGTTTGCTCGTACCGGGCCGGATTGAGGAGGTATGACGCCACCAGAATATCGCCGGTAATGCCCCGGATCTCCAACCCAAAACGGTGGGCTATCAGCAGGGCGGTTTTGAGATCCGGACCAACTTTGGCAATCCCAGGCTTAGCCCAAAGCGAGCCCAGTTTCTCCCAGACGGACCGACCGGTCTCCCCCGGCGACAGGGGGATATACGCGGCTTCCCCGGTCTGCCAGGCCACCCCGACCCCGGCGACCTCGGCCAGCACCGGGTGCTGTTCGCCGGTGACAAAGCACAGCCCCATTTCGCCGGCACCGCGCACGGCCTGGGCCACCCGGTCCAGTTCCTCGGGTCCTGCCGCCAGAGAACAGGCAGCCGTGGGCTCGGAATCAAACCCTAATTCCTTGGTCAACTTGGTGAATTCCAGATCCACAAACAGCCGGCGCAGGGTTTCCCGGTCCGGCGGACCCGGCTGGAGCGCTTCCAGGTCCACCTCCAAGGGGACCTGGGTCTCGAGTTCGGTCAACTGGCGGCTGAGCCGCGCCAGTTCAGCATGTTCCTGTAATCGAGCCTTCACCGCCTTTTCTTTCAGTTCACTGATATGGGCCAGCAAATTTTCCAGATTATGAAACTGGGCAATCAACTTGAGGGCGGTTTTTTCCCCAATGCCTGGCACCCCGGGAATATTGTCGCTGGCGTCTCCCGCCAGGGCCCGCACCTCCACCAGTTCCTTGGGGTCAAGGCCATATTTCTCTCGAATGGCGGCCGGGTCATACCGCACCCCCTTCATGGGATCCCACATATCCACCCCTTCGGCCACCAGGGGCAAGAGGTCTTTGTCCCCCGAAATAATTTCCACCTCATAGCCTTGCTCCCGGGCCCGCCGCACCAGGGTGCTGATGAGATCATCGGCTTCGTAGCCTTCATATACCAGGGAAGGCAGATTGAGAGCGTCGATAATCTGGCGGATGTAGGGCAGTTGGGTCACTAGGGCTTCCGGCATGGGGGGGCGGTGGGCTTTGTATTCTTTATAGAGGTTATGCCGGAAGGTGGGGCCTCTGGCGTCGAACACCAGGGCCAGATGTTGGGGTTGCCGCTCCCGGAGTACCTTGAGGAGCATAGTGGTCACCCCGTAAGTGGCGTTGGTGGGAACTCCACGGGAGTTGGACAGGGCCGGCAGGGCATGAAAGGCCCGATAGAAATAGGAACTGATGTCAATGAGATACAGGACGCGGGATTCTTTGTCCATGGGGGAATCCTTTTCCACCTTATAGCCACTCCCGTTTCTCCTGTCAACTTGAGAAGGTTACTTGGCCGGCTAAGTCTAGGCTTCCAGCCTGCCAAGTAAATACTTCTGTAGCAATTCCCAGGGGAAATGCGGGTTCCTCCCCCGCTATCTTTAAATGAAAAATTTTCTCCGCTGCCGATAAAGATGCCTGAAGGACTGATGATTACACGCTTTCCGGTCGCACGGCCAGAAAGAATATCCCAGCCGGAACCTTTCGGTCCGCCCCTTGCATAACTCTGGATACAAGGGAGGAAAAAGACATGGCAAGCCTATTATGGAGCAGCGCAATAATCCTGACGATGACGGGGGTATTGTTTTTTTGGGGAGCTCGGGTGTTCGAGATGGAAAGCTTCTATATCGACAGCAGCGCCATTTTGGGTCTGGCCCTGGTTCTGGTGGGCCTGACCCAGATCTGATGGCGCTTCCCTTCTGCTGCCAGTATTCACTTTAGAAGATTCACCTGGACAGGGTGATGTAAATCGGCAGGCGGGTTAATCAAGATAAGCCTGGTTGCTTTATTCTGCTAAAAGGTGAATTGCAAAAAAAAATAATTGACCCCGCGACTCCAGCTACCGTCAGCAACGTCGCGATCAGATGAGCAAATAAAAGTTGAACAGGGGATACCCACCCTTGCTATGAAATTGACTCCGTGAACCTTGCCGGGTGCCCCGGTCCGCTTTAGTGCTTGCCATTTCCTTGAATCGCCTGGGCAATCTCCTGGCTGAGCTTGGCCACCGCTCGGCTCTGTGCCGCAACCAGGTCGGCATAATCCGGTCCCGTCACCGGCTCGCGAATGCTGGACCGATGAACTTTGAGCAGCTTTTTTTCTGGGCCTGCGAGGATGCTCCAGCGCGCCACCAGCCAAGCGGCATCGCCCAAGCGGCCATCGCAACGAACGACATCAACGACAACCTGGTAGTCGATGGGCACGGACAGGCGCCAGGGGTAGAGATAGATCCGGTCGGTTGACAGGAGAACACCGATATTGTCGGCCAGAACATTAATGAAATTATCTTTGAATGAACCGACCCAGCGATTGAACTGGGCCTTTTCCAGCTGATTGTCAGTCGTCCGGGTGACAATCAGAGACTCGTCGAGGTATTCGGCCAGCTTGACCGGGCCGATGCCGATGACCGCATTGTGAACCGGGCTGGACCTCCGCGAGACCAATTGATCCTGTAGCGGAGTCAAAGCGTAAAACTGGGGGTTTGGACTCCTGCCAAGGCAGCCGCTGGATAAGAGAACCACGATGATCAAGACAAAAGTTAAGCCGCGAGAAAAGAGAACGCCCCTCATGGTTGTTTGCCTCCAGGTTTCTTCTTGCCGCGTATCAGAGATTCGGGATGTTGATCAAGATAATCGGCCAACTGCCGAAGTGACCTACTCATGCGGGAAAGCTCCTGCAGCGTATTCTGCAAATCCACCAGCAGCGGTGAGTCTTGGGAAATGACGCCCCGGGCATCGGACAGGGTTTTATCCAAACTGGTAGATACTCCTGATACCTTGCTATCAAGATTGCGGGCCAGTGTGCCGATATCTTTGACAGTCTTGTTCGTGTTTTTGGCCAGGGGATCCACCTGACGATCCACCTTGGTGACGAACTTGTGAGTGTCCTGAAGGGTATCTTTCAGGGATTTGAAGCTGGCGGGCAGGTTCGGGTCGTTGACGAGTTTAGCGATGCCGTCCATGGCCGATTCCAAATGCTGTTCCAGCTTGGCGAGATCCAGCTTCTGCAGGGCATCGGCCAGCTTTTCGGTGGTGGACTGGCAGGTGGGAATCACGATATAGTCCTTATAGACTTTGTCGGTTTTGGCGGGCGCATAGCAGACGTTTGAGGGGGGATAAAAACCAAGCTCGATGTCTAACTGCCCGGTAATAAAACTCTGCATGCCCAGTACGGCCCGCAGTCCCTTTTCGATGAGCTTGGGTATATTTTTTCGGGGATCTCTGGGCACATGCCGGGCCCCCCCAACCACTTGGAATTTCTGCGGCTCGTATTCGATGATGACGGGGATTTTGGGCTGCAGCGTAGTGGGGTCGACTTCGAGAATAATGTTGGTCACCGAGCCGATTGGAACGCCCTGGAACAGTACCGGTGCACCCACATTCAACCCCTTGACGGAGCCGTCGAAGTACATTACGCATTTCACGGTTTCCTGGAAGAATTTGCCCGAACCGAATACCACCAGGCTGGCGGCCATCAGGATCACTGCGAGAACCACGAAACCGCCGATCATCATTCTGTTTGCTTGCTTAGCCATCTGGGCCCATCCTATCGGTTAAGATTGCTCGCCACGGGTTAAAAACAGGCGCAAATTGGGATCCCGGGTTTCGGCCAAAAGCTGGTTCGGATTGCCCGTGGCCGTCATGGTGCGTTTGGAGACATCCAGAAAGACGGAATTGTTGCCGATGGCAAAGATGCTGGCCAACTCATGGGTCACCACCACCATGGTGGTGCCCAGGCTCTCTCGCAGTTCCAGGATCAGGTCATCCAGGCGTCGCGCACTCACCGGATCCAAGCCAGCGGAAGGCTCATCGAAGAACAGGATTTCCGGATCGAGAGCCATGGCCCGGGCAATCCCGGCCCGTTTCTGCATCCCGCCGCTGATCTCAGAGGGATAAAACTCTGCGAATCCGGCCATCCCCACCAGCGCCAGCTTCAGTTCGACCACTTCGCGAATCTGGCTGGGGCTTAACTCCGTATAGAGTTCCAGGGGCAGAGCGATATTCTCGGCCAGAGTCATGGAGCTCCAGAGCGCGCCGCTCTGGTACATCACCCCGGCCCGGCGAATGATCCGGTCGCGGGTCTGTTGATCAGCGCCCCAAAAATCGACCTCTCCATAAAAGACCTTACCCTTGGCCGGGGCCTTCAAGCCGACTAAAATGGTCATCATGGTGCTCTTGCCGCAGCCGCTGCCGCCCATGATGATGAAGATATCCCCCCGGTTTATGGTAAAGTTCAGGTCCCGCATAAGAACAAAGTCGCCATAGGCCATGGTGAGATCGCGCACCGTGATGTGGGCTTTTTTTTCCGTCATGTTCCCTTTTCCCTGACGCGCCGGACCGGCATTCCTTATATCCCCAAGATGTTGCACAAAATGGTGATCACCGCAGTGGAAACAATGATTCCGACAATGGCAGTGACCACTGCGGAGGTGGCCGCATCCCCCACCGCCGAGGCACTGCGGCCGCACTGCATGCCCCGCATGCAGCCGGCCAGGGCCACGATCACGCCAAACACCAAGCCGGAAAACAGGCCGATGCCCAGGTTCCAGAGACCGACTGCCTTTGCCGTTTCGTTATAGTATTGTATGAAGCCAATATTGAGCAGCCCTACCCCCACTACCATGCCCCCCAGTATGCCCATGATATTGGCGTAAAGGCAGAGCAAGGGCATCATCAACGCCAGGGCCACCATACGCGGCAGCACCAGAAACTCCATGGGCGATATGCCCAGGGTTTTCAGGGCGTCGATCTCCTGATTCACCTGCATGGTCCCCAACTGAGCCGCAAAGGCCCCCCCCGTGCGGCCGGCCATGACGATCCCGGTCATAATCGCCGCCATCAGGCGCACCATGGCAATGCCCACCAAATCGGCCACATAAATTTGAGCTCCAAAGAGCTGCAACTGGATGGCGCCGATAAACGCCAGGATTAACCCTACCAAAAAACAGATGAGGGAGACGATGGGCAACGCCTGGGCGCTAACCGCCTGCATGATTAAGCCCAGGTCGGAGCGCCGGTACTGGGCCTTGCCGGAGAGCAGCCTCAGGACGGCAATGACCGTATCGCCGAGGAACTCCAGCATTTCACCCGCAGATCGGAAGAGATCGACGGTTTGGTTGCCCAAAGAGGCGAGAAACGCCACCCGCTCCTCCGGCTGGTGGGCATCTTTCTTTTCCGGGACCGCTGCGGCCAATTCCAAGAGTCTTTGCGCCCCTGGGGGCAATCCGTCGCGGTTCAGGCTGATATTTTGCCGGGAGCAGGATTGGCGCACGTTTATCAGGAAGGTCAACAGCCCGCTGTCCCAGGAGGCCAGTTCCCGGGTGTCGAAGACCAGGTTATGAACCACCGGCCTGTCTTGGAGCGTTTGCTGAACCTTATCGGCCCCAGGCAATTCACCCCCCAGCTTCCAGTGCCCGGAAAGAATCACCTTCAGCGTGTCTGCTGAGGGTTGCTCCAGGGTCATTTCACCACGGGCCGACATTACGTTTTTCTCCATGGCAGCTATTTAGCGGATAATTGGGGCATCATACTTTATCTGGCCCAGGTCGGATAGTTATCTCAGGCATATATTTGAGGTGCACGTCCCGTTGGGGGAAAGGCAATTCTATGCCATGCTGCCGGAATCGCTGCCAGATGTCCCAGAGGAGGTCGCTCTTCACTGAGGAGACGCCGTTTTGCGGGTCGTTGATCCACACCAGCAACTCAAGGTTGATGGAATTATCCCCGAACCCCACCAGGAGGCAGTTAGGCTTAGGGTCCTTGAGCGCCCGTTTGGTATTCGTGGCGGCTTGCAGCATCAGGTCCCGCACTTTCTCCAAATCGGAGCCGTAGCCGACCCCGACGGGCACTTTTAGGCGCACGAGGTTATGACTGTAAGACCAGTTGATCACCTCCGTGGTTATCAGGTTTTCATTGGGGATGAGATGCTCGGTGCCTTCCCGGGTAATGACGGAGCAATAGCGGCTGCCCAGGAAATTAATCCAGCCGTAGGTGTCTTTTAACTTTATCACATCGCCGGGCTTGATGGATTTGTCCCCCAACAGGATGAAACCGCTCACCAGGTTGGCAAAGATCTTTTGCAGGCCAAAACCGAGGCCCAACCCCAGGGCGCCGCTGAACAGGGCGAAGACGGTGAGATCGAGGCCCAAGTAACTTAAGACTATGACGACACCGGCGGAAAAGAGAAAAATGCTGCCGAGCCTGTAAAATAGGATTTGGAATGCGGAAGTCAAACCAGATTTTATGGTCAGCCAGAAATGAAAAAATATCCGCAGGTTTTTAGACACCCAGTAAAGCGCTAACAACAGGAAAAAGGCCCGATTAACTTGTAAGAGGGAAAATTGTACTTGCCCGAGATGGAAATCAACCCCTTGCAAAAAACGCTGCCAAAAGTCGATGAAACCGAAAAGACTGAGAGAGGCCAAGAGAATGGCATAACCCCAAATAGCAATTGCCAGAATCCTGGCCCAGACGCGGTTTTTCATCTCGCCGGTGAATAATCGCACCAGGGTCAGTGCTACCAAAATTATGCCCGCCGCGAAAAAGCCATTGCGGGGCCAGTTGAAATGGCCCGCAAAACTGTAAGCAATCCCCACGAGGACAAAGGCGAGAAAGGCATCAATAACCTTGATGAAATCCAGGAGTATGGCCAGGTCGGCACCAGCTGCTGGATGCGCGGCGTATTGCTCCTGTTGGCGGCGCAACCAGGCGCGCATACCCCCGCTTATTTGGCGGGCTAACAGGAGAGCGCAGCCGATGACCACGATCTGGGCCGCCATTGACCAGGAAAGCACGTGCTGAAAGAAATATTCCTGGGCCTGTGACCATATCTTCTGGAACGAAGCCAGGTACAAAGCGCTATTCATGAGGCCTCTCCCTGTGAAACTATCGCGCTGCGGGCCTGATAGATGCTCTCAGGAGTGCGGATAATAATCATGACTTCAATCTCCCGACTTGGGCAGTTTTTTGAGGTTTTTTAAGAAGCTTCTCCGCTCTCGACCCCGCCTGCCATAAGCATAGATCAAATGCTCGACCCGGGGCCGGTTATCACCGCGATGAAAGGCGAAAGCCTGTTCTTCAATGACCCGGTCGGCCTTCGTCATCCTTTCGTGTTGCCGCCGGTGCTCCATCCAGGTTTCCACGATAAAGGTCTCCAAGAAACGGGCCGGGTTGGTCGTATCCTGGAACAAGCCCCATCTGATGGCGCCGTCGCGACGGCGGATGGCGCTCAGGGTCCGCATGGCCCGGGCAAATGCGTGGGACTCCCGGGAATTAATCAGGTACTCCACCGTGACCAACACCGGCCCCTGCTCCGGTTTGGGTTCGAGAATCAGGTGGGGTTCGGGCCAGTGGAGAGACGGGGTCAGGTCCGATTCCTCGTCCAGGACAACCCGATAACGCAGGGCGGCTAACAACCCCAACACTAACAGGCCCCCGGCGGAGTAAAGCAGGGCCGCTTTGAGGTCCTGGTGGGAGGCGAGCGCGCCCCAAACCGCACTGCCGCCACTCAAAGCGCCGGCAAAAACCAGCATATATACGGCCAAGACCCGGGCCCGGACCCAACCGGGAACGGCAATCTGGATGGCCACATTGAACAGGGAGAGCGTCACCAACCAGGCGAACCCGCTGAAGACCATAGCCCCCACCAACGCGTCCAACCGTGGCACCAGGGCCGTGACCGCAATCATGGCGGCGGCGATGACAGACATACCGGCCAAGATGATTTCGACGGGGAGATAACGCTGCATCCTGGGCATGAACGCGGCTCCGGCTACCGCCCCGGCGCCGAAGCACCCCAAAAGGATGCCGTAGTCGGCGGAGCTGGCGCTTAGTTCAAAGCGGACCACGAGAGGCAAAAGCGCCCACAAAGAGCTGGTGAAGACCATGAAAATGCCGGATCGCCAAAAGATGGCCCGCAATCCGGGGGAATGGCGGACATACCGCAGCCCGGTTTTAACAGCGGCGGCCATACGTTCCGCCGGCAAGGCGGTCTCGGTGGCCGGGCGTTGCCACCAATACAGGACGCCGATCACCGCCAGAAAGGAGATGGCATTCAGGGCAAAGGTGGCCCCGACTCCGGCTACAGCCACGATGGCGCCACCCAGCGCCGGTCCCACCGCCCGGGAGACGTTAAACCCGGCGCTGTTCAGGGAAATGGCCTGGGCGAGCTCGGGGCGCGGCACCAGTTCGGGGACGATCGCCTGCCAGGCCGGTGCATTCATGGCGGCCCCCAAGCCCAGAAGAAAGGTGAATCCCAAAAGCACCCAGGGCGAGGTGGCCCCCAGGAAGGTCAGGGCGGCGAGAAGCCCTGCCGCCACCATCATCCAGGTCTGGGTCACCAACAGCAGCCAGCGGCGGTCGATGATATCGGCCAGGGCCCCGGCGGGCAGCGCCAACAGAAACATGGGAAAGATACTAGCGGCCTGGACCAACGCCACCATCACCGGGGAGGTGGACAGCGACGTCATGAGCCAGGCGGCGCCCACGCTTTGCATAAAGGTGCCGATATTGGAAACAATGGTGGCAACCCATAAGGCTCGGAAAACCGGATGGCTGAAGGGAATCCAGGGCGAGGTGGCGGCTGCGGCAGTCTTCATGGCCGGGTAGAGGATGGTTCTTTTTCCAAGGATTAGCTGCAACCTCCAGACCGATTAGGGCGCTGGTTTCATTATAAGCATCAATCCGGGCTTGTCATGTGCGCAGTGCTATTAGGGGAGGAGCAATTGGCGACACTGGAGGGTGGAGGAGGCGGGGGCCTGAGGGATCAGACCCCCGGAGGTTGCACAACTTGGGGAATTAACCCAGGATGGCCTTCAGATCCTCATCCGGGGTGGCGATGGGTTTGATGTCGAAGTTTTTCACCAGCACGTCCAGGACGTTGGGGGTGATGAAGGCCGGAAGGCTCGGGCCCAGGCGGATGTTCTTGACGCCCAGGTAGAGCAGGGTCAGGAGAATAGCCACGGCCTTTTGCTCATACCAGGACAGAATTATGGACAGGGGCAGGTCGTTGACGCCTACCCCGAAGGCATTGGCCAGGGCCGAGGCAATCTGAATGGCGGAATAGGCGTCATTGCATTGGCCTACATCCAGAAGCCTGGGAATGCCGCCGATGTCGCCCAGTTCTTTGTCGAAGAAGCGGAATTTGCCGCAGGCCAGGGTCAAGACTACGCAGTCTTTGGGGACTTTTTCCACGAACTCGGTGTAATAGTTGCGGGTGGGCTTGGCCCCGTCGCAGCCACCCACCAGGAAGAAGTGGCGGATTTGCTTGTTTTTGACCGCGTCGATGACCGCTCCCGCCACGCCCAGGACGGCATTATGGCCAAAGCCGACCATGACGGAGCGGCCATTGCTATCTTCGGTAAACCCCGGCATGGCCAGGGCCTTGTCGATCACCGGCTTGAAGTTGAGGTCCGGGATATGGGTAATGCCGGGCCAGCCCACCAGACCCCGGGTGAACAGGTTGTGGGCATAGATCTCCTGGGGCCGCTGGATGCAGTTGGTGGTCATGACGATGGCGCCGGGAAATTGGGGAAATTCCTTGGCCTGATTCTGCCAGGCGGTGCCGAAGTGGCCGTAGAAATGGGGATACTTCTTGAGGCTGGGGTAGCCGTGGCAGGGGAGCATCTCGCCGTGAGTGTAAACGTAAATGCCTTTGCCTTCGCTTTGCTTCAAGATTTCTTCCAAATCGAGGAGATCGTGCCCGGAAACCAGGATGGCCTTGCCTTTCTTATGCCCCAGGGGAACTTTGGTGGGCACCGGCTGGCCGTAACGGCCGCTGTTGGCCGCGTCCAGCAGTTCCATGGTCCTCAAGTTGATCTCACCGCATTTCAATACCAGCCCCAAGGCGTCGTTCAGGCCCAGGTCCGTAGCGGCCATGGCGGCCAAACCTTCGTGGATGAAGGCGTAGACCTTGTCGTCTTCCTGGCCCAAAATCCGGGCGTGATCGGCGTAGGCCGCGACTCCCTTGATGCCGAAGAGCAGCGTGTGCTTCAGGGCCAGGATGTCGGGATCGCCGGCCGGATAGGATTTGAGGCCCACCGCTTCCGCCTGCTTGACCAAACCTTCCAGAGTGGCTTCGGGATTCAAGGTGGCAGGACCTGCGCCCACATCGGTTTTGCCCCCGGCCTTAGCAACCTTGGCTTTCAATTGCTCCCGGAGTTCGACACTCTTTCGGATCAACTTTACAAAACGATTGGGGTCAAAATCTACGTTGGTGAGCGTCGAAAACGCCGCCTCGCAGGTAAAGATGTTGACCTCCCCGTCGCTGATGCCGACCTTACGGCCTTCCACGGCTATCTGGGACAGGCCCTGAATACTGTAGATCAATAAATCCTGAAGGGCCGCCACCTCGGCATTTTTCCCGCATACACCCAGAACCGTGCACCCTTCACCTTTGGCCGCTTGCTCGCATTGGTAACAAAACATGGTCAACCTCCTGAATTCTCTATTTCCAAAACTCGTTGGTATGGCTGGTTAGAACCAAGGTTAATGATAATTTAAGGCCAACCGTAAGGTGCCGCCTTGACTTAAGACAAAGATTGCGGATTTTCTCAAGCGCCGGGAAAAATCCGTCTCTGCAGCGAAAAATTTTAAGGACTGCGGGGACTAGATTGGCGCACTGAGGCAGACAATGCCCCCTCCCTGAGGACCATAGATAAAATTGTTGACTTCCAAGATAGACATCAATTTACAAAAAGCCACCTTCTGGTAAATTTTTTGCAGATGGGGAACTCGGTGAGGGAGAAGGGGGGAGGCCAGGACCTGCGAGGCGATTCAATAGAATCGTTGCGGTTATTCCAGAATTTCTTTGAGGGCCAGCAACTCGTCCCGGATGGACTTGAGCAGGGTTAAGACCTGGTTGTCCAGGGGGACAGGGAGGGGCCGGGTTGGCAGCAGGCGATGCTGCTCGGGCTTATAATGCATCTGGCGGCGCATAGCCGCCAGGCTCAGCTTTTCCTCTTCCCGCAGGCGCTTGATTTCAAAGATGAGCTGGATATCGGCGGGGCGATAGAGGCGGTGCTTAGAGCCGCGGCGGTTGGGTTTCAGGAGCTTCCCCTGGCTCTCCCAATACCGCAACACGTGAGTTTTCACCCCGGTGATGCGGCTTGCCTCACCGATAGTATAGAAGGCTTTGCGGGGAAAATTCTCTTCCACAGTGGTCAGCGGCCAGTGGTTAGTGGTCTGAAAAAGACTTAAGCCTAAAGGCGGGATGCATTTCGCGTTCCCGCCACGGAATCTTAGCGCAGTTCTGCCCCCAGTTCTTGTGCCAGGGCCGTAACCAGGGTCTGATGGTGGGCGTTGATCAGATCGTCCGTCAGGGTCCGCTCGGGGTCGCGGTACGACAGGCGGAAGGCCAGGGAACGCTTGCCCGAAGGGACGGGGTCGCCGACATAGACGTCAAAGAGGCGGGCTGCCACCAGCCAGGGGCGGCCATGCGCATACAGGGCCTCCGCCACCCGGGCCGCGGGGACGGCCTCCGGCAGCACCAGGGCAATATCCCGGTAAACTGCAGGATAGCGGGGCAGGGGCGCAAAGAGCGGGATTACTGCGGCCTGGCATAGGGCGGCGAAATCGAGATTGAAGGCGTAAATCTGGCCTTCCAGGTCCAATTTGTCGCCGATCTCCCCCTGGAGTTCCCCCAGGACGCCTAGGCCGCGCTGCCCGGAATAAACTTGCGCCCCATAGCGCAGATATCCCGGCAGGCCCTCTGAGCTGAAGGTGACATCGGGGATGCCAAGCCCGTCCAACAAGGTTTCTACCGCGCCCTTCAGGTCAAAAAAATCGACCGGTTCCCGGCTGGTATTCCAGGCTTCTTCCTCTCGGGCGCCGAACATGAGGCCGGTGAGCCAGTGTTCCTCCTGGGGCAGGTCCTCTCCGGGCCGGGGGCGGAAGACCTTGGAGAGCTCGAACAGGCGCACATCCAGCACCTGCTGCAAGGTGTTGCGGCGCAGGGTGTCCAGCAACCCCGGCAAAAGCGAGGCCCGCATCATGGCCTGCTCTTCGCTCAAGGGGTTGGCCAGGCGCAAAACCGGGGCGGCCGGGTCCGCCGCCACCAGGCTCCCTAAGCGGTCCGGCTGGAAGGCATAGGTGATAATCTCAAAAAATCCCAGACCCAGAAGCAGGTCCTTGGCCTTCTCCGCCAAACGCACTGTGGGGCCGGGCCGGCGGGTGGCCACCACCCCATGGGGGAGCGTCACCGGGATGTGGTCAAAGCCTCCCAGGCGGGCAATTTCCTCGATGAGATCCACCTCCCGCTCCAGGTCGCCCCGGAAGGAAGGCACCTGCAGCGCCAGGTTTTCGGCGTCCAGCGCCAAGGCCGACAGATGGAGACGCCGCAGCAGGTGCAACATCTGGTCCGAGGAATAATCAGTCCCCAACACTTGATTGACCCGGGACACCCGGAGGTTCAACCGGGGATGTTGGATGGGGCTGGGGTATTCATCCAGGCGCTCGGCCGCCACGACGCCAGCCCCCACCTGGCACATGAGCTGCGTAGCCCGCTCCAGGGCATGGATCAGCCCGTCGGGGTCCACGCCCCGCTCGAAGCGGTAAGACGCCTCGGTGCTGAGGCCCAGGCGCTTGGAAGTCCGGCGGATGGTGCGGGGGTTGAAGTAGGCGCTTTCGATCAACACCTGGGTGGTGGATTCGGTGACCTCCGAATCCAGGCCGCCCATGACTCCGGCCAGCGCCACGGGGCCCCCAGCGTCGCAGATGAGCAGGGTCTCGTGATCAAGCTCCCGTTCGGCGCCGTCCAGGGTGGTAAACCGGGTCTCGCCCGCCTTGGGCAGGCGCACCACGATCTCCCCGCCCTTCAAACGCTGAAAATCGAAGGCGTGGAGGGGCTGGCCGAACTCCAGCAAGACGTAATTGGTAACATCCACCAGGTTATTGATGGCCCGCAAGCCTGCCACCTGGAGGCGGCGGCGCAGCCAGAAGGGCGAGGGCTTGACGGTCAAGCCGCTGAGGAGGCGGGCGGCGTAACGGGGGCAATGCACCGGGTCCAGGATGGCTACCCGGGCCGTACCCCCAGACCCGGCCGCCGGGGCCACGTTGACTTCGGGATGGCGCAGGGGTTGGTCCAAGAGCGCCGCCACTTCCCGGGCCAGGCCCAGGACGCTCAAACAGTCGGCGCGGTTGGCGGTGATGGCCACTTCCAGGACCGTGTCCGCCAGCCCCAGGGCTGCGGCGAAATCCCCGCCCAAGGGCAGATCCTGGGGAATCTCCATAAGGCCCACGTGGTCCGTGGACAAACCCAACTCGTCTTCGGCCAGGAGCATGCCTTCGGAGAGCACCCCCCGGAGCTTGGCGGCCTTGATTTTATGGCCCCCGGCCACGGTAGCGCCGATAGGGGCAAAGGGGTAAAACCAGCCCGCCTGGACGTTGGGGGCGCCGCATACCACCCGGCAGGTTTGAGAACCGGTGGTCACTTCGGCCACCTGCAAACGGTCCGCCTGGGGGTGGGGCGTAACACTCAAGACCTTAGCCACGACCACGCCGGAGAACTCCGGGGTCACTGCCTCCACGCCCTCGACTTCCAGGCCGGCCATGGTCAGCCGATCTGCCAGGGCCTGAGCCTCAATGGTGAGGTCCACAAAATCCGCCAGCCAGTTAAGACTTAATCGCATAATCTGTTAAATTTACCCTCCCTGGCCGGAAAACTCAAGAACCTTAATCTTAAACTTGGCTGGTGCAGGGCTGGAAGCGGCCAGGGCGGACACGCAGGTCCGCCCCTACGGCGTTTTTCCCAACTCACCACCCGGGTATCAAGGTTAGGAAAAAAATGCCGGCGTTTTCCATCGGGATATGACAAATAAAAAGGGACCACTCCTGGTCCCAAGGCATACGCCACCCTTCCTGGTTGACGAACTGATGAAGGCTTTCGCTAAACCTTTATGCCGAAGCTTTCCGCCGGAAACCCCGTTCCCCCAGGCCTTTTTCTTTGGCCAGCTTCCGCCGCTGCTCAGAGTATTCTTTGCAAACGAGGGGATATTTTTTCGGGTCCAGGCTATACCTGCGGAAATATTCCGCCGGGGCCAGGTGATGGGCTTTGCGCAGATGAGCCTTGAGAGTCCGCATCTTCTTACCGCATTCCAAGCAGACGACGTATTTTTCCTTCACAATTTCATCCAGCGGAATCGGGGGTTTCTTCACTATTTCGGCTTCCGGCCCTTTTTCAACAACCCCGACTGCGGCCTCCAACAAGGCCTCGCCACCTTCCAGTGTGGTTAAAACACCGTAGATTTCTTTAATTTCATCCACTAATTCTTTAGGGGTAAGTTCGCTCATCGAGGCGTGAGAAATTACAATCTGGGCCGTTAATTTTAGCACCTCTGTCGCCATAAGGATCTTTCCTTTCTAAATTATTTTTTAGTTACTGTGCTTTGAGAAATTCCGCTGCACCTTTTACAAAATGTTATATTTAACTACCAGTTGTCTTGTCAAGATTTTTCTTACTCTAACTAACTTTTTTTAAAAACCCTATCACTGTTCTCCAATATTGTGAACTGCGCCGTGGAATAAGATTATTCAAAATTTAGTTCCACGGACCATCTTTTGTAACGCGACCGGGTCCATGATGGTGATTTTTCCCTTATCCACTTCTATGAGACCCAAACTCTTAAATCGGGACAAAGTGCGAGATAAGGTTTCACTGATCGTACCCAGATAAGCAGCCAGCTGCGTTTTGGTGGTGGGCAATTCACACTGCAGTCCTTTAGCAATCTCGCCATGGGTATTTTGGCATCGTTCCACGATGTATCGAGCCAGTCGGGCTGATACTTCTTTGAGGGACAGGTCTTCCAGTTGCTGAGTCAGGTGCAACATCAAGCGGCTTGAAGTGGCCAGCATATTACGGGCCAGGGCCGGGGTGTCGGCCAAGTGGTTGAGAAACGGTGCTTTAGGAAAGAATAAGGTTTGACAGTCCTCCAGAGTAATGGCGGTCGCCGGATAGGGGATATCGCCAAACACCGCAGCTTCCGCAAAGGTCTCCCCTTGCCCCACCAAACGGATAATGTATTCTTTCCCATCCGGGGAACTTTTGACCAGCTTGATCTGACCGGTAATGAGGATATAAAAGCCCTGGGCCTCTTTGCCCTCCCAAAAGATGGTAGTCCCCCGTGAGAAGTTCTTCCAGACCGACATGCGGGCCAGGGGCTCCAGGTCCGCATCTGTAAGACCGGAGAAGAGATACATGCGCCGTAAGATTTGTTGTTTGCCTTGCGTTTCGTCTGTGCTAGTACGGTTCATGTAGCCCCCATCTGTAGGATAAAAAGGATTGTTCCGTCGATCCTGGTTGCTGGCGCAACCGGCAGGGACGTCCTGTCATTCCTCCTGCTGAGCCATTTTAGGCCGAAAGTGGCTTTCTGACAATGAGATTCCGCCTGGACACAAGGCACGGAGCTTAACTTCGCCCCCACTGCCCCAGAAGGCCTCCGGTTCTTTGCTGTTGACGGAACCCTGGCGCCTTGGTAGATTGCTAACCGGTAAGCACCCAGGAGATGTGCCCGTCCTGGGGTCATCTTAAAACGTGAGGAGCGACCCATGACTCGGCGGTATACCTGGACCGCGGCTCTTTTCTTGATGAGCCTTGGCTTAATCTGGGGCTGCGGCTCCCAACCGGCCAAAGAAATTCGCGTCGGCGTCAATGCCGAACTTACCGGCAGTAAGCCCACCGTCGGCGATTCCTGCAAAAAGGCGGCGGAACTCCTGGCGGCACAGGTGAATCAGGCCGGCGGCCTCAAGGTGGGCGACCAACAGGTTCCCATTAAGCTAATAATCGAGGATAACGAAGATAAGGCCGAATCCGCGGCCGCGGCAGCGCAGAAACTCATCAGCCAAAACAATGTCCTGGCCATCATCGGCCCCAACGCCTCGGGTAACGCCATCCCCGCCGCCCGGATTTGCGAAGATGCCAAAGTGATCATGATCAGCCCCTGGTCTACCAATCCCAAGACCACGGAGGGCAAGAAATTTGTCTTTCGGGCCTGCTTCATCGACGATTTCCAGGGCCAGGTAATGGCCAAGTTCGCCCGGGAAAATCTCAAGGCCCAGACCGCCGCGGTGCTCTATGATGTGGCGTCGGAGTATAACAAAGGCATCGCCGAGTTCTTTAAGAAATTCTTTGAGGCGGCCGGCGGCAAGGTGGTGGCCTTCGAATCCTATACCAAGGATGACAAGGATTTCTCCTCTCAGCTCACCCTCGTCAAGGCGGCCAACCCCAACGTGCTCTTTTTGCCCAACTACTATAACGAAGTTCCGCTCCAGGTGCAGCAGGCCCGGCGGTTGGGCATCACCTGTCCCATTATCGGCTCCGACTCCTGGGGCAGCGCCGAGCTCCTCACCCTGGGCGGCGCTGCCCTGGAAGGCTGTTATTTCAGCACGCACTATGCCCCGGATATCGCCACGCCCGCGGCCCAAAAATTTATCCAGGACTACGAGGCCAAGTACGGCAAAAAGCCTGATGATGTCGCGGCCCTCACCTATGACGGAGGCAGCCTCTTGTGCAACGCCATCACCCAGGCGGGCTCGCTGGACCGGCAGAAGGTGCGGGACGCCCTGGCCTCCATCAAAGAATTCAAGGGCGTAACCGGAGACCTGAAATTCCAGGGGACCGGGGACCCCGTCAAGAGCGCGGTCATTCTCCAGATTAAAAACGGCAAATTCAATTACTTTGCCGCGGTACAGCCATAGATGAAGGTTTTGGTGGGGCGGACCTTTGCGTCCGCCAGCCATTGATTTTTTCCGGTTCCCAAGTTGTTGGTAAACGAGGATTACAATGTTCCAGGTACTGGCCCAAAATACCCTGAACGCCCTACAGTTGGGGAGCGTCTATGCCCTCATCGCCCTGGGCTACACTATGGTCTACGGTATCCTCACCATGATCAACTTCGCCCATGGGGACATCTTCATGGTGGGGACCTATCTCAGCCTGGCCGGGGCCGTCTTCCTGTTGGGCCTGCCCCTTAACTTGCCCCTGGTACTGGTCTTTCTGGGGGCCCTGACCTTCAGTATGGTCTTAACCGCGCTCTTGGGGGTGACCATCGAACGCCTGGCCTACCGCCCCCTGCGCCAGGCCCCCCGGGTCTCCGCGGTCATCACCGCCCTGGGGGTGGGGCTCTTTCTGGAAAATTTCACCCTGGGCATTTTGGGCCCGGAACCCCGGCACTTTCCGGACCTTATTCCCATGGCGAGCTGGGAGGTTGCCGGTCTCACCCTTACCCCCTTACAGGTCCTGATTATTGTCATGGCCGCGGTCCTCATGGTCCTGTTGGACCTGCTGGTGCGGCGCACCCTTTTGGGCATGGCCATGCGGGCCATTTCCTACAACCGCCCCATTGTGCCGCTCATGGGCGTCTCGGTGGACCGGGTCATTTCCTTGACCTTTGCCATCGGCTCCGCCATCGCGGCCGCGGGGGGCCTGTTGTACGGCCTGGCCTACCCCGTGCTGGACCCTCTCATGGGGGTGCGCATCGGCTGGTGGGCCTTCATTGCCGCAGTGGTGGGGGGCATCGGCAATATCCGCGGGGCCATGCTGGGCGGCTTTATCCTGGGCGCGGTGGAGGTCTTCACCCCGGTACTGCTGCCGTCCTCCACCTACCGGGACTTCGTGGCCTTCTCCATGCTCCTGATCCTCTTGGTCTTTAAACCCACGGGGCTGTTGGGGCGGCCGGTATTTGAGCGGGTTTAAGCGGCAGGTTTGATGACCTTAAAGGCTATTGATCTGGTTATATCGCTTGAAAAGATACAACAAAATCAGACAGGAAACAGGATAAGTTAACAATTATTATTTTGTGTAAATTATGGCATAGTGAGAACAGTGGACCTCATCACAATTAGCCGATTGAAGGAGGGTAGATCTCATGGTTGCCAGAAACAGAATATTTAATGCTTCAGGTTGGGCCAGGCCCTTGCAAATGTGCGCCATTGCCAGTTCGCTGCTCATCATGGTGCTCTTGATGGGTTGTCCACCCACTATCACCCAGCAACGGCCGGAGGCCTATAGTAAGGCCACCTCCTTAAAAGTGGATGCCCTGGACCTGATGAACAAAGCCACTGAACCCTACGCCCAGCATAAGGCTGCGGCGGAAACTTTGCGCCTCAACCTGGATAAGGCCTACGAGGACGCCAAGGGGGTGCCGAACAACGAACTATCCACCCAAATGTGGGAAATTCTCAAAAACCCCAATGGCAATCTCTTAGGCGGCTTTCTCACGCTATGGCAAAAAAAATCGGTTCTCACCAAGGGCTACATAACCGAGAAGAAGTTGCAAGTAGGCGAAGCCTTTGACAAAATTATTAACCTGGAAATTAACAAGCCCAAATAATAGTCTCGGTTGCCAGAATAGAGGAGAAGCCGATGCTTGAATTTGATAAATTTTACGCGAGCCTCAAAGAAGAGATGGCTCAACTGGTTAAGAAGGATTTCGGTAAAAAGAACTGGCAGGCCGCCCTGCAAGATGGACAGGAGTTCCTGGACAAGTCCAAGGCTGACCTGCAGCGTTGGCTGAAGATGTTGAATAATGGCGAGATATCGACAGAGGAATTTAAATCCCTGGTGGAGGGCCTTAAAGATCTGGCCCCCATGGAACTACTGAGGCAAGCCGGCCTGAAGGCCGCCAAGATTGATAAATTTCGTACCCAGGCTATCAACTTGCTCATTGATACGGCCTTCAAATTTATTCTCTAAGAAAAACCGCATGCATGGGTGCTCCATCGAATTGAGTCTAACCGCAGAAATTGCCCCAACCGCTTATGCTCCATAGAGTCGCACGGTTGGGGCAGAACCGAGTAGCCATACTGGGAGGAGCAGCCCTGCTCCTGGCTCTATCTTGGGGTTTGCCTGCGTCCGGCGCCCTCAACCCTTACGTGGTGCAGATCCTCATGTACGTGGGGATCAATATGATCCTGACCCTGAGCCTGAATCTGGTGAACGGCTACATGGGGGAATTTTCCGTGGGCCACGCCGGGTTCATGGGCATCGGCGCGTACGCGGCCTCGGTGCTCACCGTGGCGGTGCTGCCCCGGGTCTGGACTCCCGTCGCCTTCCCCGCGGTGCTGATCTGCGGCGGCGCCGTCGCGGCGGTGGCCGGGCTGGTGGTGGCCTACCCCTCCTTCCGCACCCGGGGCGACTACCTGGCCATCGTCACCCTGGCCTTCAACATGATCGTCAAGAGCGTGCTGGAAAATATCCCCAGCCTGGGCGGCCCCCGGGGCTATCTGGGCATGCCCCGGCTCACCACGCTGTTCTGGGTGGCCGCCTGGGTGCTGTTGACGCTGTGGATCTTGCGCAACCTGGTCTATTCCAACTTCGGCCGGGGGATCACCGCCATCCGGGAAGACGAGGTGGCCGCCAATCTGACCTCAGTGGATACCCGGCGTCTCAAGCTCTACGCTTTCCTCATTTCCGCCTTCTTCGCCGGGGTGGCCGGGGGCTTGTACGCCCACCTGCTCCAGTTCATCAATCCCCGGAGCTTTTCCATCATGAAATCCACCGACATGCTGGTCATGGTCTATCTGGGCGGGGTGGGCAGCCTGACCGGGTCGCTGTTGGGAGCCACCATCTTTACGGTGCTCATGGAGTTGCTGCGGCCTCTGGGCCTCTGGCGCTGGGTGGTGGGGCCGCTTTTACTGGTCGTGCTCATGATTTTTAGGCCCCAGGGGCTCATGGGCTTTAAAGAGGCGCGCCTATTCAAGCCGAAGTTGCCTGAGCCCGGCGGCGGCAGCCCCGGCCCTCCGGCCCCCGCCGGGTCTCAGGGCTTGGTGCCGGGTAGTTGAGCAAAAGTATGCAAGCACTCTTGGAAATCAGTGCACTCTCCCACAATTTCGGCGGCCTGCGGGCCCTGAATGAATTTTCTCTGGAACTTTTCCCCGGGGAGTTGGTGGGGCTCATCGGTCCCAACGGCGCCGGCAAGACCACCGTGTTCAATCTCATCACCGGGGGCTTCCGCATCAGCCAGGGCTGCATCCGGTTTAAGGGCGAGGACATCAGCGCCTGGCCGTCCCACCGCATCACCGCCGCGGGGATTGCCCGTACCTTTCAAAACATTCGCCTGTTCAAAGAGTTGAGCGTCCTGGATAACGTCCGGCTGGGCGCCTTTGCCGAGCATCGCTACGACTTATTGGATGCCCTGCGGCGCAGCCGCCGGTTCACTGCGGCTGAAAACGATCAAAGCCACCAGGCCTTCGAGTTGCTGGAGCGCTTTGGCCTCACCCGCTATGCCCACACCCCGGCCCGGCACCTGCCGTATGGGGAGCAGCGGCGCCTGGAGATGGCCCGGGCCTTGATCAGCCGGCCCCAGGTGCTGCTCCTGGATGAGCCCGCGGCGGGCATGAACCAATCCGAAATCGAGGAGCTGATCCGGCTGATCCGCCAGGTGCAGCATGACTTTGCCCTGACGATCCTTTTGATCGAACACCAGATGCGGGTCGTGGTGAATCTCTGCCAGCGGCTCACGGTCCTGGATTTCGGGGAGACCATCGCCACCGGCTCCCCCCAGGAAATCCAGCGCCACCCCGCAGTGTTAGAGGCTTACCTGGGCAAAGACGGCGACCTGTTGGAATCAGAACCGCAGCAAGGCCACGGCGTCCCATGAAAGCTGACCCGGCCCCACAACCCTTAATCCCGCTGCTCGCCGTAGAGGATCTCTGGGTGTCCTATGATCGCATCCAGGCGGTCCGGGGAGTCTCTTTTTCCGTGGGCGCAGGCGAGATCGTCACCCTCATCGGGGCCAACGGCGCGGGAAAATCTTCAATTTTGCAGGCGATATCCGGTCTCCTACGGACGCCCCGGGGCCGGGTGACCCTGAACGGCGAGGACTTGTTAGGGGTGCCGGCCCACCTGCGGGTGCAGCGAGGGATTGCCCACGTCCCGGAAGGCCGGGGCATCTTCGGCAACCTGACGGTTCTGGAAAACCTGCGCCTGGCGGCCTACCGACGCCGGGACGCCGACATCCAACGGGATCTGGAAGAGGTCTTTACCCTCTTTCCCCGTTTGGGAGAGCGCCGGCGCCAATGGGGTAACACCCTCTCCGGGGGCGAGCAGCAGATGCTGGCGGTGGGCCGGGCCTTGATGAGCCGGGCCCGGCTTTTGCTGCTGGATGAGCCTTCCATGGGGCTGGCGCCCCTGTTGGTCCGGGAGATCTTTCGGGTAATCCAGCGCATCAACCAGCAGGGTACCGCCATCCTTTTGGTGGAGCAAAACGCCCTTATGGCCCTGGAGGTAGCGCACCGGGCCTATATCCTGGAAACCGGGGAAGTCGCCTTAACGGGGGAGGCGAAAGCACTGCGCCACCACGCCAAGGT
This sequence comes from Desulfobacca acetoxidans, assembly GCA_022736495.1. Next base: position 26,905 of record DZCR01000002.1, read on the forward strand.
CCTGGAGGCCTACCTGGGGGGCGCGTGAAGAAAAATCTGGCCGTGCGACTGATAAACGCAAGAGTCGCCAATGCACTAGGCTTTGTTATGATGGCCTTCGGCGAGCCTGGCCGGTTAATCCTCCACAATCTTCTCGATATGGAATACCTGGAAAAAAAAGCCCGTGCCCAGCGACGAGAGTTCACCATAGAGCATGACCGGGTCCAGGCGCTGTAAATCATATTTCTCGGCCAACTCCGGCGTTATGGCCGCCAGATCGTAATAGCCGGTCAGGTCATTCGTCCGGTAGAGAGCAAACCAGCGGAGTTGGTACCACCGGATAGGATAGCGCAGCAGGGTTAAATAATTCCGGATCATGGCCGGGTCATAATTTACATATTGCCAGAAAAACGCCTTAACCCGGATTTTCTCACCGGCGTGAAGCCCGGCCGCCCGCGGCGCCAGCAGATCTTGATATTCAATGGGCTTGTAGGCCTGCGGGTCAAAAGTGGCGGGGTGTGGCTGGAGCCGGCCACAGGCGCAGAATCCCAACAGGGCGCACAGGACCAACGGCAACAGCCGCCGCAAAGGAGAATGTTTCATGGAAGTTGCCTTATCTGCGGTCTTCGCCATAATATATCAAAGTTCTCATGAGGAGATGTTGTTATGGCCTGTCCCATAATTATCCGTCGCCATGACGGGGTCCAGTCCTACCTGGTGCTGGACGATAATCCCCGGGAGTTGCTGCACCACGTCGGCTTTGCCGAACCACTTTCCGTGCGTCCCTGGCTGGGGTCCACCGACCCCCTGGAGGCCCTGGAGGAATGGGCGGAAATGCTGGCGGAGGACCCGGACAACTATGTGGCCACCGATGCCGAAAATCGAGATTATTGCCTGGATTGCTCTCAGTGGGACGAAATCCCCATGTGGCCCAAGCGCTAGGGGTATGTCCCCTTATCGGGTTTGCCGCAACTGCATTCTGTTTGCTGATTGTTGAAAACCCCCTCACTCCGCCATCAAGCTCACATGGGCCAAAACCTTGGCATCCCCCAAAATATGGCTCAGGTAACAAAATTCGTTGGGCTGGTGGGCGCAGTCGTTGGCGGTCATCCATACCGCCGCGGGGAGGCCCGCCTTCCTAAAGAACGCGGCCACGGTGCCCCCCCCGATCCCCTGGGGGATGGCGTCGCGTCCATAAACCTGCCGGATGGCTTGCTCTAGAGCCTTGACGACCGGCGCCTCCCTGGCCGTGGGCGGGGCGCTGGCCAGCGTTTGCACCGGCTCAACTTCCACGCTGACCCCGAATTTTTGCGCCGCCCCCAGGGCAAGAGCCCGGACGCGCTCGGTGACCTGGGCCAAATCGTAGTCCGGCAATACCCGGCAATCCAGATAGAAAACGTCCCGGCCCGGAATGGTGTTGATATTGGGCACGTTGGCCTCTTTCTTGGTGGGCTCAAACGTGCTCCCGGGGGGCCGGAACAGCGGGTTTTGCAGAGGAAATTCCCGTTGCAGCTCATCTAAGGCCACAATCACATACGCCGCGGCTCGCAGCGTATTTTTGGCCTTGTGCGGCCGGGAGGCGTGGCTCTGCTGCCCCAGGAGCGTTACTTTCAGCCAGAGGATGCTCTTTTCCGCCACCTCGATCATGGTGCCGTCCTGGCTGCCGGCGTCGGGAACGATAATCAGGTCCCGCTGGGAAAAAAGCTGCCGCTGTGTGCGGAGCAGGTGGCTCAGACCCTTGTCGTTGCCGGTTTCTTCGTCCGCCACCAAGGCCAGGGCGATGGTGCGCTCCGGGCTCATCTTCAGATCCAGGAAGGCCTTCACGGCCATAAGCGACATGACGATGCCGTGATGGTCGTCTTCCGTGCCCCGCCCGTACAGGCGGTCGCCGTCCACCCGGAGGGCAAAAGGGTCCGAGTCCCAGAGGGTTAAGTCCCCCGGGGGCACCACGTCTGTATGGCTTAAGATCCAGACCTTTTCCGGTCTTTTCCCCGGCAGATAGGCCACCAGGTTGGGGCGCACCCCGCTTGAAACCCGGTCGTCGGGTGCGGGATAGTCGTCGACCTTGAGGCCCCACCCGGTCAACAGGTCGGTGAGGAACGCGGCCTTTTCGGTTTCGCCCGCGCCCTCCACCTCCGGCCCCAACGCCACCCGGGAGACCAGCTCCCGCTGGAGCTCGGTGGCCGGTTCTTGATAGGTATCCAGGCGTTCGCACAAACGCCGGAACATCTCATCTTTGGTCATGTGTTAACCTGCTCGATTAATTTCAATGATATACAAATGTCGGGGCCGACCCGCGTGTTGGTTCACAGGGCGGACACACAGGTCCGCCCCTACAAGAAAAATCAGCCACTGGTCACGCCGGGCTTTTCCTTCGCTGCGCCATCATATATAATTCCAGTGCCTGATGACAAGAAGAGTTTGGGCAACCAGGGCTGATGATTTCGCAAAAAGTCCAAATTTCCCTCTCCTGCAGCGGGGGAGGGGACCTGACGTTTGCCGAGTTCATCAGGGCTGGGTAATTATCTTTGCCCGGGCCAGGCCCGTGGCGCGGCCCCGCGCCTGATGCTCCGGGGTGATATCTTGTGGGACCATAGACCCGATCAAAGGGAGGAAGTGTTATGAAGATCAAACGGATCGCCCATCTGGGCATCGCCGTGAAGGACCTGGAAGCTCCCAAAAAGCTCTATACCGAAAATCTCAACCTGGAGTTGAAGGGCGACGAAGTGGTGGAAACCCAGAAGGTCAAGGTAAGCTTTATTAAGGTAGGGGAGAGCAACCTGGAACTACTCCTGCCCACGTCCCCGGACAGCGCCGTGGCCAAGTTCCTGGAAAACAAAGGGGAAGGCTTCCATCACCTGGCCCTGGAAGTGGAGGACATCCACGCCGCGGTGGCGGAATTGCAGGCCGCCGGCGTTAAGCTCATCGACGAGAAACCCCGGGAAGGCGCCCACGGCGCGCTGGTGGCATTTATCCACCCCAAGGCCACCTTCGGCCTGCTGGTGGAGTTGTGCCAGTACCCCCACTGAGGCTTAGCCGCCATGGGGATTAGCGCCTCAGCCCTGGTGGCCCGGGTTCAGGTCAATATCCCCTTTCCGTTTTTGCAGGCGGGATATCTCGAGAAGTTTTTATCCCGGGGCCTCAACCCGGAGATCGGCCTGGACGCCTATAGCCTGGGGCACTATCCGCCCAGAGCCTTTCATCAAGTGGCCCGGGCTTTTCATGGGGCCGGGCGGCGGATCACCCTGCACGGCCCCTTTCAGGATCTGGCCCCGGGGGCGTTGGACGATGGGGTCCTGGGCGCGGCGCGCTGCCGGCTTCGCCAGGCCTTTCGCTATCTGCCGGTATTTCGGCCCACGGCGGTAGTCTGCCACCTGGGCTATGAAGCCCGACACTACCGCTGGGACCAGGAACTCTGGCTGGCCCGCAGCGCCGCCACCTGGAAGGAATTGGCCGGGCGGGCGGCTCCGTACGGCGTAACGGTGATGCTGGAAAACGTCTCTGAGACCGAGCCGGAACTCTTCCTGGAAGTTCTGGCCCGGGCAAACGCGCCGAACCTTAAAGTCTGCTTTGACGTTGGCCACCTGCTGGCCTTCAGCACCGGCGATTTCCCTTACTGGCTCAAGACCCTGGCCCCGGTCATCGGGCACCTGCACCTGCACGACAACCACGGGGATGAAGACAACCACCTGGCCCTGGGCGCGGGCCGGGTCCCCCTCAAGGAAACCCTCGACTACCTGGCGGCACATAAGCGCCGCCCCTCCGTCACCTTGGAACCCCATCAGGAAGGCAGCCTGGAACCCTCGCTGGAGTACCTGGCGGGCATCTGGCCCTGGGACTGAACCTTACTGCGAAAGTGCGTCATTGATGCTGCTCTTTCTGGAAATTCCCCTGACCTGGCCTCTATAGTGAGTCAAAATTCTCGTCTCAACTACCAGGACTTTATACCATGCAGGTTGGTTCCCGGTTGCTAAAATTCGTTGCCCCATTCTCCCCTTGTGGCCCCCCTCCAGGCCAGACACGCGAGTCCACTTCTGCCCAAGATTTTCTTCTGCGGGGGGTGCCCCAAATGGGCCATGGCCGTTTAGCCGGAATCAAGGGCCGCAGACTCCCACCCTTGTTCCGGCAAGGCCTTATTGCTGCGGCACTTCCCGCAATCCTGCGGCCCTCCAGCAGCATCCGGGCCGCGGCGGGCGATACCTCGCAGAGTTGGTGCGGACCGCAGGCGGTACAAAGCGGCACAAATGCGGCACCCGGGAGAAAATAAAAGGGATAAAGCGCAATAATCCAGGTATGTTGAGGCTGAAGCGCGGGATATAACCGCAAAAATTTTCCCTTCTGGAACAAAAGTGTCTTTCACAAGGGTGCTAGTTGCGCTAAAATGTCGCGCTGATAAGTAACTTATTGATTATACAGTTATTTTTAAGTATAACGCTATATCTCGAGCAAGTCATTGAAAATGCAAGATTTTTCGCCACATTCCGCCTGGCCTTGTCAGAAAATGAGGTTTTTGCGATGCATTTTCGTCTCACTTTGCCACGGACGCCTCAACTGAGCCAGGGGGATGGCAAACCTTGCTGATCCCAGGCCCGGCCTTAATGCTTTACAGCCGGGATATGAACAGATAAAATAACTCAGTTTCCATAACTTTGTTTATATATTGAAAATCCTTGCGGCCTGCGTCATGCATCCCTGCCGAGGCGCGAGTCGTGCGCATTTTTATAAAGCGAGGGCATACTCAGCTTCATGAAACGCCTGGCTATTCTTGGTTCCACCGGCTCCATCGGCCAAAGCACCCTGGCGGTGGTGGCGGAGCACCCCCATGAGTTTGTCGTGACGGGATTGGCTGCGGGCCAGAACGTGCCAATCCTGGCCGAACAAATCCGGCAATTTCACCCGGCCATGGTCTCGGTTCAGGATGAGAAGGTAGCCGCCCGCTTGCGGGAGCTGCTGCCCCGGGAAGGGGCCCCGGAACTGCTCTGGGGGCCGGAAGGCGCCCGGCAGGTGGCGGTGGCGACCGGGGCCGACCTGGTGGTCTCCGCCATGGTGGGCGCGGTGGGGCTGGAGCCCACCCTCGCGGCGATTCAGGCCGGTCTGCCCGTGGCCCTGGCCAACAAAGAGACCCTGGTGGCCGCCGGTTCCCTGGTCATGGCCGCGGCCAAAGCCCAGGGCGTCTCCATCATCCCCGTGGACAGTGAACACAGCGCCATTTTTCAAGCCCTCCACGGCCAGCGCCCGGAGGATGTGCGACTGCTCTGGCTGACCGCGTCCGGCGGCCCGTTTCGGGCCTGGGACGCTGAGCGCCTGGGCCAGGTGACGGCCGAACAGGCCCTGAAACATCCCAACTGGAACATGGGGCCCAAGATCACCATCGATTCGGCCACCATGATGAACAAAGCTTTAGAGGTGATCGAGGCCTCGGTGCTCTTCGAATTGCCGGTGGATAAGGTGCGGGTTTACATCCATCCCCAGAGCATCATCCATTCCCTGGTGGAGTTTGTGGACGGGTCGGTGATCGCCCAGTTGGGCGTGCCGGACATGCGCCTGCCCATCGCCTATGCCCTGACCTATCCCCGGCGCCTGCCCCTGAACTCGCCGCCCCTGGACCTGTGCCGGGTCGGCCAGCTTACCTTTGAGAGTCCCGATACGAGCCGTTTTCCCGGGCTGGCCCTGGGATATGCCGCGGCCCGCGCCGGTGGCACCATGCCCGCGGTGCTCAATGCCGCCAACGAAATAGCGGTGGCTGCGTTCCTTAAGGGCCGCCTGCCGTTTATGGGCATTCCCGCCACGGTGGAGGCCACCATGAACGCCCACCAGCCTCAGCCGCTGGAGAGCCTGGAGCAAATTTTAGCCGTCAACCGTTGGGCCCGGGATTTCGCCCACGGTTTGATTAACCGCAAGGGATAGAACGCTCGGAGCCGCAAGTACGGTCCGCTATGAGTAATATTTCTCCCACAGGAGCATTTTGACCATTATGGTAACCGCGTTAGCGACCATCTTAGTCCTGGGAGTCCTGGTCTTCGTCCACGAATTGGGCCATTTCCTCGTGGCCAAATTTTTCGGAGTGCGGGTTGACGCCTTTTCCCTGGGCTTCCCGCCTAAATTGCTGCACAAGAAGATCGGGGATACGGATTATCGTCTGTCCGTGATTCCGCTGGGGGGCTACGTCAAGTTATTCGGGGAAAATCCCGGCGATGAAGTGCCGCCGGAGTTGGAACCGGTGTCCTTTTCCCACCAACCCCTCTGGCATCGTTTCTTGATCGTCTTAGCCGGTCCCGCCTTTAATCTGCTCTTCGCCGCCGTGGCCCTCTTCCTGGTCTTTACTTTTGCCGGCATCCCCTACCTTACCACAACTGTAGGGGGCGTGAAGGAAGGTTCCCCCGCGGCCCAGGCGGGTCTGGAAAAAGGCGATCAAATCCTGTCGGTGGCGGGGCAAAAGGTGAGCCGCTGGGAAGAACTGTCGCAGAAAATCCGGGCAATCGGGGAACATCCCCTGACCCTGTCGGTGAAACGGGGCGACCGGGTCTTTCCGGTGACGCTGACCCCCGAGTCCATGGAAACCACGGATATCTTTGGGGCCAAGGTGTCGGCCGTGATCATCGGCATCAGTGCCGGGGATCAGGTGGCCACGGAGCACGTCGGTCCCTTCCGGGCCTTGGAGCAGGGCGTGGTGTACACAGGACGCCTGACCTGGCTGACCGTCGAAAGCCTCTATAAGCTCCTGGCCCGGCAAGTGCCGTTAAAAAGCATCGGCGGCCCCATCCTCATCGCCCAGGTGGCGGGCCAACAGGCGGAGATGGGGGTAGCCTCCCTGGTTCAGTTTATGGCGGGCCTGAGCGTCAACCTCTTTCTGCTCAACCTCCTGCCCATCCCCGTGTTGGATGGCGGTCACCTGTTTTTCTTCACCCTGGAAGCGATCCGGGGCAAGCCCGTGGAGGTCAAGCATCGGGAGATGGCCCAGGGGTTGGGCCTGATGTTGATCCTGGCGCTGATGCTGCTGGTTTTTTATCAGGATATCCTGCGCCTGGTCCAGCCTCAGTATTGAGTCATGCTCATCTTGGCCCTGGATACTGCCACCGAGAAGGGCAGTCTGGCCCTGGTGGCGGAAGACCAGGTGCTGATGGAACATGCCCTGGAGTCCCACGGCGCCTACCTGACCCGCCTGATGCCCGGAGTGGCGGCGCTCTTTGACAAAACCGGCAAAGAACTAAGGGATCTGGCCGCGGTGGCCGTAAGCCTCGGTCCCGGCAACTTCACCGGGCTCAGAATCGGCCTGGCCACCGCCAAGACGTTAGCCTGGTCCCTGCAATGTCCCTTGGTGCCGGTGCCCACCATGGAGGTGCTGGCGGCCCAGTTTCCCTGTCATCCCCACCCCATCGGGGTGGTCATGGACGCCAAACGCGGGGAAGTCTTCTGGGGGCTTTTTCAGTGCCCGGAAGACCAGCCCCAGGTGCTGGAAGGGCCGCTGCGTCTGGCGGCGGTTGACCTCCCACCCCGGTTGCCCCGCCCCTTGCTGCTCACCGGTCCCGGGCTCAAGGTTCACTTCGACGTGCTGACCCCGCAGCTTTCCCCGGAGATTGCCCTGGCCCCACCGGAAATGCGCTCACCCAGAGCCCCCATCCTGGCCTGCCTGGCCCGCCACCGCCTCAAGCGAGGCCAGGCCGCCAACCCCGCCCAACTGGTTCCCACCTACCTGAGACCCGCGTTGTAAAACCTATAGGCCTCATCAAACAACGAAAATGGCCTTTTGCTGTCGAAGATTAGTTTGATTGCGGCCGGGTCTCCCTGAAGAGTTTCCGGCCCAAGTACACCCCGCCCCCTGAAGGCGGCGGCGGTCGCAACCCGGAAGTGGATTTTCATGGGGAGAAGCGGCTGAACCAGACGCACGCCTCTACCACCGACCCCGAGGCCCGGCTTTTCCGCAAGGGCAAAGGCAAAGAGGCCAAGCTCTGTTTCATGGGGCACGTGCTGATGGAGAACCGCCACGGCCTGATGATCTCGCCCCTCCAGGCGATGGTCTGATATGCGTTATCTGGCAAATCCTGAGCTGCTTTTAAAACCTTCACCGGAGTGTGCTGCGGACTGCGACGCGGCAACTTCGGCGGCCGCCCACAGCCCGAATACTCAGGTGGGGTTAATGGTTCCGTGCCTGGGACCCACACCTTGGTGCTCTTTTGAATACCGAGCCCGTAGGAGAGGTTCAAGCGACGTACACCCCGGCGAAATTCACTGTCGTTACCGTGGCCCGCATGACACAGTAGTTTTATCCGGGTAAGAGAGAAAGCCTCTGATCTCCTTATTGGTTCTTTTTAAAGGATTCCTGGGCTTGCTTATCCGCCTTGGCATGTCGTGGCCGTGGCACCTGCTGCCGAAAGCCCAGTTGCCGCACCAATTCCCAGGTGGCGGTTTTACCCAAAGTGATGCCGAACTCTGTCTCTATTGCCAAAGCCAGTTTAGCCAAGGTCCAAAAAATGGGTTCTCCTTTACTGTTACGGCTTTCTTCAAGCCACCCGGCCACTTGCTGCCGGTGTTCTGAACCCAACTTGGGGGGCTTATGCCCTTTGGGTTCATCAGCCAGACCAGCGATGCCTTTGGAGGAAAAACGCTTTATCCATCGCCATAATGTGGTGCGGTCAGTGCCAAAAACCGAGCCGACCAGACCGATTGGATAGCGGGCACAGCTGATAATGGCCTTCAGTCGAATACAAACTTTACAATTTGGGAAATCCTTTAAGGCTGCTTCCGCTTTTTCCACTAATGTTGCATCAATCACTGCTTTCGGTCGGCCCATGGCAATCCCCCCTCCATTGGACTGGCTTGGAGGGATTATCAATGATATTATGTTGCATGTCAATACGAAATTGTATAACCTACCATCCTGGGAGGTGCGCGAAACCAAACCGGAGACGGGGGTGGAGCGCCAGTGCCGGCAATCGGCCGCGGAGGCCCTGGCAGAACTGCCTGAGCACGGTGATGTGGGAGCGCACAAGGACTCTGACAAGATTAAAATCACTTGGGGATGCTTCGCCCCCCTCAGATGGGTTACAATGATCGGAAATTTCAGCAGGTGCTTTTGAAAGCCGAGGGCGGCAATCGCGGCCCGGCCTGAGACCGAGGCTGGCGTCGCCAATATTGTAAAAATGCTTGACAATTATGCCTCGCAAGAGCACAATCTATAATCATGGGGGATATTTTGGTCACCGATCTCTTTACTACCCTGGAACAAAAACTGGAACTGGTTTTAAGCCAAATTACCGGCTTGAAAGAGGCTAACGCAGCTCTTCAGAAGAGCCTGGGCGAAAAAGAACAAGCCCTCAAAGATGCCCAGGCAGAACTGGCCAAGATTTCTCAAGAACGGGAGATGGTCCGAGAACGTATCGACAAGATCCTCAACCGGTTAAAAATCATTGATACGGGAGAATCCGCATAGACCCTATGCAGGAGGCCACACCCGTGACCGTGGAAATATTGGGACGCTCCTTTACCTTGAAGGGGAGCGTGACTCCGGAGAGCCTGCAAGCCGTGGCCCAGGAGGTGGATGCCCAACTGCGCGAGCTGCAGCGGGCCTTCCCCACCAGGCCCTTGAGTGACCTGGCGATCCTGGCGGCATTGAACCTGGCTTATGAATGCCTGGAGAGCAAGGAGGATTACCAACAGCTCCACGAGGAAATTGAAAAACGCTCCAGACAGTTAATCCAAATATTGGAGGCAAGTGATTCAGCCTTTCCCCCGGGTCCTTGAGCGCACCCGGGATAAATTCGGCTTTGAGAGGCGCGACGACCCCGGCTGCACCAGTATGGGGTGAAGAAAAATACGGCAGGAATTATTCCGGGCGGAGAAAAACGACGTACCGGTCCGAGATATCAATCCAGGCGGAAAACCGGCAACCCATACCCCATCCCGCGGGATAGTATTAATATCTGAAGAGGGTCAGCGGCGCAACACCCTTGCTGACCAGGTCCATTTCAGGGTGAATTCGCGGCAGCGTTGTCAATAACGAGTTGTTAGCCGGTGGTCCCTCCCCGGCAGTGCCGTTCATTCTTTTCCGCCCCAGAAGATGCCTCCATGGCCCATCGGGCCAGCACCCGCCGTTCGACCTCTCGATGGTTTTTTAGTTCGGAACCTGCTCTGTCCCAACCTACGGCCGGGGACTTTTCCATTGCTAGTACAATAATCGTTCTTAAGGGAATTTACATGACCATAATACAATTTTTCGTAGAGGTTATCCTTTTGGGCCTCGGCTTTTTGGGCGGTTTTTTCTATCGCAAGTATGTGATAGACAGCCACCAGAAGTCCTTGGAAGCTCTGGGGAAAAAGATTCTGGATGAGGCCCGCAAGGAAGCCGACAGCCTCAAGAAGGAGGCCAAGCTCCAAGCCAAAGATCAACTCCTCCAAATGAAGATGGACTTCGAAAAGGAGACCCAGGAACGTCGCCACGAGCTCAACCAACTGGAACGCCGTCTCCTCCAGAAAGAGGAACATCTGGAAAAGAAAGCCTCGCTGGTGGATGAACGGGACACCGAGCTGATCAAGAAGCACAAAGTGGTGGCCCGGCAGGAAGAGGAACTCAAGGCCCAGACCGAGCACTGCCAGCACCTCATTGAGGAGCAGAACGCTCGCCTGGAGCAACTGGCCGGAATGAGCGCCGCCGAAGCCAAGGACCATCTCCTCAAGTCCTTGGAGCGTGAAATCCGGGTAGATGCCGCCCACATGGTGAAGCGCATCGAAACCGAAGCCCGGGAGCACGCCGACCGCAAGGCCAAAGAGATCATCGGGCTGGCCATCAAACGCTATGCCTCGGACTATGTGGCCGAACAGACCGTGTCGGTAGTGGCCCTGCCTAATGAAGAGATGAAAGGGCGCATCATCGGCCGGGAAGGCCGCAACATCCGGGCCCTGGAAGCCGCCACCGGCGTGGATATCATCATTGACGACACCCCGGAAGCCGTCATCTTGAGCGCCTTCAATCCGGTGCGCCGGGAGATAGCCCGGCGAAGTCTGGACCGCCTCATCTCCGACGGCCGGATCCATCCCGGACGCATCGAAGAGATTGTGGAAAAGGTCACCCAGGAACTGGAAGTCAATATCCGGGAGGCGGGCGAAGAGGCCGCTTTTGACGCCGGGGTCCACGGCCTCCACCCCGAACTGGTCAAACTCCTGGGCAAGCTGAAGTTCCGCACCAGCTACGCCCAAAACGTCTTGCAACACTCGGTGGAGGTTTGCTACCTCTGCGGGATCATGGCCGCGGAACTGGGACTCAACGTCAAGCACGCCAAGCGGGCCGGTTTGCTCCACGACATCGGCAAAGCCGTGGACCAGGAGGCCGAAGGCGTCCATGCCCTCATCGGGGCCGATCTGGCCAAACGCCACGGCGAATCCCCCAAAGTGGTCCATGCCATCGCGGCGCACCATGAAGACGTCCCTCCCGAAAACATCCTGGCCGTGCTGGTTCAGGCCGCCGACACCCTTTCGGGGGCCCGGCCCGGCGCCCGGCGGGAGATGCTGGAAACCTACGTCAAGCGCCTGGAAGACCTGGAACGGGTGGCCCTGTCCTTCGGTGGCATCAGCAAGTCATACGCCATTCAGGCGGGGCGGGAAATCCGCCTCATCGTGGAAAGTGAGAAGGTCAACGACGAGGAGGCGATCCTCCTCAGCCGCGAGGTGGCCAAGAAGATCGAGCAGGACCTCACTTACCCCGGCCAGATCAAGGTCACCGTTATCCGGGAAACCCGGTCGGTGGAATATGCCCGCTAAGGTTCTGTGATTTCATGAATATCTTGTTCATCGGCGACATCGTGGGGGCTCCGGGACGGCGGGTGATAACCGAACTGTTGCCTCGGGCCGTGGATCATTATTGCATCGACCTGGTGGTGGCCAACGGCGAAAACGCCTCCGGCGGGATCGGCATCACCCCTCAGGTGGCCGACCAGTTCCTGAACCAGGGCGTGGACCTCCTCACCAGCGGCAACCATATTTGGAAACACAAGGAGATCCTCCCCTACTTGCACGACACCGACCGCTTGCTGCGGCCGGCCAATTACCCTCCGGAGACCCCGGGGCGCGGGCTCGCCATGGTGGAGACCGCCGCGGGTGAGTCCGCGGCCATCGTCAACCTGGAAGGCCGGGTCTTCATGAATTCCCTGGAGTGTCCCTTCCGCACCGCGGACCAGCTCCTGCAGACCCTGCCCCCGGAAGTGAAGGTCATCCTGGTGGACATGCACGCCGAGGCCACCAGTGAAAAGCAGGCCCTGGGATGGTATCTGGACGGCCGGGTAAGTGCGGTGGTGGGTACCCATACCCACGTCCAGACTGCGGATGAGCGCATCCTGCCGGGGGGCACCGGCTATATCAGCGACGCGGGCATGACCGGCCCGATTGATTCGGTTATCGGCATGAATAGGGAAATCATCCAGGCGCGCTTTCTGACCCAACGCCCCCATCCCTTCAAAGTGGCCACCCAGAACCTCCAACTCCAGGGCGTGGCGCTGAAAATTGACGCCAACGGCCGCTGCCAGGAAATCAAACGGGTGATGATGCCTCTAAAATCGGCCTGAAATCTTCATCCAGACCCGACATCTATAGAATTAGCGGGTGTCTTTTTTCTTAATTTCATTCCGGGACTCCCGGGACTAGTCATCCACTTCTGACGATTTTCCATTGATAAACGGCAGGCTCTGGTTTAAATATGAGAGGTAGCCTTCCTTGATGATTTCGTAAAAAGTCTATAATCCCTTTCCCCTTGATAGCCAGGGGAGGGGAACATGAGTTTTTATGAGTTCATCATTCTAGAAATTTTCGCAAAAAGGATATCCCATGAAGATTCACGAATACCAGGCCAAGGATTTGCTCAAGAAGTTCAACGTGCCGGTGCCCCAGGGCGACGTGGCCGCTACCTCCCAAGAAGCCCGGCGGGTGGCGGAAGGACTGGCGGCAGGCCCCTTTGTGGTCAAGGCCCAGATTCACGCCGGGGGCCGGGGCAAGGGCGGCGGCATCAAGGTCGCCGCCACTTTGGATGAGGTGGAGCAGGCAGCCGGCCAGATCCTGGGCATGACCCTGGTCACTCCTCAGACCGGCCCCGAAGGCAAGGTGGTCAACAAAGTTCTGGTAGAGCAGGCCCAGGACATCGCCCAGGAGCTCTACCTGGGTCTGGTGGTGGACCGGGCCTCGGGCCGGCCGGTGATCATGATGAGCGCCGAGGGCGGCATGGAGATCGAGGAAGTGGCGGCCCGCACCCCGGAACTGATCTTCAAAGAGGCCGTGGACCCGGCCGCGGGCTTCTTTCCCTACCAGGCCCGCAACCTGGCTTTCGGTATCGGACTCAATCCCACCCTTATCCGCCCGGCTACCAGTTTCATTGAGAATCTCTATCGCATGTTCATCTCTTTAGATTGCTCGCTGGCCGAGATCAATCCCCTGGTGGTCACCAAGGACGGAGCCATGCTGGCCCTGGACGCCAAGATCAATCTGGACGATAACGCCATGTTCCGCCACCACGACCTGGCGGCCCTGGAAGACCCCGACGAAATGGACCCCCTGGAGCACGAGGCCCGGAAACATCACCTCAACTACATCCGCCTTACCGGTAATGTTGGAGCCATGGTGAACGGCGCCGGCCTGGCCATGGCCACCATGGACCTGATCAAGGCCGCCGGGGCTGAACCCGCCAACTTCCTGGACGTGGGCGGCGGGGCCTCCGCCGAAATGGTGGCCAACGGCTTCCGCATCATCCTGGGCGACCCCAACGTCAAAGGCGTGCTCATCAACATCTTCGGCGGCATCCTGCGTTGCGACGTCCTGGCTAACGGCGTGGTGGAGGCAGTCAAGCAGGTGCAGGTCAAGGTGCCCATCATCGTGCGCCTGGAAGGCACCAACGTAGAAACGGGGCGGGAGATCCTGGACAAATCCGGCCTCACCTTCACGGTAGCCACCGACATGCTGGATGCCGCAAAGAAAGTGGCGGCGCTGGTGAGCTGAGCTTCTGGGGAGAGAGAAACGACAGTTATGCTTCATGTCTCCACCCCTCAGCTGCCCTGGAAAAATTGACTCAGAGCTCAAGAGAAGTTACTCTCCTTCCCCCTCCCCCTTGAGGGACCCTTGAGGGGAGAGGGTTGGGGACCTATCTGAAGCGGAGCATACACTATGACCAGACCACACCGGCTCCTCGTGGGCCTCAGTCTTCTCAGCCTGGTGCTGGCCGCCTCGTCCAGTGGACAGGAAGGCCTGGACAAGGGCACCGGCCCCAGCGGGTTATATAATCCCGACACTGTGGTCATCATCTCCGGAATAGTCATTGCCAAAACCCAGCCATCGGCCAAGGGGTTGCCTCAGCTGGTGTATCTGACCCTGAAGACCGAGACGGGCAAAATCACCGTCTTTCTGGGCCCTGACCTGTACGTCGAAAAGTTGCCGGTCCAGATAAAAATCTTGGACAAGATCCAGGTGACCGGCTCCAAGATCGCCTGGGAAGGCAAGCCGGTAATCCTGGCCGCGGAAATCAAAAGGGGGGATCAGATCCTGCAGTTGCGGCACCCCAATGGCGTGCCGGTGTGGAGCGGTCCCCAGCGTTTATAAAACCTACGCTGGTATTTTTGAGCATATAATTATGCACGAGTGATAATTTTTGCGTCATTTCCCTCTTCCCAAAGGGGGGCCAGGGATGTAACATGGTAACAGTAATAATCTCACCCTGTTAGCCCAAGGGAATCCCCGCACCGCCCCCTGTCTCGATGCCCGCCATTCCCTGAAGAGGTGCAATTATGGATAAGCCTAAGTTCAACTTCATCATTGATGCCTTGATGTTCTTGTGTATCATGGCTCTGGCTGGTCTGGGCTTTTTGATGAAATACGTCCTGATCTCCGGCCGGGCATCCTGGGCCAAGTACGGCCGCAACCTGGCATTCTCCTGGTTGGGTTGGGACCGGCATGATTGGGGCGACTTGCACCTGTACCTGGCCTTCGCCTTTTTATTTTTGCTGGTCTTACACGTAATCCTGCATTGGCACCAGATTCTGGCCTATTTCAAGCACTTGATCCCCAGTTCCGGCCTGCGCCTTAAGATCGCGGTTATCTTTCTGGTTCTCAGTCTTTTGCTGATTTACTTTCCCTTCCTGATCACCCCGCATATGGAGGAACAGGGAAGGGGACGGGGCGGCGGGCCTCGTTCCCAGGTGGGCGGCTCGGAAGGTTGGCAGGCGGCGACTCCTCATCCTGGACCATCGGGCATGGGCAGCCAAGGGATCAGCAACTGATCGCACCGAAGTAACATTTTTCCTCTCCCCACGGTCTTATAAGAAAGCCCCAAGAGGGGTTAATCATGGAGAGAGGTGTGAAGCAACGATGCTTAAAAAACTGAATCTGATGGTAAGCTTGGTGAGTCTGCTGGCTCTGCTGGGGGTATCCCAGGGTTGGGCTCAGCAGCAGGTTCCTGCGGCTGCTCCGGGCGCCCGCAAAGCAGCCCGGATGTACAACCCCCAAGCGGTAGAGACCCTGGTGGGCAAGGTGGCGGCCATCAACCGGATAACCCCCAAGCAGGCTGGCCGGTCGGCGCGGGTGATGCTGCTGCTGGAGACGGACAAGGGACCCCTCAAAGTTAACCTGGGACCTGCCGATTACGTTGACCAGCAGGCGGTGAAGCTGGCCCCTGGCGACCAGGTGCACGTCAAGGGCATGCGAGTTACCCGCCCCAAGGCCACCATCTTTATCGCTGACGAAGTGACCAAAGGCGACCAGGTCTTAAAACTCAGGGACGACGCCACCGGGCGGCCCCTGTGGGCCACAGGCCAGCAGCGCAAACCTTAACTGATTGTCGTAGCACTTTCAAATTTCGAGTCAGGGGAAGGCCGTCGCCTTCCCCTGTAAGCATCCCCCCGGTAAATCCCCTCTTTGAGCTTGCTATGGAGGCTGGCCGCCATTTAATTCTCTGACACAATTGACTCTTGGTGACCATTCCCGGAATTAGATAAAAATTGACCACAATTAGGAGATGTGCGAAACTCAAGAAGTTTCGGGTGGAAAGCAGTTGGGCCTTGCCGGCCTGCAAATGATTCCCGAGCATAGCGAAATTCATGTGAATGAAAGGTGATAAATGAGCGTTCTGGTTAATAACGACACACGGGTAGTAGTCCAGGGGATTACCGGCAAGGAAGGCTCCTTCCATGCCCGGGCCTGCGCCGAATATGGCACCAAGATGGTGGCCGGGGTGACCCCGGGCAAGGGCGGCCAGAAGATGGATGAGATCCCGGTGTTCAACACCGTGGCCCAGGCCGTGGCGGACACGGGCGCCAACACCTCTTTGATCTTTGTGCCGCCGGCCTTTGCCGCCGACGCCATTCTGGAGTCTGCGGCCGCGGGGATCAAAGTGGCGGTGTGCATCACCGAGGGCATCCCCACCCTGGACATGGTGCGGGTCATGGCCGGGCTCCAGGATTCGGGCTGCCGCCTCATCGGCCCTAACTGTCCGGGCATCATCTCTCCCGGTCAGGCCAAAGTGGGCATCATGCCGGGACACATCCATCGGCCGGGTCCCATGGGCCTGGTCTCCCGCAGCGGCACCCTGACCTACGAAGCCGTGCATCAGCTCACCCTGCTGGGGATCGGACAGAGCACCTGCGTGGGCATCGGCGGCGATCCCATTATCGGCACCAACTTCATCGACATGCTGGAGCTGTTTGAGGCTGACCCCCAGACCCAGGGCATCGTGCTCATCGGCGAAATCGGCGGCACTGCCGAAGAAGAGGCCGCCGAGTATATCTCCCGCCAGGTGTCGAAGCCGGTGGTGAGCTTCATCGCCGGCCAGACCGCACCTCCGGGCAAACGCATGGGACATGCCGGGGCCATCATCTCCGGCGGCAGCGGCAAGGCCGCCGACAAAATGGCCGCCCTGGCCAACGCTGGAGTGACCGTGGTGGCCAATATCGGGGAGTTGGGACAAACGGCCCAAAAGGTTATGGGCCAGCGCGTCTAAACCATGAAGATGCTGCTCCACATCTGCTGCGCCCCCTGTGCGGTTTATCCGGTGGAAATTCTCTCCGCCCAGGGGCACCAGGTGCGGGGTTTTTTCTTCAATCCCAATATTCATCCGTATCAAGAGTTTTCCCGGCGGATGGCCGCACTAGAGGATTACGCCGGTAAGACCGGACTCCCCATCATCTGGGACCGGGGTTATCACCTGGAAGAATTCTTACGGAATATCGCTTTCCGGGAGTTGGAACGCTGCCGCTTCTGCTATTATCTACGCCTGCAGGCCACAGCCCGGGTGGCCCGGGGCGGCAAGTTCGACGCCTTCACCTCCACCCTGCTCTATAGCAAGTTACAAAACCATGCGCTCATCCAGGAGTTGGGGGTCCAAGCGGGACAGGAGGCAGGGGTGCCGTTTTATTACGAGGACTTCCGTGAGGGCTGGGCTACAGGCATAGCCGGGTCAAAACAGATGGGCCTCTACCGCCAGCAATACTGCGGTTGTATCTTTAGTGAACGGGATCGTTTTCTCCCCAAGCCCAGGCAGGGGCATGGCCCCGCCAAAAAGTGATCGGGGGAGTTCCACCAGGGCTGAGATCGGCAGAGCCGGGGTTGCAAAAAATGTTTAAGGATAAACCTGGCATCTTTCGATAAGATAATCATGATGACTTCGTGGCTGACGCTGAGCAATCGCCAGGAAAACTTAAAGCTGCTCATGGATTATGTCCGGAAGTGGGCCAGGGAGCATAGATTGGCGTCGAACCGTCTGGGCAGCTTGGAAAAGGCGGCCGAGGAAATCTTCCGCCACTTGGTGAATCATGCCTACCGGCCCGACCAGCCCGGGTCCATCGCCGTCTCTCTGGAAGAAAAGGGCCCCCGGCTGCGCTTGACCTTCGAAGACGATGCGGCGCCGCACCACGCCAGCAGCCTCAGCGGCCTTCCGGCCCCAGGCAACCCCGATCCGGCCAGCTGCCTCCTTTATAACGGCTTGCAACAACTGGCCGAAAGTGTCGTCTATTATCGCACTGGGGACCGCAAGAACCGGATGGTGGTCTTCCTGACTTAAAAATGGCGGCAGGGGAGCATGATGCCCAGACTGCGGTGCAGGTCCAATCTGCCCCGCCGCTCGATTAATGGGCGAATTGCTGGGCCTTGCGAAAGGCCTCCTGGGCTTCCCTATCTTTGCCCCGCGCTTTGAGGAACTCTCCTAAAAAATTCCAGCCTTCGGCATAATCGGGCTTCAAGGCGACGGCCTTGCGCAGTTCGGCTTCCGCTTCGGTGTAGTTGCCGACCCGGGCCAGGGCGCTGCCATACAGACTATGGGCCTCGGCCCAATCCGGCCTCAGACCCACCGCAGCGCGAAAGGAATCCGCCGCTTCTTTATCCCGGCCTTCTCCTGCCAGCAGGAACCCAGATTTGAGATAATCCTGGGCCGCCCGCATATTCGCAGCCTTAACCTTTTCCGCCGAGGTCTGGGCGAAAACCTGGGCGCCGCCGCCCACAGCCAGGCACATGGTTACCAACACAACCACCAGCCACCGTTTCATGCTCACTCCTCCCTGCGTGGTGGGCGCATCCAAGGCTGCACACGCCCGTCAAGATTAGTCAATGAAAGCTCTGGTGAACGTTATTATTAATACTGGCCCTCATGGTTTTGAATAACTATCTCACCCCAGGGGTCCCACGGCGGCCAGATAGAGAGCCACCTCTTCACCCTCGTCCACTTGGACGATGCGCTCAACTTCTTCGTCGAAGAAGGCGCCCACCGGGCAGACCCCCAGGTTAAGAGCCATGGCGGCCAGCATCAAGTTCTGGCAGATGTGGCCCGCATCCAGAAACACATAGCGCACCGCCCGTTCCCGGTATTTCCACCGGGCCCGGTTCAACACCCCGGTCCAGATGAACACCACCCCCGCCTCTCCCAGGAAACCCTGGGAGAGCCCAGCGGCCACCAGGGGCTGGCGAAAATCGCCGCTGGCCACTAATTCAAGGGCAAAATCGACCACTTGCAAATGCCAGATGCCCGGGGTCACACCCTCAACCCGGTGCACTGCCAGATAGGTCTCTACCGGGTAAAGAGCACCCGCAGACGGCGAGGCCCGGAAGTGATACCCGCCCATGGCACCGGTAATCCCCTGAGTGGCCCAGAGCAGGGCGGCCAGTTCTGTTTGGGTCAGAGGCCGGTCCCGGTAATCGCGCTGGGAGCGGCGCGCCGCTAGCGCTTGCCACAGGTCCGCGTCCTGGCGGCCGGACTCGGGGTCCAGGCTCAGGCGCTGGGTCGCGTCCGGATACTCTTTATAGAGAGGGGCCCGGGGGTAGGCCCGGGACCTCTCCGCCATGGTGCGCCGCGTATAGCGGGTCTCCCGGAGGTACCGGCGGCTGATCCCCGTTTCCTCCTGGCTCATAGTACCCCTCCCTTGACCCGATCTTCCCGGCGGGGACGGTTGCGCTCGTAGATGATCTTCAGGCCTTTGAGGGTCAGGTAATCGTCCACCGTATCGATGCTCTTGGTTTCCGAAGCGATGAGGCAGGCCAGGCCACCGGTGGCGATCACCTGGGGCCGGGCACCCAGGGCCTCCTTGATGCGATGGACAATGCCGTCCACCAGACCGGCATAACCATAAATGATCCCCGCGTTCATGCTGCTGATAGTATCCTTGGCAATGACGCTCTTGGGCTTGGCAAAAATCTCCACCCGGGGCAGCTTGGAGGCCTTGAGAAAGAGGGCCTCGCACGAGATCATCACCCCCGGTGCAATGACCCCGCCCATATACTCTCCCTGGCGGGACACCACGTCAAAGGTGGTCGCAGTCCCAAAATCCACCACCACCACGGCTCCGTGCACCTGCTCATAGGCCGCCACCGCGTTGACGATGCGGTCCGCCCCCACTTCCCGGGGATTATCATAGTGGATCGGCATACCGGTCTTGATCCCGGGACCCACCCACAGAGGCCGGACTTTTAAGTAACGCTGGGCAAACCCCTCCAAGGTGTTGTTCATGGGGGGGACCACGCAGGAAATGACCAGGTCAGTGCCCGGGGTCAAAGTCAGCTCCTGGGCCTGAAAGAGATTGCGCAACAGGATGCCGAACTCGTCCACGGTGGCTTCTTTTTCAGTCCGGATGCGCCAGTCGCTCAAAATCTGGTCATCCTCATAGACTCCGATCACCGTGTTGGTATTCCCCACATCCATCACCAGCAGCATGGGCGTGCCTCCATCAATTCAATATGGCCTCCAGCCCCTGCGCCAAATCCTGGGCCACTGCCTGGATCAACGATTCATCCTCGCCTTCGGTCATGACACGCAACTTGGGCTCCGTCCCTGAATAACGCACCAGGAGCCTGCCGTTGGACCCCAAACGTTTTTCCGCCTCCTGGATAACCTGGCGGGCCTGGGCCAGCGTTTTTAAATCTTTTTTCTCTTTGACCATCACGTTGATCAGGGTCTGGGGGCATTTTTGTACGCAACTGGCCAACTCCGCCAGTGGTTTGTCCTGCCGCAACATTGCGGCCAACAGCCGTAGCGCCGTGAGAATGCCGTCTCCAGTGGTGGTGTGATTCAGGAAAATCACGTGTCCGGACTGCTCGCCGCCCAGAACATAGCCGCCTTTAAGCATGGCTTCCACCACATAGCGGTCACCCACATCGGTCCGCAAGAGGCGAATCCCCTTGGCTTTCAGGGCCAATTCCAGGCCCAGATTGGACATGACGGTGCCCACCACGGTCTTGCGCCGCAACTTCTCCCGCGCCAGCATGTCCAGGGCGCAAATCCCCAGGATGTGGTCGCCGTCCACAATCTCGCCCCGATGGTCCACCATGATAACCCGATCGCCGTCCCCGTCGAACGCCAGGCCCAGGTCGGCCCCCTGCCGCTTTACCAGGACCGCCAGGCCCTCGGGATAGGTGGCACCGCATTGGCGATTGATGTTCCTGCCGTTGGGCCTCACCCCCATGGGAGTCACCTCGGCCCCTAATTCAGTGAAAATCTCCGGCGCAATCCGGTACGTGGCGCCATGGGCGCAGTCCACCACGATCTTCAGCCCGTCTAATTGCAAATCTTTGGGAAAGGTGCTTTTCAGAAACGAAATATAGCGGCCCCGGGCATCGTCCATACGAAAGGCCTGGCCCACTTCGGTGGCGGTGGGACAGGCGCCATCCAACTCTGGTTCCGCCATCAAGGCCTCGATGCGGGCCTCCAGTTCATCGGGGAGCTTGAAGCCGCTGCCGGAAAAAAACTTGATGCCATTGTCCTGATAAGGGTTGTGGGACGCAGAAATGACCACCCCGGCGTCGGCCCGCATCGAGGAGGTGATGAACGCGATCCCGGGAGTGGGCAGCGGTCCCAAGAGTAGAACGTCTACTCCCATGGAGCAGATGCCCGCCACCGTGGCATATTCCAAGAGATAGCCCGAGATGCGGGTATCTTTGCCGATCACGATACGGTGCCGCCCCGGACCATACTTGATCACGTAGGCCAGGGCCTTTCCTAATTGCAAGGCCACCTCGGCAGTCATGGGATAGACATTGGCCACCCCCCGCACACCGTCGGTGCCGAAAAGTTTACGTGTATCTGTCATTCCTGTGTGGCTCCAGTCAAGGCATGGTTAAAGCTCCGCAATTGATTTTCATTTTTTAGCATAATCTCAGGCAAATGGCACTATCTGAACCGGGGATTTAGGGGTTCCAGGGGACTGGGCACACCGATGGCTATCTTTACTCCTGAACCTGCTGCCTGCTTAAATCCTGCCAGCCTCGCGCTCTGAAGCCCTGAACCCTCTTAGTCCGCCTCCTCCTGCCAATGGATACACTGGGCCGGGCACTGGTCGATGGCCAGCTGAATCTGGTCTTCCGGTGCACCGGCAGGATTGATGACCTCGGAATGCCCTAACGACTCATTGAGCTTAAAGACTGCGGGGCAGACCGCCTCGCAGTTGCCGCAGGCGATGCACTCATCGGTGTCGATCACCGGGACCCTTTTTGTCATAAGCTTGACCCCTTTCAATTTATGATGATGGCAAAATTAAATGGGCGGAGCGATGGTGACCAGGAGGCGCACATCGGTTTTGGCTCGCAGCCCATGCGGCTCGGCGATGTCAGAGATGACTACATCCCCCGGTTTGGCCGGAAAGGAGGCCCCATCCTTGCCCAAAAACTCCCCCTCCCCTTCGACGATCACCAGGCTCAGCTTGCCTTCGATGTCATGGGCATGCACCGGCAATTCCTGACCGGCCTTGAGGTTAAAATTGATGATTTTAAAATACGCGGAGTCGTGAACCAGTAACCTCCCAAGCCCCTTTTCGCCAAACTGGCCGGCTTCGAAAAGATTGACCTTTTTCATGGGTTTTCCTCCTCGTCGGGTCCGCCTGGCCTGCGCCAAACGGCTGGCCTGATGTTTTTCGCCTACTCCATCGAGTCGGCCCAGTGGATACAATGAACCGGGCAGGCGTCGATGGCCTCCTGAATCTTCTCATCCGCTGCCCCCGAAGGGTTCATGACCTGAGCAAATCCCAGGGTTTCGTTCACTACAAAAACCTCGGGGCAGATTTCCTCGCAGGTGCCGCAAGCAATGCATTCATCTTCCACCACATAAGAGACATGATCCACCATATTGTGATCTTCTCCTTTAGCACGCTCCCTTTCAGGTTGAGGTCCATATAAAATCAGTCGTTAGCTGCCTCCACGGCACACCCCGGCCGCAGGCCGCCTCCCTGAAGGGCCATTTCGACCCGATAAGTCCCCCCCTCGGCATCTTTCTGCCTGGAAAAGCCCAAACGTCTCACCATCTCCAGCATCGGCTGGTTCTGGGCCAAGACGTCACCGTGGAGGAGTTTGACGCCCTGCTCCCGGGCAATCTCCGTTATCCGCTCTACCAGTTTGGGCCCCAGACCTTTGCCCTGCCAGGGATCACCCACGATCACCGCAAATTCCGCAGTGGACCGGTCCGTGGCCATGACCATGCGGCTCACTCCCATCATGATCTCGGGACCCGGCGGCTGACCAATGGCCATCAGGCCCAACTCTCGATCGTAATCATTCTGGGTGAAGCGAATGAGCATTTCATGGGTCCACTTTTTAATCAGCTTGAAATAGCGAAAGAAAATAGTCTCTTCCGAACACTTGCTGAGAAAATCGGATACCATGGGTTCGTCTTCCGGTTTCATGGGGCGCAGCAACACCGGGGTGCCGTCCCGGAGCATCCAATCGCTTTCAAACTGGTTGGGATAAGGGGCGATGATAAGATGGCGCGGCGGCGGGACATCCGTGGGGCTAACAATGAGGCGGGCATCCACCGCAACAAAGCGCCCCTCAATGACCAACAAGGGATTGATATCCAGTTCCACGATCTCCGGAAAATCCGTCACCAGTTGGGAAATCCGCACCAGGATCTCCGCCAGCTTATCCAGGTCGGCGGGAGGGGTGTTGCGATAGCCTTTGAGCACCCGAAAAACCCGGGGTTTTTCTATCAACCGTCGGGCCAGGAGCGGGTTCATAGGGGGGAGGTCCACCGCCGAATCCTCCAGCACCTCGGTCAAGACCCCACCGGCCCCGAAGAGGATGAGGGGGCCAAAATCCGGGTCCCGTTTGCTGCCGATGATTAGTTCGCAAATGGGGCTCTTTTCCTGGGTCTGAACCGTCACCCCCAAAATATTGGCCTCCGGGTTGGAAGCCCTGACCGCGGTGATGATTTCTTCGTAGGCGGCTATAACCTCTTTTTCGTTCTGGAGGTTGAAGCGCATACCGCCCACTTCGGACTTGTGGCTGACCTCCGGAGAATTTATCTTCAGCGCCACCGGGAAGCCGATGGCCTGGGCCACCTTGGCGGCGTCGGCCCCGGAGGACGCCGCCACCGTGGGGTTCACCGGGATGCCATAGGCGCTCAAGATGGCCTTTGCTTCCAGTTCCGTCAGCACCCCCCCCGGGCGCTCCAGGCACTGGCAGAGAAACGTCCGGGCCTGCCGGGTGTTGACACTCACGTCTTGGGTCAGCCGGGGCGGGGTCTCTTGGAGGAGTTCCAAGTGCCGGGTATAGAAATACATTTCCATGAAGGTGTCCACGGCCTGCTCCGGGGTCTCAAAGGTTGGGACGCCGGCATCGTTGAGGATCTGGACTCCGGCCTCCACGTCGGCGCCCCCCATCCACACCGCAAAAACCGGCCGGCCCTTGCCCCCGATCTCCGGCGCTACCGCCCGGGCTACCCCGGTAGGGTCGGTCAGAGCCTGGGGGGATAAAATGATCACCAAACCCGAGAGCTCGGGGGCCGCCATTCCCACCTGCACCGCCCTAAGGTAGCGTTCCGGCGAGGCGTCCCCCAGGATGTCGATGGGGTTATTCCGGCTCCAGTGGGACGGCAGGAATTCATCCAGCTTTGTGAGGGTCTCCGGGGTCAGGGTTGCCGGCTCCAGGTTCCAGCGTCCCAGGGCATCCACCGCCATGACCCCCGGAGCCCCGGCGTTGCTGATGATTCCCAGATTCCCGCCGACGGGGCGCTTCACCTTTCCCAGGGCCTCGGCGCAGTCGAAAAGCTGCCCTATGGTGTCCACCCGGATGATCCCAGCCCGGCGAAACGCAGCATTGTACGCCCGGTCCGCGCCAGCCATGGCGCCGGTGTGGGAGGCCGCAGCCTGGGCCCCCGCCCGGCTGCGCCCAGCTTTAATCACTATAATGGGTTTGATCCGGGACACGGAGCGGGCGGCGCTCATAAATTTGCGATGCTGGGTCAGGTTCTCCATGTACATGACGATGCTCCGGGCCCTCTCTTCGTTGCCCAGATAATCGATCAGGTCGCCGAAATCCACGTCCGCCATGGAACCCGTGCTGATGAAGTGGCTGAAGCCGATCTTCTTGGGGATGGCCCAGCCCAGAATGGAACTGCACAGGGCGCCGCTCTGCGAGATGAAGGCCAGGTTACCTGCTTGGGCGCAATGAGGTGCAAAACTGGCGTGCAACTTGGAGGATGGACAGAGGAGACCCATGCTGTTGGGCCCCAAATAGCGAATCCCGGCTTTTTGCGCTTCGGCTTTGATGGCCGCTTCGATTTCTTTGCCAGGCATTCCCGTTTCCTTGCCGCCCGCGGAGATGATAATTGCGGCGTGAATCCCGGCTTCCCCGCACTCCCGCAAGGCCGACGCCACCTCCCTGATGGGAATGGCAATAATGGCCAGATCGATGGGCGCCTTGATTTCAGTAACGATCGGGTACGCACGAAGTCCCTGGACTTCCTGATACTTACGGTTAACCGGATAGATTGCGCCCGGAAACTCGTCCTTGAGGAGATTGCGCAACAAAGCCTGTCCAATGGTCTGGTCCTTCTCGCTGGCGCCGATCACCGCCACCGACTCCGGTTTGAAAAATACGTCCAGGGAAGACTTGCGCATGAGATCATCCTTTGTCTATTCTGGCAGGGCCAAGTGAGGGCCGTGGCGGCCCTGGGGGTTTCTGTCCACCGCCATAAAAGACGGTCACCCGGTGGTTTAGACTGCCGGTGCGTCCCCGGCCATAGCGGGACAAAACCGGAGACCACCGATGCGGCAAGGCCTGCCAATCCTCCCGGGCTCCGGTGGCGCCGCCCTCTGTTTCACCCACTAAAATAAGATAATGCAGAAATGGCAATTGGCAAATACCGGCCACGGATTGTCCCGGTGGCGGCCAGGCATAGACCACCACCTCCGGCTTAAATTCCCGAATCGCGACCAAGGCGTCGCCTTGCTCCACTGCGGAATAGATCGGCAGCCCCGAGACGAACTCTCCGTCACCCCTGTCTATGGCTAGAAATTTGATGCCCGCGCCGGTGCAAAGGGGTGTCAGGGCCGCGCTGAGATAGCCTCGTCCAGCCCCCGCTTCCAGGAGCCGGGTTACCCTTAAAAATTTCAGGTAACGCATAAGGGCCCTAACCCACTCCCGGGACGGGAAGAAATAGACCCCGGCGGCCTGGGACAAGGCCATCAGCCAGGCCGCCTCATCCGGCACCCGGCTTATGAGCTCCCGCCAGCGGGCCTCGGGCAGCAGATAATCCAGGGGACCTTCACCCGGTAGCGGCAGCCGCACCAAATCCCGGGCGAAGCGCTCGAAAGCCTGCTGTTCCCGAAAACTCACCCCTGGATACACGATCCCACTCTCCTGGCCCCAAGGCAGGCTGCCTGGATTTGATTCAAGGGTCACTTGCCCCGCGTATTTTATATCAGATAGAAAGTATCACGGAATTTCGTCAGAGGGCTCACGCGGTTCAGTTCGAAATGAGTCCACGCAGGGAAGCCATGAATTATTAGTGTTTGGGGTAGCTACGGTTCCCCTCTTTTTTTCGGGAGCACTATTTTGTTCTATCCCTTGATTTGCCGGGGTTTCCCGACTGCTCCCGCCCCACCTCCAATTTTTGCCAAGTGTTAAAATTGGGTCATCTTAATCAGCCAAAGCCGCAATTTTCTCCAAACTCCAGAGGTGGTTGGGACCCAGCTCCATTGATGCACTACCGTCCCGCTCTTTCCCCTATTTCCCCGGCTCTAAACCGTAGCTCTTCAGTTTGCGGTAAAGGTGGGAGCGTTCCAAGCCTATCTTTTCCGCCAACAGACTGACGTTGCCCCGGCATTCCTCCAGTTTGCGCCGCAGGAACTGCTTTTCAAAGAGGGCCCGGGCCTCCCGGAAGGAGGGCACCTGGAGAAATGGGTCGATGAATTCGCCCTCGCCGCCCTCCTCAGGCCCGGAGCCCGGAGCGTTGAAGGGCAGGTCGTCCAGGTCGATAACCGGTTTGGGGCTCATGATGGCCAGGCGCCAGACAAAATTTTTCAACTCCCGGACGTTGCCCGGCCAGGGCTGGGCGGCCAATGCCTCCAGGGCCTGAGGGCTGAAGGTCTTAGCCGGGGCGTTTTCCTCCCGGGCCAGTTCCTTGAGGAAGTGGGTGGCCAACAACGGAATGTCTTCCCGACGCTCTCTTAAGGGCGGGACAATGAGGGGGATGACGTTGATCCGATGGTAAAGGTCTTCCCGGAAAGCTCCCCGGGCAATCTCCTCTTCTAGATTTTTGTTGGTCGCGGCCACGATGCGCACATCCACCTGGATAGGACGATGGCCCCCCACCCGCTCGAACCGCTGTTCCTCCAAGATGCGCAAGATCTTGGCCTGGGTCTTCAGACTCATATCGCCAATTTCATCCAAAAAGAGGGTGCCTTCGTGAGCCAGATCGAATTTGCCCCGGTGGCGGTCGGTGGCCCCGGTAAAGGCCCCTCGCTCGTGGCCGAAAAGCTCGCTTTCGATAAGGTCTTCGGGGATGGCGGCGCAGTTGACCTCCACAAACGTCCGGTGGGACCGCCGGCTGTAAGCATGGAGGGCCCGGGCCACCAATTCCTTGCCGGTGCCGTTTTCGCCGGTGATGAGCACGCTGGCGTTGGTGGGCGCCACCAGATTCAGGGCCTCCCGCAGCTTGCCGATGGGCTCGCTCTTGCCGATAATTTCCCGAACCGGACCCGTCTGTTGCCGAAGCCGCCGGTTTTCCTCGGACAGGCGCGCCAGTTCCAGGCCGTTGCGCACCGTCAGGAGAATCTTGTCGGCGTGGGGCGGCTTTTCGATAAAGTCATAGGCCCCCAGGCGGGTGGCCCTGACTGCGTTCTCCACCGAACCGTAGGCGGAAATCATCACCACCGGCAGAGAGGGATAGCGGTGCTTCAACTCCTGGAGCACATCCAGGCCGTCTATCCCCGGCAAGGCGATGTCCAGCAGCACCAGGTCCGGGGTCTGCTCGCCCACCAGTTTTAGGGCGGTCTCCCCGTCCGGAGCGGTGAGCACCTCGAAACCCTCGTCCTGGAGGATGCCCGAGACCGCCTTGAGGATCTGGGACTCGTCGTCAACTACCAGCAGCGTTCCCGACATATTCAGCCCTGTGTATGGGAATATCGATGATAAACCTGGTGCCCCGGGGCACGTTATCCTCCACCCGGAGGAAACCCTGATGCTCCGAGACGATGGAATTGACAATGGGCAGACCCAGGCCGGTGCCGCCCCGCTTGGTGGAGAAGTAAGGCTCGAAGATCCTGATCTTGTCCCGGTCCGGGATGCCAACGCCGGTATCGGCCACGATGAGTTCCACCCGGTCTTGAGACAGGTCTCCCTTAACCGACACGGTGATGGCGCCGCTCTTCGGGATGGCGGCCAGGGAATTATCCAACAGGTTAAGGAGCATCCGCTTGACCTGTTCCCGGTCCAGGAGCAAGGAGGGGAGGTTCGGGTCAGGCTGGAAATCCAGGGTGATGCGCGGCTGGACCTCTCGGTAAAGAAGCAGGGTTTCTTGGATCAGGGCGTTGAGGTCCTGGGGGGACAGCGTCAAATGGGGCAGCCGGGAAAACCGGGCAAATTCGTTAACGAGGTTCTTGAGCTCATCCACCTGGTTGATGATGATCTGGGTGCATTCCCCAAAGATCTGGTCGTCTGCGCCCAGATGGCCGCTGAAGCGGCGTTGCAGGCGTTGGGCCGCCAATTTGATGGGCGTCAGCGGGTTTTTCACTTCGTGGGCGATTCTACGGGCCACCTCCCGCCAAGCCGCCAGCCTCTGGGCCCTTTCCAACTCGGTCAAGTCCTCGAAGACCAGCACTACTCCCAGGTCCCGACCCGCTTCATCTTTGAGCACCGTGGCTTTTACCAAAAGATAGAGGGTCTGGTCCGGCAAAACCAGGTGCAGGGGCTTTTCCACCATGCCCCGGGGTGACTTGTGGGCCGCAGCCACCACTTCGGCCATACGGTTGTACTCCCCGGAGGGCAAGAGCACCCGCCCATCCTGGCCCAGAACGTTTTCCCGCTTGACTCGGAGCATCTGCGCGGCGGAATCGTTAATACTGGTCACTCGCCCGTCGGCGTCGATGCCAATCACCCCCGCGGCCACGTTTTTCAAAAGGATTTCCATGTCCCGCTTTTGGGTGGAAATCAAGGCGTGGCTGTCGCTCAGCTGCCGGTAGGTCGCGGCCAACTGCGCCTGGCTCTGCTGCAAGTCATGGGTCATCTTGTTAAAGGATTGCACCAGGAAGCCGATTTCATCCCGACCCTCTTCATTGATATGGATATCATAATTTCCCCCGGCCACCTTGACGGTGCCTTCGGCCAACTGGCGGATGGGGGTCGTGATCTCCCGGGCCATGTAAAAAGCCAGCCAGATCGCAGCCATGATGGCGATAAGGGTGACGATGATCAGGGTCAGGTAATGGCTCACCTTGACGGGACTGAAGAGCAGGTGTCGCCGGCGCAGATCCTGAAGACTCTTGGCCGCGGTGGCAATCTGGAGGAGTTGGGCCTGGGGAATGAGTTGGCGCACCACCACATACCCTTCCAGGGAACCTTCGGCATCCTGGAAGGGCACCGACAAGGTCAAGAGTTCTCCCTTAGGAATGACCTGGCGGATGATCTTTTCCGGGGTCGGCACGGCCAGATCACTATCCGGCGCGATATTAGGCGGCAAGCGTTCCAGGTCCGGGGCGAAGCTCGCAGCTACCACTCCTCCTTTGAGATTAAGTATCTCCAGGCTCGATAGGTGGAAGACCTCCCGGTGTACGGTCAGAAAATCCTCCAGAGCGAAGCGATCCCCCCGATTTAAGTCCGCCCGATTGGTGAGATCCAGACTTACCAATCGGGCGCAGGCAAGGAGCTTGCCCTTCAGTTGCTGGCCCACTTCGCGGTTTACCGCTAAGGCTTGGTCCAAGGACTGCTCCACCTGGCGATCCCAGGAGTAATCCACCCGGCTGGAAATCAGTTGCCAGGCCATGAAAAAGAGAAACATAGTGGGCAGCAGGGTCAGGGTAATAAAGGTCAGGACCAGCCGGGTGCGCAGGCGAGAGCCAAATACCTTGCGTCTCCTTTCCAAAAAAAGCTTGGAAAGATGACGAAAAATAAGAAAAGTAAAGAGCAGGAGCAAAAAGGTGTTTAAATTGAGTAGTCCGAAGGCCAGAAGACTGCCGGTCACCGGCTGGCCGCCCCGGTGTACCAAGTGAATCTCCACAGAGGTGATGGCCACCACCAGAACTAGCAAGATGGCGATGAGGATGCGTTCCCGGCGGCGTTTGCGCTGTTCAGGCTGGAGCACAGTTCCGAGGTTAGGTGAGCGCTTACGGAGCATGAGCATCTTTTTGCGGCAATTTTACCGTGAAGGTGCTACCGGCTCCGGCGGTGCTATCCACGGTAGTAGCGCCGCGATGGTCGGTGATAATTTTGTTGATCACCGCCAATCCCAAGCCGGTGCCCTTATCCTTGGTCGTATAAAAAGGGTTGAAGATCTTTTCCAGCACGTCCTCGGACATCCCCTTGCCCGTATCCTGTATGGCGAACCATACCTGACCGTCCCGGGCTCCGGAGCTCAAGGTAATTTTGCCTTGGCCTTCCGTGGCCTCCACGGCATTCTTGACCAGGTTGACCAGCACCTGCTTGATCTGGTTGGGATCGACTTCCACGGGTGGCAGGTTCGGGTTCAACTGCTCTTCCAGAACCACCCCCTTTTCCTGGATGGAGTCTCCCATCAAGGCCACCACATCCATAATCACATCGTTGATATTGATTTCCTGTTTGCTGGGTAGGGCAGGACGCAAGAAATCCCGCAGCTCCCCTAGAAAAGATTCCAGGCGTTTCACTTCATTCTGAATGATCCGCAGCTTCTCCTGGCAAGTCGGGTCCTCGGTAAGACGGCGTTCCACCTGGTGGGCCATCCCCCCGATGACCATCAGGGGATTCTTGATCTCATGGCTGACATAAGCCGCAGCCTCCCCCACCGCAGCAAAACGTTCCGAGCGTAAAAGGCGCTCATGGGACTCACGCAACTCCTCGGTCTTCAACTCCACCTGGCGAGCCAGACTTTTGTTCCAGTAGTAAGCAGTGCCGATGAGGGCGCCTGAGGCCACCAGCACTGCGATGAAGAAGAGGGCCACCAGGAACAATTCCTGGTGCAGGACCTGCCCCACGCTTCCGGACACTTCCGCCACCGGGGCCACCACCGCCACGCCCCAGAGATTGTGCTGGGGGGCCTGGACTTGGGTAACACCGGTGATCAGGCCCTTATCAAACCTGATGGGAGTGTAGGCCACCAGTTTGGGAGTTTTCCCCAGGTGCTTGCGGTGCCACCCGGAGGTATATTTGCCCACACCCTCCTTGCCGGCCAGCATGTCAGCCTGAATTTCCCGGAGACCCTGAAAGGTGATATCGGGAGTGCGCTCCTGGCGGACTTTGATGGCATTCTTACCGATGAAGCTTTTCTCATAGTGGGCCAGAAAAACACCGTCCTGGTCGATGATCCAGGCGTAGCCGGTCTGCCCGGATTTGACATCGGCAGTAGCTTTTTCGCAGATGAAAACGGGATTGATCAGGAACTCCAGAACCCCGGCTAATTGAGCATTAGGGCCCGGCCAATAGAGGGGAGTCAAAAAGCGCATAACCCTACGGCCTCTCCAGGGGGCGTCGGGGTAAACGAAGGTTGCGCTGAGAAACAGTTTGCCGCGGTGAGGCGGATCATGGGCCCAAGCAAGAAGGCTGGGCGGCAGTGTCAGGTTACCGGGTTTGGGAGCATTGGGGGCGGTGCTGAAGACCCGGACTCCCACCCCCTCGGCATTGTAACGGTTTATTTCTAAGATGCCAAACCGTTGATGCCGGGCAAACCGTTCCCCCAAAGCTGCCTCCAACTCCCCGTTATCGGCTCTGTCAGCCTGGAACAGCCCGGCATAGCCCATCAGGGCATTTTCCAGGAAGTCGAAGTAAGATTCCACGTTGTCGGCGATTTTCCGGGCCAAAAACAACTGTTGCTGGTTGAATTGTTCCTCGAGGGTGACCTCGACTTTATGGTTGAGCTGTTGCCAGAAGGTGTAAAAAAGAATGGACAAGAGGGCGGCCCCGGCCACAATGACCACGATGGTCAGGCTCAGGCGAACAGCTCCCCGGGACCGGTTGGCTGGCATATCTCATTAACCCCTTAATTTTGTTGAATCTATCACTTTTTCTCTGGGTTGACAAGGATTCTCCCCGGAAAAAGGCGCCCCAGCCTCAACGTCCTTACTTTGATTCGGCCTTCTCCTTTTTACAGGCTGCCCAAATAGCGTCCATCTCCTCCAGAGTGGCAGTCTCCGGGGTCTTGCCGGCCTTGGCCAGGGTGCGCTCCACCACATTGAACCGCTTAATAAATTTATAAATGGTGCCTCGCAAGGCCCCCTCGGAATCGACTTTCAGAAAGCGGGCGACGTTGACCAGCGAGAAGAGTAGGTCACCCAGTTCTTCCTCCCAGGCCGGATTGGTAGGCTGAGACAGGGCCTCCCGCAGTTCTTGCCATTCTTCCTCCACTTTCTCCAGAGCCCCCTTGATATCAGGCCAATCGAAACCCATCCGGGCCGCAGCCTCCCCCAGACGCTGGGCCTGGATCAGGGCCGGCAGCGCCGGGGAGACCTTACCCAAAGACGGGGGGGCTGGTTCTTTGCCTTCCCGCACCTTGGCCTCCTGCCAGATGCGCCGCAGGTCTTCCTGGGTCTCGGCCTTAGCCTCCCCAAATACATGGGGATGCCGGTTGATCATCTTGGCCGCAATGCCCGCAATCACTTCCGTCAACGAAAAATCTCCCCGGTCCTGGTAGAGGTCGCTCAAGAACACCAGGTGCAGCAACAGATCGCCTAGTTCCTCTTTAATCTTGTCGGGATCGCCACTGTCCAGGGCCTCGATTAATTCGTAGGCTTCTTCAAGCACATAGGTCTTGAGCGTCTCCGGAGTCTGCTGGGCGTCCCAGGGACACCCCCCCGGACCTCGCAGTTGGCGCACAATAGCCACAAATTCATTGAGCGCCGCACCCGGATCGCTATTTTTGCCGGTCATGTCGATAAACTCCAAAAAAAATTTGAAAGATGGATATCCCCGAGGTTGTCGCTTCAGGCTCGGGACCACTTCCCCAGGGGCCGATTGGGGGTGGCCGGGGGGGTAAGCTCCTCACCCTTGCGAGGCCGAAACCCTTCGGCCTGGTGTTCTTCCCGGGGTAGGCGCCATTCCTTCAGATACTCGTTCAGGCGCTGTTTGAAGTCCGGGGGCAGTAACGTCAAAGATTGACGGGAGAAGGAGATGAGGTGGGGAGCCGCGACGGAACCTTGAAACAGGTGGGAGTTCTTGGGCAGCACCACGCTCAGGAACATCAGCCCGAATCCTACCAGGAGCGCCCCCTTGACCAGAGCAAAGGTCCCGCCCAGGAGACGGTCAAAAAAATCCAGGTAGAGATGGTACAACACCTGCTGGAGAAGATGAGCCACTAAGCGGGTGAGCCAATAGACGGCCACAAATATCACGGCAAAGGCGGCCCAGCGGGCATACAGGGGGTCGGCAATCCAGGGCCGGATCAGCTCGGCCAGGCGCAGATAGACATGGGCCGCAACCACCACGCCCCCCACGATGCCCACCAGAACTGCCAATTCCTGAAAGAGGCCCCGATAATAGCCCCTGAGGGTGATCAAAGCCAAAAGCACAATAATTCCCAAGTCTAACAGGTTCATGCCCACCGTCCCTATGAGAACAAGGCCTATCAGAAAAACCGGTGACCGTCAAGGGCGGAGCGGGTTAGTGTGTCAATAGCACATACAGATGTCCGGTTTTCATAGCACCTGAAATGTCCGGTTGAGTTTTACAGTATGATCCCTTATCTTGGAGAAGTCTCGCCGGAGGATAGGGCAACGCTGGGGAGCGACCCGAGCGCCGGCGGGATGTCCGGGGAAGAGGGGGGAAGAGCACCCGCCGAATCTTCGACGAGTCGATCTGCAGTGAGCCGCAAAGGCGCTTAACCTGCTGCGACTTCCCGGTCAGCGTGCCGCCCAGCCTTATGACCCACTCCGGCGCCGGCAACAACCGTGCAGGTTTGCCCTGAGCCCGCGCCAGCCGGCGCACCAGCTCCGGTGATCCAGAAGGTCTTGCGTCCTTGGTGGTCAGGCAAGCGAGGAATCCAGGTTTGGCGATAACAGCTGTGTGGCGTATGTTTCCCCAAGTTCCTTAAACGTTTTCCGTCTGCCATATTCCCGGTGCGCGCGATGGCAAAAACGAACCCCCAGGGGCGTTGGGAATCGGCCTTATCCCTGGCCTGGATCAGTTTCATTTTGTCTTTGGCGGCAAAGGCGGCAGCGTCCAGGACCATAACCACCTGAGCCCACTCAGGGGGTTGAAAGTGGCTAAGCATGTGCCGAAAAAGCTCATTTCCCTTTTTATAATCGGGATGGCCTTTCGGCACGACCATCTGAAAATCCACGGCAATGCAGTAGTCCTCCCAGGCGCCATGAGCACGATGAATTTGATCCCGAAGAACCAGGAATGGTGTTCATTCAAGCGCCTTTTTGCGCGGCCGGATTTTTGGGTCCCCGTTTGTCTTTGTGGCTGCCGGCGATAATCATCTAGAGCACTTGGTTTTCGGGCACCGGGAGACTTTTTATGGCTTCCTCAGCAAACCAGTGGAAAAGCGCCTTGAGACTCCAATACCCGGCGGATAACAACCGTCGGAAACGCCATTCGGTGATAAAACCAGGACTCAATTGAGATAAGCCGCTCAAGGTCCTGGCTCTCGAGGTGACAATCTGCATGACGATCAACCAGCAAAAGATCAACTGATGTCGATGGCGCCAGACACCGGGCATGCCGTTGAACAAGATTCTGATCGTGGGCGGCAACCAGGTAAATGACCATTTCCGCTTGATACCCGGCATGGTTGAGACCACCTGGAAAGGGGGATCTCTATCCGTATATAACTATTATTTTTACGAGTTTTTAATCCATAGATTTCGGTTTAAGATCACAAATAAATAGTGCTATTTAATAACGATATGAGCATTAGCTGTAAGGATCATAAGAGGCAAAGGTAACTGTGGTTTTTCCCTTAGCCTTTCCCGTTACGCCATGGAACCAACCCCACCACTGGAGACCCCAAACACGATTCTTAACGTTGACATTATAGAAAATATTTTGTAAATAATATATGTAAGGTAAATTTTGTTCCCCTCATCCAGAAGGTCGATAAGTGGGGCCTCACATGGATATCCCGCCTAACCTGCCGGGTAAGTTGCGGCTTGCCGCCTGTTTTATCCGCGCCCTTCTCGTCGCAGCAACACCATGAAGTGCCCCAGCTGCCAGAGCGCCAATGAAGAAAGCCAGAAGTATTGCCGGACCTGCGGGGCTAGACTTCACACAACGTGCCCAGGATGCGGGAATATCATTCTTCCGAGTGACAGGTTTTGTGGCGAATGCGGCCTCGAACTCGGGATAAGCAAAAAGCCGGAAAAGGAAGCGGGGAGGATTACCAGCGAACGCAAGTTAATCACCTCCCTGTACGTGGATATCTCCGGCTACGCCACCATTTCGGAGCGCTTGGACCCGGAAGCGGTCAAGGACCTGGTAAGCAATATATTCGGCGAAATTGCCCAGATAGTAATTAAATATGAAGGCCACATCGAAACCTTCGCCGGTGATCAGGTGATGGCTTTCTTTGGGGTGCCCCGGGTCCACGAAGACGATCCGGTGCGGGCAGTCAAAGCCGCCCGCGAGATTCATGAGGTGACTCGCCGCATAAGCCTGAAAGCCCGGGAAATCATAGGGCACCCCCTGTGGGTGCATATCGGTATCAACACCGGCCTTGCGGTAACCGGGCATTTTGATTTTGAAAAAGCGGCAGCAGAGCGCATTGCCGGAGATGCCGTCAACGTCGCCTCAAGACTGTGCACCCTGGCCAAACCGGGCGAAACCCTGGTCGGCCAAGCCACCTATGCGCAGGCGGAAGGATTTTTCGACTTCGAACCCCTGAAGCCGTTTGAAATCGAAGGCGAAACCATGCCGGCCAGGGCCTACCGGCTCAAATCGTTGCGGATGTTACCCAGCAAGCGGTATCGCATCTCCGGGCACCGGGCTGCCCTGATCGGGCGGCAGAGGGAAATGGGGGTCCTGGCCCAGGCGCTGGCCAGGCTTCAGGATGAAAAAGCCTATTCCGTGGTCGCCATCTGCGGCGAGGCGGGCACCGGCAAGAGCCGGCTCATCGAGGAGTTCCGGGCTACGCTGGATTTGACGAAAATCACCTGGATGGAAGGACATGCCTATGCCTCCACCCGGAACATCTCCTATTTCCCCCTCATTAATCTCATCAAACGAGATTTAGCCATAGAAGAGGAAGATACCCCAGGCCTGGTAGCTGCAAAGCTTGAAGGCCGGCTGCAAGGTCTCGGTGACTTGCAAGAGGACGTGGCCCCGTCCCTTGGAGGCCTGTTGTCCCTCCATTATCCTGCCGTGGCCAAAATGAGCCCCGAATTTTGGAGATCGCGCCTCCATCGTGCCATCCCGGTAATTTTGCAGGCTCTGGCTAAGCAGGGCCCCGTGGTCATCTGTTTTGAAGACCTGCATTGGGCCGACCCCTGGTTTCTGAATTTTCTTCGGGGTGCCGTATTTGCACAAGTACCTGGTGTAATTCTCCTGTATTCCTTCAGGCCAACTTTGGATTTGTTCAGCCTGGATGAGATCAGCATGATGGGGGAATCCTATCAGGAAATCCAGCTCCAGGACCTCTCTGCGGCAGAGATTCAAGAGATGCTGGCCTCCATCCTCCAAACAACCGTGGTCCCGGAAGACTTGCGGCACTTTATTCAGGAGAAGGTGGGGACCAATCCCTTTTACGTGGAGGAAATGATCAATTCCCTGATCGAATCCGAGACCTTGCAGCTCGATGATGGCAACTGGCGACTCAACGGAGCCATTGACGCATCTGAAATCCCCCCAAGTATCCACGCCGTTATTTCCGGCCGCATAGACCGCCTGGAGGGGATGGTCAAGCATCTGCTGCAAGAAGCTTCGGTCATCGGCAGAACCTTGCCCTATGAGATTCTCCGGAGACTCACCCGGGATCCCGACGCCCTCAATCGGCATTTAGAGCAGCTGGAAGACCTCGGCCTGTTGCGCAAATCTTCCCAAATGGAACACGCATATGAGTTTAAGCACGCCTTGATCCAGGAAGTGGTCTATAGCGGGCTGCTCAAAGAAGATCGCATGGCCATGCACCAACAGATTGGCCTGGTGATGGAACAGGTATTTTCCGATAGGCTGCCAGAATTCTATGAAACCCTGGCGTTCCATTTCAGACATAGTGCGCTCTCCCAAAAGGCTTTGGATTACCTGAGAAAGTCAGGCAGGAAGAGCCTGAAGAAATATGCCGTTCAGGAATCCCATGAATATTACCAGAGGGCTTTCCAGATCCTGGAACAAACCACAGGTAAGTCGGAGGAAGAAAAATGGCTCCTGATAGACTTTCTCAATGAATGGGCTCCGGTATTTTATTACCGAGCCGATTTTGCCGGTTTGCGGAGACTATTTCTGGACCATCAGGCGTTGGCCGAGTCTCTTGCTGATAAGGGACTTGTGGGAGGCTTTTATGTCTGGCTCTGTGTCTCCTTGTTCAATACCGGCAGGGTCAGAGAATCTTATGGATTTAACCTTAACGCCTTGGAAATGTGCCAACATAGGAGTAATACCGCCATTGGCATGGGCTACGCCAATATCATCTGGTGCTGCGCCGAACTGAAACTGCTGGCCCAGGGCATTCAATATGGCGAAGAGGTCCTGGCCAAAAGGGATGATTTGGACCCCATGGGTTATGTCCTCTCCCTTGGGGGCTTGGGGATGATCTACATTTTCAACGGGGATAGCCAAAAAAATTTCGAACTGGGCCGGATTTTGCTGGAATTCGGCGAAAGCCACTCCGACCTGCGCAGCACCGTGGTGGGTTACATTTGTACGAGCTACGGACATTATTCGGCTGGAGATTTCGCCAAGGCAGTAGAATGGAGCAAGAAAGCCGTAGAACTCTCCAACGACCCGATATTTTCCGTGTGGCCCAAACTGGCCCTCGCCAATTTCTTCATTCAGACCGAAAAATTTCAGGAAGCAGATGAGATTCTTCGGGAGATTATCCCGTTCTGCCAACATCTCGGCATGAATTATATCGCCCTCTGGGCCCAGTCCTTATACGGCGCAGTTTTGATGGCCAGGGGGCAATATTCCCGGGGCATGAAAATTATCACGGGAGCGATCCGGGTATTAACCGAGAATGGCAGATTCGTGTCTCTCTACTTCCTGGAATTCGCTTTGGCAGAGATCTATTTCCAGATGGCGACTCGCAGACGGCGCCTTGGATTTTGGACTGCCTGCAAAAACTTGGGCTTTATTCTCAAAGAAGTGCCCTTTGCCAGACGCAAGGCGGAAACTTACCTGCGCAAGATCATTCAGGTCGGCCAGGAGATTGGCGCCAGTGGCTTTATGCCAAGTTACGCCGCGCTCAATCTGGACCTCCTGCTCGGACGACCTAAATGTACTGGGAAAGTTAAGTGATGGAGGATCCCCTGGAAACCAGGGTTGCGTTGAAAAGCGCCAGCAATAGTTCAGCTCTCAGCGCAACTCGAGGCCTTTCCTTTTACTGAGCCGGTCTCCATACCAAGAGCGGATGATGGCCGAATTTCTCCAAAGCCAACTGGATTATATCTTTTTCTTCTGTGGGGCGGTTTTCCTGTTCCTTGTGCCAATCTGCCTGTTCCTTAAAAGAAGGTCCTCCCCCAAGCTACCCTGGATCTGGTTAGCTCGTTTTGGGGCCGTTCATGGGGTACACGAATTGCTGGACCTCTTGGCCTTGAGCCTGGGGCCTAATCCGGCATTTGACTATGTCAGGCTGGGTGTCCTGATCATCTCTTTTGTTTGCCTGGCAGAATTTGGGCGGGCCGGGACCTACACCCTCTCCGGGCGTGGACCTGGTGCCTGGATTCTGGCAGTGATGACCGCCCTGGTGGGGATAGGGGCACTGGCGGGTTACACTGGACTTTTGGCTGCCACCCGCTATGTCCTGGGCTTGATCGGGGGGATGTGGGCTGCCTTGGCGCTCGGGCTCCTGGCGAAAGCCGAGACACCACGGTCCTGGACCCTGCAAGTAGGCGCTC
This sequence comes from Desulfobacca acetoxidans, assembly GCA_022736495.1. The sequence goes on from DZCR01000002.1 coordinate 65,769, forward strand.
TGGGCATGGCAGGTTATGCCCTCGCCACAGGAATGGTAGTCCCGCCAGCCTCCTTCTTTCCCGCATCCTGGCTTAATTACGACTCATTTGTTGCTGTAACGGCCATTCCTATCCAGTTAATCAGAGGCTTATTAGCCATCGCGATCAGCGCCTCCCTCTACTTATTCGCCGGAACCTGCCTGGAAAAAGAACCAAAATTCCGTGTCTGGTTTCGTCAGATGATGCTGATGGCCACGACCATATTGGCCCTGCTGCTGACAATGGGATGGGCCTTCACTCAGCATTTGGGCAATATCGCCACCCTGGATAAATGGGAAGACTGCGAGCATGACGCGGCAATGATAAGTAAAGGATTGACGAATAAAATGGGGGAAGCCGATCGGCTCGTCAAAGTTATGAGCAGCTTTCCCGCCATCTTCTCGGCGCTGGCAAGCGGCCTTATCCAGGATATTCATCAAGCCAATACTTTTTTAGACATCTGCAGCCAGATGGGGGAAAGCGTGTGCTATCTGATGGACCGCCAAGGGCTGACCATCGCTTCCTCTAACCGCACCCGCCCAGACAGCTTTGTTGGGAAGTCGTACGACTTCCGGCCTTACTTCCAGCAGGCTATTCAAGGCTCAACCGGCAGATATTGTGCCCTCGGGGTCACCTCCAGGGAGATCGGATATTACAGCAGTGTCCCGGTATGGGGGCAGGCTGGCCAGATCGTTGGGGTTTCAGTCATAAAAAGGACCTTTCCCAGTATACAAAAATCCATTATTCATTCTTTGGACCTACCACATCATGATCTCGGCCTCATCATTGACCGGCAGGGGATTGTGGTCATGGCCAGCCAGCCAGACATGGTCTTGAGGAGTCTCTGGCCGCTGTCGGCAGCCATTAAGCAGGAACTGCTTGCCTCCAGGCAGTTTGGCAATGGCCCTTTTACCCCGATCCTGAACCGGAAGCCGGTGGATAAGAGTGAACTCCTTTTCGAGGGAAATCGCTTTATGGCGCTGGTGCGGCCTATCTCCGGTGAAGACTGCACCGTGGTTATCCTTGGCTCCACCTGGCCCATTGCTCAGGCACGCCTCTTGGGCATTAGTGCTACCATGCTCCTCTGTTTGCTCTTAATCGGGTTCTTAACTATCGTTGTCATTATGCGGGAGGGTGAAGAAGGATTTCGGCAGTTGTTTGAACATGCCGCCGACAGCCTCATTTTGCATGATAAAAGCAGGATCATCGAGGTCAACCAGCAGGCCTGCCTCTCCCTGGGGTACACCAGGGAAGAGCTTTTACGGATGTCTGTGTTTGATATTGAGGTGGGGTATAGCCAAGAGTTTTTAATCGATCTCTGGGAGAAAGGAGGGGATGTGGTCACCCTCTCCGGCATCTACCGGCGCAAGGATAGCTTAACTTTTCCGACCGAGATTAGAGCTGGCGAGATCACCTATCGCGGGCGGCCCCTGAGGCTGGCTGCGGCCCGGGACGTCAGTGCGCGCCAGCAGGCCGAGGCGGCCCTGCAGGAAAGCGAAGAATATTATCGTTCTTTGTTCAACAACATGCTGAACGGCTATGCTTATTGCCATATGTATTTTGAGCAAGGGCGGCCCGTGGATTTCATTTTCCTCAACGTAAACAAGGCCTTCGGCGACTTGACTGGATTAAAGGATGTGATCGGGGCAAAGGTATCCGAAGCTATCCCCGGCATCAGAGAATCTAACCCGGAACTCTTGGAAATATTGGGCAGGGTAGCCTTAACAGGGATAACCGAGCGGGCTGAAATCTACGTTAAGCCCCTAAAAATGTGGGTTTCGATCTCTGTTTACAGCCCGCTGAAGGAATACTTTGTTACCCTTTTTGACGCTATTACCGAGCGGAAGCAAGCGGAGGAGGCCCTCAGGGAGAGCGAAGAGCGTCTGAGTTTGGCGGCTCAGGCGGGGCGTATGTTCGCCTTTGAATGGAACCTGAAGACAGATGGAGTAATCCGTTCGGAGGAATGCCGCAACATTCTCGGTTTGGGCAGCGATGCTACCCGGGATACCGGTGAAGGATTCTTTGGTAAGATCCACCCCGAAGATCGCGCCGCATTTATCGAGGTCCTACACCGGCTCAACCCAGAGGATGACCGATATACTGCCACCTACCGAGTCATCCGGCCCGCCGACGGCCAGATTATCACTTTGGAGGAATCGGCCCGGGGGTTTTTCGATTCTGATGGCAAGTTACAGCGACTATACGGCATGACCATGGACATCACGGAACGCCAGCGGGCGGAGGAGGCGCTGCGGCAGAGTGAGGAAGGCTTCCGGCAACTGTTTGAAAACGCTGTAGATATTCTTATCCTGCATGACAAGGGGAGGATTGTTGCGGTCAATCAACAGGCCTGCCGCATTTTAGGGTACACCAGGGAGGAACTTTTACGGATGTCCGCCTTTGACATTGAGGTGGGCATCGGCAAAGAGGACCTCATCAATCTGTGGCAACGGGGCGGTGAGTCGATCACGCTGGCCGGTGTTTTCCGGCGCCGGGATGGCTCCACCTTCCCGGTGGAAATTCGGGGCGGCGAGATCCGCCATCGGGGGCAGAACCTGAGGCTGGCGGCGGTCCGGGACGTCACCGAGCGGAAACTGGCCGAGGTGGCGCTGCGCCAAAGCCAGAAAAGATACCGCATGCTGGCGGGACACTTGTTGACTGCCCAAGAAGCCGAACGGAAACGGCTGGCCCGTGAGTTGCACGATGATCTCTCCCAGCGGTTGGCCGCCTTGGCCATGGAAGCCGAGACCCTTGACCACCAAAAATCTCACCAAACCGGGCCAAATCGCGCCGGAATGAAGGAAATGAAAGATAAGTTGGTGGAACTGTCCATCGATGTCCATGCCATGTCGCGCCGGCTGCATCCTTCGATCTTAGATGATTTAGGACTAGCCGACGCGGTGGCGTCAGAATGCGCCACGTTCCGGAAGCGAAATGGGATTGTGGTGAATTACCGGACAGAAAATATCAGTAGGGAGGTTCCCCCGGATGTCGCGGTGTGCCTTTACCGGATTGTCCAAGAAGCCTTAAGAAATATCTCCCGGCATGCCGGAGCCACGGAAGTGGCGATTTCACTAGTGGGTGAAAATCAAGCCATCCACCTGTCGATCAGGGATAACGGTAAGGGCTTCGATCCCGGCCAGAAAACGAGCCAGGTGGGTTTAGGCTTGGACAGCATGAAGGAGCGGGCCTATTTAATCGGCGCTGATTTTTCGATAGAGTCCCAACCAGGGGACGGGACGATGATAGATGTCCTGGCGCCTTTATCCAGGAGAGGGGTATGACGAAGCGGATCAGGGTATTGTTGGCCGATGATCATAAGATCGTGCTGGATGGCCTCAGGAGTTTGCTGGAACCGGAGTTTGAGCTCGCCGGGACCGTGGAAGACGGTCGCGCCCTGGTCTCTGCCGCGCAAGAATTGCAACCCGACGTGATTGTCGCGGATATTTCAATGCCTCTGCTCAATGGCATTGAGGCGGTCCGACAGATCAAAAAGCTCGATAAACAGGTTAAAATAGTATTTTTGACCATGCACCCGGATGTGACGTATGCCATCCGGGCCTTTGAGGCGGGCGCCTCAGGCTATGTCCTGAAACATTCGGCTGCGTCGGAGTTACTCACCGCAATCCATGAGGCGATTAAGGGGCGAACCTATGTGACGCCCATGATTGCCGGAGAACTGGTGCAGGCGTACAAGGGAGGAACTTACCGGCAAGTCGAGGAAGCGCAGCAGCTGACCCAGCGCCAGCGGGAGATCCTCCAATTATTGGTTGAGGGCAACTCGGCCAAAGAAGTCGCTAACTTGCTGAACATATCCCCCCGGACGGTAGAATTTCACAAGTACAGCATGATATCAAAGCTCAAGCTCAAGAGCGTCTCTGCCCTGATCCAATATGCCATCAAGCACGGCTTTGTGTCCGTTGAAGAGTAAAAAAGGCCTCTCTCCCGAAATTTTCCGAAATCGAAAAATCGTCTTAGCCCAAGTTTACCAAAATCACCCCGATTATGGGGTGAACATGGCAGAATTTGGGCTTTTCACAAGCGTATCTAGTAAATTTTATTATCGTGTATTTGTGAATAGCTCAATGTAGCGGCTACCGGCGAATGCCGCACCCTGGGGGCGGCGCAGGCCTGGGAGGACCTGGGATTTCCCAAGATTCTCGCAGACTTGGGCCTGAAACCGGCCCAGGTCCAGCAAGCCGCCCTGCTTGTCCCGATCTTTGCCTCGCTCCAAAATTGGGGCGGAGCAGACCGGTCTGGGCCAGTTCTCACAAGAATTAATTACGGACGCACTATGGCGGGCTTCGACGGGAGGCCGTCGAGATAAACCTTTATTGGGGGTACTTCACCTCAAAGACGCGTTTGGCAACCACAAACGTACCTTCGTAGTAGGGCTGCCGCAGGTCAGTGACAGTCACACCATAACGATGATTAGAGGCATGAATCATTTTTCCCTCCCCCAGGTAAATGCCGGCATGTCCCACGGAGTAGCCTCCCCGGCGGAAGAAGAGCAGATCTCCAGGCAGCAGCTTGGAGAAATCCATCTGGCGAGTCACCACCTTTCCAACTTGGGCCTGTTCGGCGCTGGAGCGGGGGAGGTCGATCTTGAATCCGTGATAGATGAACTGGGTGAACCCGGAGCAATCAGTGGCTGAGCCATACTTCAGGGAGGCGCCTCGCGCATAAGGAGCATGGCGGTAGGATTTGGCCATACTCAGGACCAAGTCGGAGAAATCCCAGGGTTCGAACGTATTATAGCCGCGGGACCCCGAGGAAACCCGATCGCTGCTTTCAGGCTTAGGGGTCGGCTGAGACAGCGGGGTGGTGAGGGTCTTTTTAGGTGCGGTCAGAGGCTCCAGCAAAAACTTGCCATCCCGTTGGGGGACAACCTTCATAAGCGGCGCCGTCTCCCGCACAGAACTACGGCTGTAGCTGGGAACCATGGAGGATTCTACCACTTCGTCTTCGCGGGAATAACGCCGCGAGGAGCGGGATCGACAAACTTTTGAACTTCTGCTGGACTTGCTCTTTTTTGCGACCTTGGCTTGAGTCTTCGAAGATCGCTTTTTTACGCTTTTGGTGGGGGTTGATAAAGCCAGGTTAGGGGAAAAGGTTAATGCCAGGGTAATTGCTGCACTCATTAATAGTCGATTCACCATCCAGAACCTCCTTTGTTATGGGACAATCCGGAAGGGAACTAAAAGCCATTTTTAGCTCCGGTCATTTGGCCGGCAATGCTCAACTTATTCGATAACGAGCATTCCTTTCAAGGTTAGGTAATTTTGCCTAGGCCAAATTAGGTAGAAATGCCTATTCAATTTGCTGCAACTTAGTATAGGGATAATGCGCTGTCAACCCTTTTTTTCCAAAATCTGTGTCTTTCAAAAAGTGTTTAATATAATTAACATGTTATAGAAGATATTAATTGTGCCAGGCAAGCGGCCTCACAAAGGATTTACGGATGCCAACGCGACTCGGCCGGGGGGAGCCTAAAGCCAAAGGAAATGGGACAGAGTCCGCTGGCTAAAAGGCCTCTGCCCCACTAACAAAAAAATTAAAAACGAAAAAACGCTTACCCTTCCGCGGCCTTTTTCTTCTTGGCCTTGGGTAGGGTTTCGGGGCGATCCACCAACTCCAGGATAGACATGGAGGCTCCGTCGCCCAAACGGACCCCTAGCGGAATGATCCGCGTATATCCCCCGGGGCGGTCCTGGTAACGCTCCTTGAGTTCCCCGAAGAGTTTAGCCACAACCTTTTTGGAACGCACCACCGCTAAGGTCAAGCGCCGGGCATGCAAGTCGCCCCGTTTGGCCAGGGTAATGACCTTCTCGGCCCACATGCGGGCCTCCTTGGCCTTGGCACGGGTAGTCTCCACCCGCTCTCTCTCCAACAGCGCGGTCACCAAATTCCGAAGCATGGCCTGGCGATGCTCCGTCGTCCGGGATAGGCGCCGACCAGCCTTTAAATGTCTCATGCGACCTCTTCCTTCCTTTCCGGCATCTGATCTGGGGGCGAAAAGCTTTCCAGCTTCATCCCCAGGTGCAGCCCCATCTCAATGAGGATCTCTTTGATCTCATTGAGAGATTTGCGGCCAAAATTCTTGGTCTTCAGCATCTCCTGCTCGGTTTTCTGGACCAGCTCGCCGATGTACCGGATACTGGCGTTCCTCAAACAGTTGGCAGCCCGCACCGACAGTTCCAGTTCATTAACACTGCGATAGAGGTTCTCGTTAAAAGCCGGCGGCTCTTCCAGGGACTTCTCTTCGCTCCCCAGGGGCTCCTCTTCGAAGTTGATGAACATGGTCAGATGTTCTTTAAGAATCTTAGCGGCATAGGCGATGGCGTTTTCCGGCGTGATGCTGCCATCGGTCCAGACCTCCATGGTCAGCTTGTCGTAGTCAGTCCGCTGACCCACCCGAGCCTGAGTTACCACGTAATTAACCTTGCGGATGGGCGAGAAGCTGGCATCCAGGGGAATATAGCCAATGGTTTGGTCTTCGTCTTTATTGGCCTCAGCAGGCACAAAGCCCTTGCCGCTTTTGACCGTCATCTCCATCACCAATTCGCCGTCCGCCGCCAGGGTGGCAATATGATGATCGGGGTTGAGGATTTCCACCATGCCATCCGTGCGTATGTCCCCTGCTTTGATCTCTCCTTGGCCACGAGCCTCAATGTGCAGCATCTTGAGCCCTTCGGAAAGTATCTTTAACCGCACCTGTTTCAAGTTGAGCAGGATTTCAGTTACGTCTTCCAGCACCCCGGGGATGGCCGAAAATTCGTGATAGACATCCTTGATGCGGACCGCAGTGATGGCCGATCCCCGCAGGGAGGAAAGCAAAACCCGCCGCAAAGCGTTCCCCAAGGTGGTGCCGAAGCCGCGCTCCAAGGGCTCGCAGGCGAACTTGCCGTAAAAGCGGTTGTGGGTTTCACTATCGACTTCCAGCCGTTTTGGCTTAATAATATCGGTCCAGTTTTTGTGAATCATGGCTCCTCAAAGTACTGCTCGCCTTTTAGGTCCTGGGCTTTCGGCCGGGCCAAACCGTTCTGGCCGAGAGTCCGTCTCCCGATGGACCGAGAGGTCCCGGGGAGAGACTTGGGAACATAAAGGGTCATAATGCTATTTGGAATAAAGCTCCACAATGAGATGTTCCTGGATAGGCATGGTGATATCTTCCCGCGTGGGGAACATGATAACCCGCCCCTGCGCCTCATCCTTGTTGAATTCCAGCCAAGGGGGACAGCCGCGCCGGGCCACCGCCTCCATGGCATCACGGATGAGCGGCAGGCTGCGGCCTTTCTCCGTTACCTGGACCACATCTCCTGTCTTCACCAAAAAGGAAGGCAGATTCACTTTGGCGCCGTTGACCATAACATAGTTGTGGCGCACCAACTGCCGGGCCTGGGTCCTGGAATTGGCAAACCCTAACCGGTAGACGATGTTGTCCAAACGCCGTTCCAGGAATACCAACAGGTTGGTCCCCGTAACCCCTTTCTGCCGTTCGGCCTTTTCAAAATAGCTGCTGAACTGTTTTTCCAACACGCCGTATATGCGTTTCACCTTCTGTTTTTCCCGGAGTTGCAGGCCGTAATCGGAAACTTTGCTTCGGCGCTGGCCGTGTTGTCCCGGCGGGTAGTGACGCCGCTCGATGGCGCATTTATCCGTGTAACAGCGATCCCCTTTGAGATAGAGCTGCATCCCCTCCCGGCGGCAAAGCCGGCAAGCTGGTCCCACATATCTAGCCACTTTTGATACCTCTCCTTAGACCCGTCGACGTTTGGGCGGGCGGCAGCCATTGTGGGGAATGGGGCTGACATCCCGAATCAGGTTAACGCTTAAACCCGCGGCCTGCAGAGCCCTGAGCGCGGCTTCCCGGCCGGCGCCCGGACCTTTGACAAAGACATCCACATTCCGCATACCGTGTTCCATGGCCTTCCTGGCCGCATCCTGCGCCGCCAATTGGGCCGCGAACGGTGTCCCCTTGCGGGATCCCTTGAAGCCCTGGGTACCCGCTGAGGACCAAGACACCACATTTCCAATCGGATCAGTGATGGTCACCAGGGTGTTGTTGAAGGTGGCCTTGATGTGAGCCACTCCCACCGGGATATTCTTCTTTTCTTTCTTTTTCTTGGTGCGTGCCTGCGCTCTGGCCATCACCCCTCCTTATGCCTTTTTCCGTTTGCCCACGACGCTGCGCCGCGGGCCTTTGCGGGTGCGGGCGTTGGTATGAGTCCGCTGGCCGTTGACCGGCAGGCTCCGGCGGTGCCGCAGGCCCCGGTAGCACCCCAGGTCCATCAGGCGCTTAATATTCATGGAGACTTCCCGTCGGAGGTCCCCTTCCACCTTGCAGGTTTGGTCAATCACCTGGCGGATACTGGTGATTTCGCCATCATTCAACTCGGACGTCTTGGTGCTGGGTTCCACCCTGGCTTCCTGCAGCACTCGCGTCGCGGTGTTGCGCCCGATACCGTAGATATACGTCAGGGCGATCTCGATTCTCTTGTTTCGGGGTAAATCGATCCCGGCGATTCTGGCCAATTCCTTCCCTCCCCTTTAGCCTTGACGCTGCTTATGCTTGGGATTTTCGCAGATCACCCGCACGACGCGTTTACGGCGAATAATCTTGCATTTGGCGCACATGCGTTTTACTGAGGCTCTAACTTTCATAGTTTTGTCCTATCTGACCCGGTAGACGATGCGCCCCCGACTCAGGTCGTAGGGCGACAACTCCAGGATTACTTTGTCTCCCGGGAGAATTTTGATATAGTGCATCCGCATCTTCCCGGAAATATGAGCCAGTACCTTATGCCCGTTGGGCAGTTCTACCCGGAACATGGCATTGGGAAGAGGCTCGACTACCGTCCCTTCAACTTCAATGGCGTCTTCTTTAGGCATCTACCTTAGTCTTTATAGTGATTTCAAAGGGTTACTAGAATATAAATTAGAGCCGGCTCAAAATCAAGACGCCGTTCTCTGTCAACGCCACGCTGTGTTCAAAATGAGCCGCGTAGGACCCATCCTGGGTGACCGCGGTCCAACCATCCTTCAAAATCCGTACCCGCCAGGAACCCAAGGAAGTCATGGGCTCAATGGCCAGGGTCATGCCTACCTGCAGGATCGGTCCCCGGCCCGGGGGGCCGTAGTTCGGGATCTGCGGGTCCTCGTGGAGCGACCGGCCGATACCGTGCCCGACAAAATCCCGGACAACCCCAAACCCGGCCCCTTCCACAACCTCCTGCACTGCGTGGGAGATGTCGGACAAATGGTTCCCCGCCTTGACCAGGGCAATACCGGCGTACAGGGATTTTTCCGTGGCTGCCATGAGGGCCAAGGCCTTGGGGTCAACTTCCCCCACTGGCACCGTAATCGCGGCATCCCCGTAGTAGCCATCGTACTTCACCCCGAAATCCAAGCTCACCAGGTCCCCGGCCTTTAGCGTGCGAGACCCGGGAATCCCATGGACCACCTCTTCGTTCACCGACACGCAGATGGAGCGCGGATAGCCCCGGTAGCCCTTGAAGGCTGGCTGCACTTGCCGCTGGCGGCACATCTCTTCCGCCAGTTCATCCAGTTCCCGGGTCTCGATTCCCGCTTGGATCTTTTCTTTAGCACCCTCCAGGATTTCGGCCACGATGCGGTTGGCCACCTCCATCTTGGCGATTTCCTGGAGGGATTTTAACAGGATCATAAAACCGTTGCGCCTTTGCGTCATAACGCCTTGGCGTGAGACTGGTTCGCCAAAACGTCTAAAGCCGCCCAAGGGTTTAGTGCTTGCAGCCGCAACTGCAGCCGGAGGTCCCCGCGACGATGTTCACGATCTGTTTAAAGATATCGTCGATGCCGCCCACACCCTTGATCGGCCGTACCAGGGCCTTGGCGCTGTAATAGCCGATGAGGGGTGCGGTAGCCTGGTTGTAAGTGGTCAGCCGGGAACGCACCGTGGTTTCGTTGTCGTCGTCCCGCTGGTAGAGCTCGCTGCCGCACTTGTCGCACACGCCCTCTTTCTTGGGAGGGCTGAACTTGATGTGATACATCTGGCCGCAGGCCGCGTTTTTACAGGTGCGCCGCCCGGTGAGGCGGGTCACCAAGGCTTCTTCGTCCACGTCGATGCTGACCACGTGGTCGATCTTGCTGCCTAAGCCCACCAGTACCTTATCCAGCGCCTCGGCCTGAGGAACCGTCCGGGGGAAGCCATCCAGGATAAAACCCTTCTTGCAGTCGGGCTGGGCCAGGCGGTCTTTGATGATACCGATGACTACTTCATCGGGTACCAGTTTCCCGGCATCCATGTATTCTTTGGCCTTGCGGCCCATTTCCGTCCCTTCTTTCACCGCAGCCCGGAGGATATCGCCGGTGGAAATCTGGGGAATCTGAAATTTATCAATAAGTTTCTTGGCTTGCGTACCTTTGCCCGCACCTGGGCCGCCCAATAGGATCAGATTCATAGCTTCCTCCTTCTTTAGGTCAACGCCGTACCCGGCTCATACGCTTTTTCATGAAGCCCTCGTAGTGGCGGGTCAGCAAATGCGATTCGATCTGGCTCATGGTATCCATGGCCACCCCCACCACGATCAAGAGGGCCGTACCACCGAAGTAAAAAGGCACATTGAATTTCCGGATCAAAATGGAGGGCAGCACGCACACTGCCGATACGTAGACCGCACCCCCCAGGGTAATGCGACTCAGGATACGGTCAATATATTCCGAGGTGGGCTTACCCGGCCGCAAACCTGGCACGTAGCCCCCCCACTTTTTCAGGTTATCCGCCACATCCACCGGATTGAAGGTCACTGCGGTGTAGAAATAGCAGAAAAAGAAAATCAGGCCGACGTAGATAATATCGTGCACCCCGCCCCCCGGCGACATGGCGTCCGCCGCCCACCTGACCCACTCATTGTGGACGAAGCCGGCGATCGTGGCCGGAAACATCAAGAGTGACGATGCAAAAATCGGCGGAATGACGCCCGAAGTATTGACCTTCAGGGGCAAATGGGTGCTCTGGCCGCCATACATGCGGCGCCCCACCACCCGTCGGGCGTACTGCACCTGGATGCGGCGCTGGCCCCGTTCCACAAAGACGATGAAACCCACCACCACCACCATCACGATGATGAGCATCGCCATGAGGATGGGCATGATCTCACCCGATTTTATCAAGCTAAAGGTATTAATCAGGGCCGAAGGCATGCGGGCCACGATCCCGGCAAAGATGATCAGGGAGATGCCATTGCCGATGCCCCGCTCGGTGACCATTTCCCCCAGCCACATGATGAACGCGGTGCCCGCAGTCAAAGTGAGCACCGTCATCAGGCGGAAGGCCCAACCGGGGTGTAACACCACCGGCATGTGCCCGGAACCGCCGGTCATGGACTCCAGTCCTATGGCGATCCCGATTCCCTGGATAGCTGCGATGACCACGGTGCCGTAGCGGGTATATTGTTTGATCTTCTTCTGTCCAGCCTCGCCTTCCTTGTAGAGCTTTTCGATGGACGGGATCACCACCTTGAGGAGTTCGATGATGATCGCGGCGCTGATGTATGGCATGATCCCCAGGGCAAAAACGCTCAGGCGTTCCAGGGCGCCGCCGGAGAACATGTCGAACAGCCCAAAAATAGTGCCTCGTTGAGCCGCAAAAAATCTCATCAGAGCGTCGGCGTCGATGCCCGGGGTGGGGACCTGGCAACCCAGGCGGTACACCGCCAACATCAACAGGGTAAAGATGATGCGGCGTTTCAGCTCCGGGATCTTGGCGATGCTGGAGAAAGCGGACACTTAGAGAACCTCCACCCGACCTCCGGCAGCTTCAATCCGGCTCCGAGCCTGGGTGCTCACCGCCTGGATTTTGACCACCAGGGGCACGGTCACCTCGCCCTGGCCCAACAACTTGATCCGTTTGACCTGGTTTTTCACCAGACCGGCGGACTTCAAGGCGGCTTCATCCACCACCGTATCCGCAGGGAACCGCTTGAGGTCCCGCAGGTTGACGATGGTCCAGGCTTGCCGGAAAATGTTGTTGAACCCCCGTTTGGGGATTCGCCGGACCAAAGGCATCTGGCCGCCCTCGAACCCCGGTTTGACGCCGCCCCCGGCGCGGGAGTTCTGCCCTTTAAAACCCCGGGACGCGGTTTTGCCCCAACCCGAACCGGGGCCGCGGCCGACGCGTTTCTTTTTGTGTTTGGAACCCGGGCTGGGTTGCAATTCCGAAAGGCGCATCTGCTATTCTCCTTCGGGGACCTGCCGCACCTGGAGGAGATGTTCCACCTGGCGCACCATTCCCAAAATGGCAGGGGTTTCCCGGTGCCGCACCGTTTTCTGCATACGGGTCAACCCCAGGGTTTTCAGGGTTAGACGGTGCTTCGGCGGCCGGCCGATGGGACTTTTCTTTAAGGTGATTTCGAGAAGCATAATCTTTCCTTAGCAGTTAGCAATTAGCAGTTAGCAGTTAGGAAAAATAATTAGGCTAAGAGCTCAGTGCTATCTCATCTTTTCGGTTAACAGGCAGCCGCTGCTCATTGCGCATGGCTAACTGCTAACCACTATCCCAATATTTCCGCCAAAGGCCGGTTGCGCCGGGCTGCCACGTCTTCCGGGGACGTCAGCATTCCCAAAGCCACCATGGTGGCCTTCACCGCGTTATGCGGGTTGTGGGAACCCAGACACTTGGTCAGGACGTTCTTGATGCCCGCCACTTCCACCACCGCCCGCACCGGACCGCCGGCAATAACTCCGGTCCCTTCTGACGCCGGTTTCAACAGGACCCGGCCGGCCCCGAATTCCCCGGTCACCTGGTAAGGAATGGTGCTGTTGATGAGGGGGACCGTGATCATGGACTTCTTGGCCTGCTCCACGGCTTTGCGGATGGCTTCGGGCACTTCGTGGGCCTTGCCCAGACCCGCGCCTACCTTGCCCTGGCCGTCGCCGACCACGACAATGGCGCTGAATCGAAAGCGGCGCCCGCCCTTGACGACCTTGGCGACGCGGTTGATGCTGACCACCTTATCGGTAAATTCCGATGCCTCTGGTTCGAACAAGCTTACCTCCAAAAAAAGCTGTTAGCTCTTAGCCGATAGCAGTCATGTCTATGGCTAACTGCTGACTGCTAACCGCTAACTGCTTATCTAAAATTCCAAGCCGTGTTCCCGGCAACTGTCCGCCACGGCCCTTACCCGGCCGTGATAGAGAAACCCGTTACGGTCGAAAACCACTTTAGCAATACCCTGGGCTTTGGCCTTGTCCGCCAAGAGTTTGCCCACCGCCTTGGCCTTATCTACTTTCTTTAAACCGCTGAGCTGATCTTTTAATTCGCCGCTCAGGGTGGAGGCCGCCGCCAGCGTCTGGCCTTTGCCGTCGTCAATGATCTGGACGTAAATATGCTTGGTGCTGCGGAAGACCGAAAGCCGGAGCCGGTTCCCGCCGGCGAGTTTTTTCTTGATCCGTTGTTTCCGCTTTTGCCGCGCCGCTTCTTTGGGGTTCATGCACTATCTCCTTTAACGGCCGCCGGCCTTGCCCACCTTGCGACGAATCACTTCGCCGGCAAACTTGATGCCCTTACCCTTATAGGGGTCGGGTGGCCGCAAGCGCCGAATCACCGCCACCGTCTGTCCCAGCAGTTCCTTGTTGGCCCCCGAGAACTCGATACGGTTCGCTTTTTCCACCTTAGCGCTGATCCCTTTCGGCAGGGGAAATTCCACCGGGTTGGAATAGCCAATATTGAATACCAGGGTATCCCCCTTGGCTTCCACCTTGTAGCCGGTGCCCACCAGCTCCAGCACCCGGGTGAACCCGTCGGTGGCCCCGGTCACCATGTTGGCCGCCAGGGTCCGGGCCAGGCCCCAATAAGACCGGGAGAGCCGGCTGTCATCCTGGGGTGCCACGACGATATCCTTGTCTCCGATGACAATGTTGACCCGGGGCGGCATGAGTTGGCTCAGGGTCCCCTTGGGACCGGTGACTACCAACTTGCCCTCTTCCAATTTGACCTTCACCCCTTTGGGCAAAGGCACCGGCAATTTTCCGATGCGGCTCATATCTTCACCCTTACCAGATCTCGCACAAGACCTCACCGCCCACGTTCAGCTTGCGGGCCTGGCGGTCGGTAATGACCCCCTGGGAGGTGGAAATAACCGCCACCCCCAGGCCTCCCTGCACTTTAGGCAGCTCAGCATGGCCGGTGTAAACCCGGCGCCCGGGTTTGCTGATCCGTTTCAGCCCATGGATGAGCGGTTGCTGATGCTCGGCATACCGCAGATAGACCCGCAAGAGGCCCTGACGATTGTCTTTAATGACTTTATAGTTTTTAATAAACCCTTCTTCCTTGAGGATACGCGCCAGGTTGATCTTCATGCGGGAAGCAGGAATATCCACCTTGTCGAACCGCGCGCCCCCGGCGTTGCGAATCCGGGTCAGCATATCGGCGATGGGGTCGGTCATACACATAGTTTGTCCTACCAGCTGGATTTCGTTACCCCAGGGATCTCTCCCTTGAGGGCCATGTTGCGAAAACAGATGCGGCAGACGCCGAACCGCCTGAGAAACGCCCGGGGACGGCCGCACAACGGACAGCGGTTGTATTTCTGCACCGGGTACTTGGGTTGGCGCTTTGCCTTGGCAATTAATGATTTCTTGGCCATCCTTATCTCCTGAAGGGCATCCCCATGAGCTTGAGCAAGAATTTCCCTTCTTCATCGGTGGGGGCGCTGGTGACAATGGTAATGTTCATCCCCTTGACCTTGTCCATCTTGTCGTAATCGATCTCGGGAAAGATGATCTGCTCTTTGATGCCCAGGGTGTAATTGCCCCGGCCGTCGAAGGCCTTCTCGCTCACGCCCCGGAAGTCCCGCACCCGGGGCAGCACCACGTTCATCAGCTTGTCCAGAAAATAGTACATGCGGTCCCGGCGCAGGGTGACCATGCAGCCGATGGGCATACCTTCCCTGAGCTTGAACGCCGCGATGGACTTCTTGGCCCGGGTTACTACCGCCTTTTGTCCGGTGATAGTCCCCAACTCCGCCGTGGCCGACTCCAGGAGCTTAATGTTCTGGATGGCCTCCCCCAACCCGATGTTGACCACGACCTTCTCCACTCGGGGTACCTGCATGGAGCTTTTATACTTAAACTCCTGCATCATGAGGGGGATACACTCAGTCCGGTAAAAATCCGCCAGGCGCGGCTTGCCGCTGAAAACCACCGGAGCCGCCGCCGGCGCGGCAGCTTTTTCCACTGGCTTCTCAGCGCCCTTGGCAGCCTTTTTATCAGTCGGCTTGCCTTGGCCTTTGGCCGGCGCCTTAGCCTTATCTTTTCCTGATCCCTTTTCAGCCATCAATCAATTCCTTGCATTTCAGACATACCCGGGCCTTTTTGCCTTCCCCGGTGGTGGTCATGTGAAAGCGGGTGGCGGTAGCGCACTTGGGGCAAATGAGTTTGACCTTGGCAACGTATACCGGCGCCTCTTTTTCGACGATCCCCCCCTGCCCGGAGGTTGGACTGGGGCGGGTGTGCCGCTTGATCATATTGACCTTTTCAATGAGCACCTGGTTTTTTTCCCGGAACACCTTCAAGATCTTGCCGGTTTTCCCCTGCTCTTTGCCGGTGGTGACCTCCACCAGGTCGTTCTTTTTCAGCCGAATTTTCACGGGCTCCGGGGCTTTTCTAACCTTAGCCATTAGAGCACCTCCGGGGCCAAAGAGATAATCTTCATAAACCGCTTGGCCCTAAGTTCCCGGGCCACCGGCCCGAAGATGCGGGTGCCGATGGGGTCGCCCTGGGGATTGATAAGCACCGCGGAGTTATCATCGAACTTGATGTAGGAGCCGTCGGGGCGCCGGGTTTCTTTCACGGTGCGCACCACCACGGCCCGCATCACGTCTCCCTTTTTCACCTTGGAGTGCGGCAGGGCTTCCTTGATCGCCACGATGACGATATCCCCCACCCCGGCGTACCGCCGCCTGGTGCCTCCCAGGACCCGGATACAGGATACCTTCTTGGCGCCGGAGTTGTCCGCCACCGTCATTTGTGTCTGAACCTGGATCATGATTCTATCCTCACGCCCCTTTACAAAAAAGCCAACAATACCAAAAAGGCTTATTGGGCCTTTTCCAGGATTTCCTTGACCCGCCAATGTTTATCGCGGCTCAAGGGGCGGGTCTCTTCCAGCAAGACCTTATCGCCTACCTGGCAACTGTTCTGGGCGTCGTGGGCTTTGATTTTGGCCCGGCGCCGGATGATCTTATGGTAGAGGGGGTGGGCCACCAGGCGTTTCACTTCCACCACCACGGTCTTATCCATCTTATCGCTGACCACCTTGCCGATCCGGGTCTTACGTACACCGCGTTGCTTTTCCATACCTTGCCTAACCCTCCCGGGTTATTCCCCGGCCTTTCCCCTCAGTACCGTCTTGACCCGGGCCAAGTCTTTCCTGGCCTGCCCCAGTCGGGCGGTGTTGTCCAGTTGCTGGCGGCTGTGTTGAAAGTTCAGATTAAACAGCTCTTCGGAAACTTCTTTCAACTTGGCCTGAAGCTCTTCCAGGGTCAGATCGCGTAAATCTGCGGCCTTCATACGGTAGCCTCCCCCATCGTCTGCTCCTTCTCCACAAACTTGGTGGGGATGGGCAGCTTATGGGAAGCCAGGCGCATGGCTTCTTTGGCTGTTTCACGGTCGACCCCAGCCATCTCGTACAAGATGAGCCCGGGCCGGATGACTGCGACCCAACCCTCCGGACCGCCCTTCCCTTTCCCCATGCGGGTTTCCGCGGGTTTCTTGGTGAAGGGCTTATCCGGAAAGACCCGGATCCAAATCTGACCGCCACGCTTGACGTGGCGGGTGATGGCGATACGGGCCGACTCGATTTGTTGGGCCGTGATCCAGCCGCATTCCTCGGCCATGAGACCATATTCCCCGAAGGCCACATAATTGCCTCGGGTGGCCTTGCCCCGACGCCGGCCCCGCATGACTTTCCGATGTTTTACCCGTTTTGGTGCTAACATTGCTCTTTCCTTTCCCACCCCCCTTTACCTCAAGGGTGGCAGGGGGAATTAATTTCGTCTTTCGCACTACGCTTTCTGATTTTCAGTTGAATCTTGGTTTTCGTTTCTAACCTAAAAACCGACCCCTGCAACCTGAAACCTGCAGTTAAAATCCCAGACTTTCTTCGACGCCCAAAAGTTCTCCGTGGAAGATCCAGGTCTTAACCCCGATGATCCCATAAGTCGTCTTGGCTTCGGCAAAGCCGTAATCGATGAAAGCCCGCAGGGTGTGCAGCGGCACCCGTCCTTCCCGGTACCATTCCTGCCGGGCGATTTCCGCGCCGGCCAAGCGGCCCTTGCAGCGAATCTTGATGCCCTTGGCCCCGAATTTCAAGGCCTGGCCCACTGACTTCTTCATGGCCCGACGGAATGAAACCCGGCGCTCCAACTGCTGGGCGATGTTCTCTGCCACCAGTTGGGCATTGATCTCGGGTTTCCGCACCTCGTGCACGTCGATGACCAGTTCCCGACCCACGACCTTTTCCAGGCGGCGGCGCAGATCCTCGATTTTCTTGCCCTTCTGGCCGATAACCATGCCCGGCCGGGAGGTATGGATCTTAATGGTCAGCTTATTGGCCGCCCGTTTGATATCCAGTCCGGCGATCCCCGACCCTTTGAGGTCCTTGTCCGCTCGGATGAACTCCCGAATCCTGCGATCCTCCAGCACCAGGAATGCAAAATCCTTCCGGGCGAACCAAACGGAGTCCCATTTGCGGTAGCTCCCCAGACGGAAACCAATAGGATGAACTTTCTGGCCCACTTACAACGCCTCCTTATGAACCGATCATTTCCCGGCCCCTTCCTTCAGGACCACGGTAATGTGGCTGCTCCGTTTGATGATGCGGTTGACCCGCCCCATGGCCCGCGCCTGAAAGCGCTTCAGAGAGGGGCCGCCGTCCACCTGGACGCCTTTGATTACCAGGGTATCCACGTCAATCTGGGGCCGCTGCTCGGCATTGGCCACCGCGGACATTACCACTTTGCGCACCAACCGCGCCCCCCGCTGGGGCATAAACTGGAGCATGGCCAAGGCCTCTTCCACCTTCTTACCGGGGAGGGTCCGGGCCACCAGCCGCAGCTTGGTGGGCGAGATGCGCAGATATTTGGCGCTTGCCTTGACTTCCATGGCTACTTTTTACCCACTTTGGTTTTGCGGTCGCCGGCGTGGCCCCCGAATTGCCGGGTGGGTGAAAACTCGCCTAATTTGTGCCCCACCATGTTTTCGGTGACATATACCGGAATGAACTTTCTACCATTATGGACCGCCAGAGTTAATCCGATAAATTCCGGAGTAATAGTCGACCGCCGGGACCAAGTCTTCAGCACTTTGCGATCCTGGGTCTCCCGGGCCTTATACACTTTGGCCTGGAGGCTGTCCTCTACGTAAGGTCCTTTTTTTAATGAACGGGCCACGATCTTCCCCTCTACTTCTTAGACCGGTGTTTCACGATATACCGGTCACTGGCTTTGGGTTTTCTGGTCTTATATCCCTTGGTGGGCACGCCCCATGGAGTGCACGGATGCCGGCCGCCCGAGGACTTGCCTTCGCCGCCGCCCATGGGATGGTCTACCGGGTTCATGGCCACGCCCCGGACATGCGGCCGCTTACCGGTCCAGCGCTTCCGTCCGGCTTTTCCCAGGGAGACGTTCTCCTGCTCCACGTTGCTGAGCTGGCCGATGGTGGCCCGGCAGTCCACCGGGACCATCCGCACTTCGCCGGAAGGCAGTTTCAGATGAGCCTGTTTGCCTTCCTTGGCCATCAATTGGGCGTAGGAGCCTGCGGCCCGGGCCATCTGCCCGCCCTTCCCCGGCTTCAACTCCACATTATGCACTTGGGTGCCCGTGGGAATGTTCAGCAAGGGCATCGCGTTACCGGGCTTGATGTCCGCCGTGGCGGAAGAAACCACCAGGTCTCCCACCTGCAGGCCCTGGGGCGCCAGGATGTAGCGCTTTTCGCCGTCCACATAATGCAGCAATGCGATCCGGGTGGTCCGGTTAGGGTCGTATTCGATGGTGGCTACCTTGGCCGGAACTTCCAGCTTATTGCGCTTGAAATCGATGAGGCGATATTGCCGCTTGTGTCCCCCACCCCGGTGGCGGGCGGTAACCCGGCCATTATTATTCCGGCCCCCCGACTTTTTCAGGGTCACCACCAGGCTCTTTTCCGGCTCACTCCGGGTAATTTCGGCAAAATCCGTGGCCGTCTGGAACCGCCGCCCTGCTGAGGTGGGTTTTCTCGAAATTAGTGCCATATCATCATCCCTTAGGTTCTATTTCCCCTGATCCCTGGGTTATATGCCCTCAAATGCGGCGATCTTTTCTCCGGGAGCCAAGGTGACGATGGCCTTCTTCCAGTCAGGGCGCATGCCACTGGTTTTGCCCAGGCGCTTTTCCTTCCCCCTAACGTGGACTGTGTTCACCCCGAGGACCTTGACCTTGAAGATATCTTCAATAGCCTTCCGGATCTCGATCTTGTTGGCCTTGAGAGCCACCCGGAAGGTCAGCTTGTTGGCCGCTTCCTTCTGGGCGTGGGTCTTTTCCGTGATGATCGGCCCCTTGATTAAATAATGATACGCCTTCATTTGGCCAACCTCGCTTCGATCTGGTCCACCGCCGGCGAAACCAATACCAAGTGCTCGTATTTGAGGATATCGTAAACGTTCAACCCCATGGGGACCATCACCTGGACCCCCGGCACATTCCGGGCGGAGAGTTCCAGGGCCGTGTTCTCTTCCAGCGCAATAAACAGGGCCTTGTCGATCTCAAAGGTCTTCAGGACCTGGACAAAGTCCTTGGTCTTGGGGGTGGTGTGAGGATAGCTGTCCAGCACAACCAACCGCCCATCCGCCACCTTGCTGCTCAAAGCCATCTTCAGGGCCAGGCGCCGCACCTGTTTGGGCAGCGCGTAGGCGTAGCTCCGAGGCCGGGGACCGAAGGTGGTCCCGCCGCCTTTCCAGATGGGAGACCGGCTGCTGCCAGCCCGGGCCCGGCCGGTGCCCTTTTGGCGCCAGGGCTTGCGCCCGCCGCCCCGCACTTCGCCCCGGGTCTTGGTGGAGGCGGTCCCGGCCCGGCGGCAAGCCCGTTGCCAAGTCACCACTTCGTGGAGCACGTGCCCCTTGACCTCCACCCCAAAGATCTCGTCTTTGAGATCCAGTTCCCCAACTTTTTCTTTTTGAATATTATAGATATCTACCGTCGGCATACAATCACCCGGCCTTCTGGATGAGCACCAGGCCGTGGCTCGGGCCGGGTATGGCCCCTCTCACCACCAGCAGGTTCTCTTCGGGACGCACATCCACCACTTCCAGATTCTTCATAGTCACCCGGACATTCCCCATCTGGCCCGCCATCTTCTTGCCTTTGACCACCCGGGACGGGTAGGCGCTACAGCCGATGGAGCCCGGTGACCGGTGAGACATGGAACCGTGGCCCATGGGACCCCGGTGGAAATTCCACCGTTTGATGGTGCCGGCAAACCCTTTGCCCTTGCTGGTGCCGATCACGTCCACCCGGTCGCCGATCTCAAAGACCTCTACGGTAATTTCCTGGCCCTCTTCAAAGCCCCCGGCCTCATCCACCCGGAATTCCCTGAGATGCTTGAAGCCACTCTTGGCGCCGTGCTTTTCCAAGTGGCCTTTTTCCGGCTTGTTGCACTTGGTCAAGGCCTGCCGGTCAAAGCCCATTTGCAGGGCCTCGTAGCCGTCTTTGGTTGTGGTCTTTTTCTGCACCACAAAACAAGGGCCGGCTTCGATGACCGTGACCGGGACTGCCAGACCGTCGTTATCGAAGATCCGGGTCATGCCCAATTTTTTGCCTATTAAGCCCCCAGGCATTGTATCTCTCCAGTTGTCAGTGATCAGTTACCAGTTGTCAGTGGCAATATTTTTCCAGCCCCTGACCCCTAATCCCTGACCCCCGCCTTAAACTTTTATTTCTACGTCCACCCCGGCTGCCAGGTCCAGCTTGCTGATGGCGTCCATGGTCTGCTGCGTCGGCTCCAGGATATCCATCAGGCGCTTGTAAGTGCGCATTTCGAACTGCTCCCGGGATTTTTTGTCGATATGCGGGGAGCGCAGTACGGTGTATTTGTTGATCTCGGTGGGCAGGGGAATGGGTCCCGCCACCCTGGCGCCGGTGCTCCGGGCCGTTTCGACGATCTCCAGCACCGATTTATCCAGCAGCTTGTAGTCGTAAGATCGCAAGCGAATGCGAATCTTGGGTGTAATCATGAATTTACCCTTATTCCAAATTTCACAATGGCACAGGCCTCTGGCCTGTGGTCCTTAATAAACTATTCGATAATTTCGCTCAC
>DZCR01000119.1 GCA_022736495.1 Desulfobacca acetoxidans
CCGCGGGGTCGCTACATTGAAAAAGGCCATGGGCGCTTTGACCTTTTCTAAAAAAGCCAAGGTTTCATCGAATAACTGTGTATGGTCCCCATCCAGACCGAACATGAAGTTCAGGGAATAGAAGATGCCCCGCTCCCGCAAGCGACCCAGGAGCACCTCATATTCGGCCACCGGATTCTGCACCTTTTCGATGGAGGAGATAGACTCCTGGCAGACATTCTCGATGCCAATGTTGACGTGGTTACAACCGGATTTCTTGGCCAGATCCAGCAAGTCTTCATCCCTGGAGGTGTTAATGGTCCACAGGCAGCTCCACTTCACGTTCAGGGGCATCAGGGCCTTGAAGAGCTCCTTGGCGTATTCCCGGTGTCCGGTGAGATTATCGTCAATGAAATAGATATTTTTCAGACCGGTGATGCGCACGTTGGCCTTGATCTCCTCAATCACCTCCCCCAGGGGCCGCCGCCGGTAGGTGTGGCCGTACACGATGGGGACTTCGCAGAAGGCACAGTGATAAGGGCAGCCGCGAGAGGTCTGAGTGGGCAGGATCTTGACCCGGTAGCGTCGATAGTCCAGCAACTCCAGGCGGGGCCGGGGCAGCCCCACCAAATCGTGAAACTCCGGGGCCTGGTAGCGGGACTTCAGGCGTTTGACCAGAGCATCCTCCAAGACCTCATGCCACACCGACTCGGCCTCGCCCACGACCACCGCATCACAATGCTCCAGCGCCTCCTCAGGATGGAGGGAGACATGAAAACCGCCCATCACCACTTGCCGGCCCCGCTGGCGGAATTCAGCGGCAATTTCATAAGCCCGTTCCGCAGTGGCGCAGGTGGCGGTGATCCCCACCAGGTCATATGCCCGATGATACGGGATAGGCATCAGGCGGTCATCCACCAGCTCCACCTGAATGCCTTTAGGGGTAAGGCCTGCCAGGTAAGGCAGGGTGATCCCCACCAGCCAGCGGGTACTGCTGCGCAGGGGTTTACGATCAGGGTATTTGGTAGTCGGTTGAACCAGTAAAATTCTCATAAAACAGTCCAGCCCCGAAATCACGGGCACAAAATCATCTTGGGGTTATTTTATTAAGACGGTTAATTGATTACAATATATCATAAGATACCCCGGCGCGGGGCGCAAGGGTGACGAGAGGGCATGACAAGAAGTATATTTCTATATAATTCTTTGAGTTAACTGACCACGTGCAAACCATCCTTTGTCCCCTCTGTGAACAAGACAACACCACTCCGGTGGCCCGGCGCCGGGAACGAGACCTCAGCATCACCACGGTGGCGTGCCGGCAGTGCGGCCTGATCTACCACAACCCGGTGATCGAAGACCGGGATCGCCAAGAAGCCGCGGTGAGCTCTCGCCAGTGGCATACGGGCGCCGTAGATAACGCCCGGCAACTGCGGAAACTGGAGAAACGCTGGCATTTACAGTGGCCCATGCTACAAGCCGTCTTCCATCCCGGCGACCGCGTTCTGGAGATCGGCTGCGGCCTGGGTCTGGTCGGCGGCAGGCTGAAAAGCCTGGGTGCCGTGGTCTGGGCCGTTGAGCCCGATCCAGACCAGGCAGCCTATGCCCGCCAGCATTATGGCCTCGAGGTCGCACCCCTCCACTTCGAAGATGTAAGCTTCCAGTCTCAGCAGTTCGATCTGATCATAGCTTCCCACGTGATCGAACATTTCCCCCATCCGCTGGCCTTTTTGCGCCAACTCCGGGCCTATGCCCATCCGGACACCCGGCTCTTCCTGGAAACCCCCAACGTCCTGGCCACCAAGGTGAGCTACCGGCGCATGTTTTCCCCGGCCCACAACTTCTATTTTGCCCCCCAAACCTTGAACTGGCTCCTCGCCAAGGCGGGTTGGCAGGTAGACAAGCTCCGGGTCTTTCGCCGGGACTCCTTCCAGATCTTAGCCCGCCCCTCTCCCCCTCAACAGCCTGCCATCGACCCCGGCATGGCCCGGCAGGTCATACAAGCCATCAACCGCCACCGATACCTGTATTATCTTAAGCTGTTATTTATTTGGCGCAAGCTGCCCTGGTGGCAAAAGTATTGGATGTACCAGCCCAGGGAGCATACCACCGGCTGAATCCCAATCAGGTGCCTCCGATCAGGTCTTGCGGACCAGGGGGATAACTTTGGCCTTGCTTTCCAGAGGGGGGGAGCCGGGATCGGGCAGGTCCTTGGGGGGAATGAGTTCCAGCTTCACCGGTTGCCCCCCCATGGTAAATTCTTCTCCCTGGATGTGGGTTTCTTCCAGAATCCATACCAGGGTCTGGGGCGGCAGGGTCAGCACCAGCAATTCCACCTGATACCACCCGCGCTTGACATCCGGGGTAATATCGTTGATGCGGGCGTAAAACGCGGGCGTGCGGTCGAGGTGAACCAGTAATAAATCGTTGATTGTGGCCATAACAGTTGTTTAGCGTGGGGCCGATGCGGATATCGTGCCGATGTGAGTCCGGCCCGGCCGCCTCACTTTACCAGACCACCCTAAAAAAGCAAGGTTGCAGAAGCCGGAGCGCCCGGTCAGGCCAGAGCCTGCTAATTCCTGAAATTTCAACCTCTGCCTCTTTCTTTCTGAGCCGCAATCCTTAAATTATAAACGGTCGGCAATTCTTTGGCGATTACTGGCGCCGCCACCCAGGGAGGCCAGATGGCAGCAGTCCATTTCATCGATCTGCGCAGTGCAATTCATCGCGACGCCCGGGGAATGAGCTTCTTTCCCTGGCAGGGGCGCCTTAAGCAAACCGGGGACCTTCTCAGGACCTTTCACCTCATTTCCATCCGCCCAGGCCATACCCGGGGCAACCATCTCCATCCCGGCCACGCCGAGTGGCTCTACCCTTTCCACGGCGACGGCGTCCTCTTCTGGCAAGAGGCCTCCGGCCAGGCCCAGGAAAGGCTCATTTCAGGGGACAGCACCCTCATCCTCGTCCCGCCGGGGATCGCCCATGCCGTCAAGAACCCTGGCCCGGAGATCCTCTACCTCCTGGCCTGGCGGGAGGAGGTCGGAGCCGTCACCGCCACTGAGCCTGAAACTGTGCCCCATACCGTAACAAGTTGAAGCATGGTGGCACCGGCGTCTCGCCTGTGCAGGCGCAGGCTAAAGCTGGGGCCGCCAAAAAATCCCAGAGCTCGTAGGGCGGGAAAGCGCAGCGCAGCCCGCCTTTAACATTATTCCTCTCCAGCCCCCAAATTTTATCCTCTGCCGGCCAGACAAAAAAGGGAAAGCCACGAACGCTCTTTCCAGGATTCATCCCGGAGACGGCCTTCGTGGCTTAATTGTCAGACTATCCGTGGCTTTCCGTTAATGGCAGCACTTGTGCTCGTGCTGATGATGCCCGTCCGTGTGAGTGTGCTCGTGAGTATGAACTCCTGCCTCATGGCAATGCTCGTGCCCGTCATGGGTGTGAGCATAGGCCTCGTGGCTGTGTTCATGCCCATGCTTGTCTTTGTTGTGGCAGCACATGCGGCTTCACCTCCTTTTGCTTAAGTCTCTTTATATATTATAAATCTGCCCTGCTCCTTGTCAATACCGCTAGATAAAATTGAGCTAGGCCCCGAATATTTAAGGTGCCGGGGGATAGGCCTGCCGGCGCCAGGCTTTCAGGGCTTCCACCAGCGCGTAGGTAACTTTGCTTTGGCAAGACATGCTTCCCAGGGTGATCTCCGGCTTGTTGAGGCCGTGGAAGTCGGAGCCGCCGCTGATTACCAGGTCCAATTCCCGGGCCAGCTTCAGGTACAGGGTTTCCTGCTCCGGGGAGTGCTCCGAGTAAAAGACTTCCAGACCCGCCAACCCCAGGTCTTTCAGTGCGATGAGCAGGTTCTTCAGGGCGAAGGCCGAGCCCAGATTGAGGGTGAAGGGGTGGGCCAGGACCGGTATGCCCTTAGCTGCGCGAATCATGGCCAGGGCCTGGTCCGGGGGAAACCGGAACTTGCTGACGTAAGCGGCGCGCTGGTAGCCCAGGAACTTATCGAAAGCCTCCTGGAGGTTGGCGACGTAGCCCGCTTCCATGAGGGCCCGGGCGATGTGGGGCCGGCCCACCTGGCCGCCGCCGGAGATTTCCTCCACCCGGGCCATAGTGATCATGACCCCCAGATCGTTCAACTTTTTAATGATCTGGGGGTTGCGGTCGATGCGGGCCTGCTTGAGCACCGCCAGGCGCTCATCCAGGCGGCCATCCTGATACTCGATGAACAGCCCCAGGATGTGCATGGTGCCGCCGGGATACTGGGCGCTGATCTCCACCCCGGGGATGACCTCCACCCCATAAGTCTCCCCCGCGGCCACGGCTTCGGGCAGGCCGTCCACGGTGTCATGGTCAGTGAGGGCCATGGCTACCAGGCCCCCTGCTTTAGCCAGGCGCACCACCTCCGCCGGGGGATAAGATCCGTCCGAGGCGGTGGAGTGGGTATGCAGGTCGATGAGTTTTTTTATTGCAAGCCTCCCATAACTTCCCCTCGCTCCCCAGCTTTTCCTGTTTCGGAACGAGTAAGTAATTTATTGAGTGCTCATTCGGAAGGCCCTTATTTTCCCTCCCCCTTAAGGGGCCCACCAGGGGAGAAGGAGTTTCCGAATGGAAACTATTTAACTAAAATTCTGCACGCAGCCGGTCCAAAAATAGAGGACTTTATCCGACACCGGTCCCAGCAATTGAATTTTTTCTTCATTACTTAAGGGTTCGATAAAAAGATTATCCAACAGATAGCTCACCGTGGTCGGGCAGGACAGGGTCATTGGGTCAGAAATATCCTGTTTGAATCTTTCCCCATACTGCGCATATCTGCTGCGGCTGAGATCATGGAATTTATCCGAGACCGACTGAATCTCGGCAGTATCACTTATATTATGATCTGCGATGATGACCTTATTGATAAAATGCTCTTGCATATCATCGTAAAAACCATGGATCACTGCCAGGGCCTGGTCCTTTTCGGGTTTAGCCAAGGAATACGTATCCGCGATGATAAACATGGCAAAGGCCAGGGCTTCCACGATGTCCAGAGGCCTTTGACCAAAGCCTTTCTCCACCAGCAGCCGGCTGATGGCGCTGACCATGCCGAAAGCTAGCGATTTCATCTGCTCGCTGTCGGATTTGCCATTGGTGCCCTTATCCTTATCAAGATTGTTCATGAAACCCTGTTACCTTGCGTTCCCAAGTGTGAACCAGGGAACGAGGCGAAAGGACTTACGGCGGGCAGTGCCCGCCCTACATAGAAACCTTCATCGGGCCGCGGGTTTTTGCTGAAAAGCTAATTGCTAACTGCTAATTGCTATTTTACCACCGGATCAGCTCCACCATTTCCCGGACGGCGCGCTCGATACCCACCAGGATGGCCCGGGCCATGATACTGTGGCCGATGGAGAACTCGGCGAACTCCTCCCGCCCCCGGAAGGGCTTGATGTTGCGATAGTTGAGGCCGTGGCCGCACTTGACCTTCAACCCCAGACTGCGGGCGTGCCGGGCGGCGTTAAGGAGTTCCTGGAAGAGCCGGGTGGCTTCGGCCCGGGTAAGGGCGTCGGCGTAGGTACCGGTGTGTAACTCCACCCATTCGGCCCCCACGTCTTTGGCCGCGTCGATCTGCGGCGTCACCGGGTCCACGAAGAGGCTGACCCGCAGGCCGGTTTCCTTCAGGTCTTGGAGGTAGTTTTGCAGAAAGGCCTTATTTCCTGCCACTTCCAGACCCCCTTCGGTGGTAAGTTCCTGGCGTTTTTCCGGCACCAGGGTCACCAGGTCGGGCTTCACCCCCCGGGAAATTTCCAGCATCTCCGGAGTGGCAGCCATCTCCAGGTTGAGGCGGGTCTTGATGGTCTGCCGCAACAGTTCCAGGTCCCGGTCCTGAATGTGGCGCCGGTCTTCCCGTAAGTGGACAATGATGCCGTCGGCGCCGGCCAGCTCAGCCAGGGCCGCGGCGGTTACCGGGTCCGGCTCATCGATAAGCCGGGCCTGGCGCAGGGTGGCCACATGATCAACGTTTACTTCCAATCGGGGCAAGGAGATCCTCCCTTATAAAAGTGGCACAAATATATATTTATAATCCTTTTGCCTGGCCAGCGGCAACCATTTGTTGCATTTTATGTTACGCATTTAGGCACTTATGGTCCGGCCGGCAACCGAAATAAAAATGGAAGTTCTCAAAGGAGAGAGAAGATAAAAGGAAGGAACTTGTGGATGCTCTACATTTCATGATCCCACTGGCGTCCGGGGTAGAGCACACTCATCAATTCCCCGGCCCGGGCCTTCATGGACGCGGCGGCCGCGGGGTCCTCGTGGTCGTAGCCCAGCAGATGTAAGATGCCGTGAATCAGGTAAAAATCAAGGAGTTCGCGCCAGGGCCAGCCGGATTCCTGGGCCTGACGGCGGGTGGTTTCCAGGGAGATCACTACTTCACCAAGGGACGCCGGTGGGCCTGGCTTTAGTTCGCCCGTGGTGGCATGGCTCGCCGTGTCCCTGCGGGCCTGAGCCGGGCTCAGTGCGCCGGGGGCAGACACGGCATCCAGAGGAAAGGAGATGACGTTGGTGGGGCCGCGACGCCCGAAGGTGGCTTTATTCAGGCGGGCCATGGCCCGGTCATTGATCAGGGTGAGGCTCAGCTCCCCGTTAGACCATCCCAAGGCGCTTAAGATCTTCGCGGCTTTTTTCCTGAGGTTCTCCTGGCTTATGACCGTTTTTCTTTGGCGGTTGCTTATCCAGATCTTCATTATTCTTTTTCTTGTCCGCGGCCTGGGGGTATTGTATGCGCTGGTGAAAGATGCCGCTCAGGATCTTGTTGAAACTCCGGGCGATGTGATGGAGATCTTTCAGAGTGAGTTCACATTCATCGAGCTGGCCGTCCGCAAAGACGTTATTGATAATCTTCTGAACCATGCCCTGAATGCGCGCCGGGGTAGGGTCCGTCAGGGTCCGGGAGGCCGCCTCCACCTGATCCGCCAACAGCACCAGCCCGGCTTCCTTGGTCTGGGGCCGGGGGCCGGGATAGCGGTAATCCTCTATCTTGACCTGGTTGGGGTTGGCCGCCTGGGTCTTGGCCTTGTGGAAGAAATAAGAGATCAGGTTGGTGCCGTGATGCTGGCGGATGATCTCGGCGATAGCCTCACCCAGCTTGTGTTTCTGGGCCAGGTCCACGCCGTCCTTGACATGGGAGATAAGGATCAGGCTGCTCATGGAAGGGGCCAGCTTCTCGTGCTTGTTTTCCCCGCCCATCTGATTTTCCACAAAATAGGCCGGCTTTTTGATCTTGCCGACGTCGTGATAATAGGCCGCGGCCTTGGCCAGCATGGGATTGGCGCCGATGGTTTCCGCCGCGGCTTCCACCATCTGACCCACCACCATGGAGTGATGGTAAGTGCCCGGGGCAATGAGCATCAGTTCCTTCAACATGGGCTGATCCAGGTTCAAAAGTTCCAGCAGGCGGATATCGGAAGAGTAGCGAAACAACGACTCCATGATGGGAGTCAGCCCCAGGGCCAGAACGCCGGTGAGGATGCCGCCCCCCAGGGCAAAACTCTCGCCGACGAGCAAATCTCTACCGGTAAAGGGAAATTCCCACAATTTGAAGGCCGCCAGCAGGACCATATTGGCCAAGCCGATGCACAGGCCGGTTTGGATCAAGGCGTTGCGCCGGCGGCAATTTTTCACCCCCCAGACTCCCATCATGCCGGCAATGGCAAAGTAAATAAACAGGGGGAAGGGTTTGTCCACCATCAGAGCGCTGAAGGTGGCGCTGAGAAACGCCACCCCCACCCCGGTTTCCAGGCCCAAAAACATGGCGGCAAAGATGGCCGCCAAGCCCTGGGGCAGAAGGTACACCAGATTTTGGCTTACCAGGGGAAGGTTCCGGGAGAGGTTCTCCCCCAGCACCAGAAACCCCTTGTTCAGGAAGGCGCCGCCTAAAAGCAAGGCCGCAACGAAGGTCAGGTCCCGCACCCGGGTGGAAAATCGGCGCAGGGCGATTCGGGCCAACTGATAGGAGACGGCCAGGAGGACCGCGAGGCTTAAAAAGAGGCCGAGGAAGATAAGAAGGCCGCGGCTGTGGGGGTAGATCTTGCTCTGGGCCTGCAATTTCACCAGGTGAAGGGGAGTGATGCGCTCACCTTCCCGCACCAGAATCTCACCCCGTCTTACTTGAAAATAGACGGGCTGTAGTGTTTTCAAGCGCTTTTCCTGACGCGCATGGGTTTCGGCCCAGTTGGGGGAAACATTGGGCACCAAAAGGGCCTGGGTCAGATCGCACACCAGCCAGCGATCAGCGGGGGACACCTCTACGGCTACATCCCGGCAATATCCCGCCGCGGATTTCCGTCCGTCATCCAATTCGATAAAGGGAAACGGCGCTCGCACCAGGGTTTCCGTGTGGGAAGGCAGGCGGCGCACCAGGATCTCCCGGGGCTCCGGATTGAGGATGCTGCGGCCGCTGATCACCCCCTTATTGAAAAATTGTCTCAGGACCTGGCTGATCATGGCTTCCAGGTAAGGAGAAAATTCGACTTTGGCCAACAGGTGAAAGGTGGGTTGGGGGATGATGACTCCCAGGATACTGTCGAATTCGGGCTTGTGCTCTAAAAAAACCTTATAGGGGACCGCGGGTTTGGAGTGAGCCAGGCCCTCCTTGGGCGGCGGCGCGGCTTCCTGGGAGATGCGCCGCATAAAGTCCATGGCTTTTTGGAGTCGCTGCTGCACCTGATCCCCCAATTCCTCCTGCAAATCAAAGACCGGAGGCATTTGGGTCATCAGCTCTTGCTGCTTCTTGGCCATGGTCTGCACATCTTCTACCAGGAATTCGCCGGTGGCCTTGACGTTCTCCCGGGCCACGTCCCCCTCCCGGTAATTGCCCACGGGCTCCGTAATGCGCGGCGCCAGGAGGAGGGCCAGCAGCAGGCTCAAGACAATGAGCACGGCGATTTTGGCGCTGCGCTCCTGCGTGGGGGAGAGGAGGTTTTTCCCGGATAATGATTTCGGCAATCTGGCGCGCAGATTGCGCCCCAGGCCGAAGATGAGGCTGATGGTTTTGGGCACGTCTTTTTCAGGCATCATGGCGCTCCGGCGGCGCGGGCGGCTTACCCGGGCCGGGCCTCCGTAAATTCTCAAGCAAGCGGCGGTTCGTCCTCAGGACCGGCCCGCCGGGCCCGGCGGGTGTCATAGGCTCGAATAATGTCCTGCACCAGGGGATGACGCACCACATCCCGTTCGGTGAAGTGCACGAAGGCGATGCCTTCCACCTCCTGGAGCAGGTCCCGGGCTTCCACCAACCCGGAGCGCGCCCCGGGGGGCAGGTCTATCTGGGTTACGTCCCCGGTGATTACCGCCTTGGACCCGAAGCCCAGGCGGGTCAAAAACATCATCATCTGCTCGGACGTGGTATTCTGGGCCTCGTCCAGGATGACGAAGGAATCGTTCAGCGTGCGGCCCCGCATGAAGGCCAGGGGCGCCACCTCGATGGTGCCGCGCTGCACCAGCCGGGTGGCTTTTTCAAAGTCCATCATATCATGAAGCGCATCATAAAGGGGGCGCAAATAGGGGTTCACTTTTTCCGCCAGGTCGCCGGGCAGGAAGCCCAGCTTCTCGCCGGCCTCCACCGCAGGGCGGGCCAGGACAATGCGGATGACCTCGTTGTTCATCAGGGCGGCCACGGCCATGGCCATGGCCAGGTAGGTCTTGCCGGTGCCCGCGGGGCCGACCCCGAAGACGATGTCGTGGGTGCGGATGGCCTCGATGTAGCGCTTCTGGTTGAGACTTTTGGGGGAGATGCGCCGCTTCATGGCGGAAATATAGACCGTGTCCAGGAAGATATCCTTGACCGAGGCGCTCTCCTTGTCCTGGAGAATTTTGATAGTATATTGCACGTCCTGGGCCAGGACCGGATAGCCTGACTGGAGCAGATCGTAGAGTTCCTGAAGCACCCGCTGGGCCAGGCGCACGTCGGCCTCGGGCCCCGTGAGGGTCACCCGGTTGCCCCGCACCTGGTGCTTCACTCCCAGGCTGCGGCTGACGATGGCCAGGTGTTTGCTGTGCTCGCCGTAAAGGGCCTGCGCCAGGGAATTATCTTCGAAGGTAAGTTGGGTGGTAGCCATGAGTGCTTGTCTTGACAGGCGGGGTTACCCGTGGGTGCGTTGGCGTCCCATTACCTGGCCCTGAATCAGGCGCTGCCGGGGCCGGTTGTCGAAGTCCAGCAAGACGATCTGCTGCCAGGTGCCCAGAAGCGGGCG
>DZCR01000120.1 GCA_022736495.1 Desulfobacca acetoxidans
ATTGTTAAATAATCCTTGACACCAGTCCGGCCAGTTCCCTATATTCCTCAAAGCCCCATTTTTTCCCCCTCCACCGATCCAGATCTGAAGGAGTCAAAATGCCAAAGCGTCAAGATATTAAGAAAGTTATGATTATCGGTTCCGGCCCTATCGTCATCGGCCAGGCCTGTGAATTTGACTATTCCGGCACCCAGGCCTGCAAGGCCCTGCGCCAATTGGGTTATGAGATCGTCCTGGCCAACTCCAATCCCGCCACCATTATGACCGACCCGGGCATGGCGGATGCGACTTATATTGAGCCTCTAAATCTTGCAACCATGATCGAGATCGTCAAGGCCGAACGGCCGGATGCCCTCTTGCCCAACCTGGGCGGCCAGTCCGGGTTAAACCTGTCCTCGGAGTTGGCTAACTCCGGCGCCTTGGAGGAATATGGCGTGCGGGTGATCGGGGTGGAAGTGGATGCCATTAAACGGGGCGAAGACCGCCTGGCCTTCAAGGAAACCATGGACCGGCTGGGGATCGAGATGCCCACAAGCGCCATCGCCCTCAGCGTGGAGGAGGCGGAGGGCATCGCCGACGACCTGGGTTATCCGGTGGTGATCCGTCCGGCTTACACCATGGGTGGCTGGGGCGGCGGTCTGGTGTACAATCTGGAAGAACTGCGCACCATCGCCGCCCGGGGACTTTCCGCTTCTCTGGTGGGGCAGATCCTGGTGGAGGAATCGGTCCTGGGCTGGGAAGAGTTGGAGTTGGAAGTGGTGCGGGACGCCAAAAACCAGATGATCACGGTCTGTTTTATCGAAAATGTTGACGCCATGGGGGTGCACACCGGTGACTCCTATTGCACCGCCCCCATGCTGACCATCGCCCCGGAGCTGCAAAAACGCTTACAGAAATACTCGTATGATATTGTTGAGGCCATCAGGGTCATCGGCGGCACCAATATTCAATTCGCCCACGACCCCAAGACCGGCCGGGTGGTGGTTATCGAAATCAACCCCCGCACCTCCCGGTCA
This sequence comes from Desulfobacca acetoxidans, assembly GCA_022736495.1. Next base: position 1,017 of record DZCR01000120.1, read on the forward strand.
TCGGCCCTGGCTTCTAAGGCCACCGGCTTTCCCATCGCCCTGGTCTCCTCCCTCCTGGCGGGGGGCTTGACCCTGGATGAAATCCCCTACTGGCGCAAAGGCACCCTGGAGAAATACGAACCCTGGGGCGACTATGTGGTAGTGAAGTTCGCCCGCTGGGCCTTCGAAAAATTTCCCGGGGCCGAAGATAAGCTCGGCACCCAGATGAAGGCCGTGGGCGAGGTGATGAGTATCGGCAAGACCTATAAAGAGGCCTTCCAAAAATCCATCCGCTCTCTGGAGATCGGGCGGTACGGTCTGGGTTTCGCCAAAGATTTTCATGGGAAAAGCTTAGATGAACTCCTGAATCTTTTAAATGAGCCCTCCAGCGAACGCCAGTTCATCATGTATGAGGCTTTGCGCAAAGGCGCCAGCGTTGACGCCCTGTATGCCAAGACCTATATCAAGCCCTGGTTTATTGAGCAGATGCGGGAACTGATGGCACTGGAAGAAGAGATTTTGCAGTACCGGGGCCGGGATTTGCCGGACGATCTCCTGGCGCGAGCTAAAAAAGACGGCTTTGCCGATCGTTATCTGGCTCAACTGCTGGGCCTGCCGGAATCCCGGATTCGGGAAAGCCGCCTGTCCCAGGGGATGGCCCAGGCCTGGGAGCCGGTGCCGGTGAGCGGGGTGGAGAACGCCGCCTATTATTTTTCCACTTACAACGCCCCGGATCAGGTAGAGGTGAGCCAAAGGCGCAAGATCATGGTTTTGGGCGGGGGCCCCAACCGCATCGGCCAGGGCATTGAATTTGATTACTGTTGTGTGCACGCCGCCTTCGCCATCCGGGATGAGGGTTTTGAGTCCATCATGGTGAACTGCAACCCTGAAACCGTGTCCACGGACTACGACACCTCGGATAAGCTCTATTTCGAGCCCCTGACAGTGGAAGACGTCTTGAGCATCTATGTCAAGGAAAAGCCCGAAGGCGTGATCGTGCAGTTCGGCGGCCAGACTCCCCTCAACATCGCCAATGAACTGGCCGCGGTTGGGGTCAAGATTCTGGGCACCTCCCCGGATATCATTGACTTGGCGGAAGACCGGGACCGCTTCCGGCAGATGATGCGCCAGTTGGGCATCCCCCAGCCGGAGTCGGGCATGGCCGCAGACCTTGCGGAAGCCCTGGCGGTGGCGGCCAGGATCGGATACCCCCTCATGGTCAGGCCTTCGTATGTCTTAGGGGGGCGGGCCATGGAGGTAATCCACGATGAAGAGATGCTGCGGCACTATGTGGCTGCGGCCATCGAGGTAAGCCCTGAGCGCCCCCTGCTCCTTGACAAGTTTCTGGAAAATGCCATCGAAGCGGAAGCGGATGCCATTGCTGACGGCACCGATGCCTTTGTGCCGGCGGTCATGGAGCACATCGAGCTGGCCGGCATCCATTCCGGCGATTCCGCCTGTGTCATTCCCCCCATCAGCATCCCGGCCAAGCACTTGGACACCATTTACGAATATACCCGCAAGATCGCCACAGCCCTTAAGGTTGTGGGCCTGATGAACATCCAGTACGCCATCGCCGCGGATACCGTCTATATTCTGGAGGCCAACCCCCGGGCCTCCCGCACCGTGCCGCTGGTCTCCAAGGTCTGCAATATTCCCATGGCCCGCCTGGCCACCCAGATCATGCTCGGGAAAAAGTTGTCCGATCTTAACCTGGAGCCTAAAACCATCCCCCATTTTGGGGTCAAAGAGGCGGTATTTCCCTTCAATATGTTCCCAGAGGTGGACCCACTGCTGGGTCCGGAGATGCGCTCCACCGGCGAAGTTCTGGGCATGGCCGACTCCTTCGGCGCCGCCTTTTATAAGGCTCAGGATGCGGCCAAACAGACTCTGCCCTGTGAGGGCGCCGTTTTGATCACCGTCTCCGAAAAAGACCGGCCCGCCGTCCTGGAGGTGGCCCGGCAATTTGCCCATTTGGGGTTTACGATCAAGGCAACCCTGGGGACGCACAGGTTTCTGACGGAACAGGGTATCGCATCAGAGCTTATTTCCAAGCTGCACGAGGAGCGGCCACATATCGTGGATGCCATCAAGAGCCAGGAGATCAACCTGATCGTCAACACTCCCAGCGGCAAACTGAGCAAACATGACGATTCTTATATCCGCAAGGCCGCCATCAAATATAAGATTCCGTATATCACTACCCTGGCCGGAGCGCTGGCCGCGGCCAGGGGCATTGCGGAAATTCGCCGGGGCCGCAGCCAGGTCAGGTCACTGCAGAACTATCATGCGGGCATCAAATAGCTGCACAACTCCAGGCTGCGCCCTTATGGAAATCCGGGGTAACCCATGAAAAATTCGATTCGGGACAACTGCGGAATTTTTGCTATCTACTCAGATGGCCCTTGTGCTTATGAGATTTTCCAGGGCATCGACTTTTTGCAGCACCGCGGCCAGGAGTATTGCGGCATCGCCACCTGCAATGGCCAGGTGAGCCAGATCACGCACCACGGCAAAGTCTTAACCAGCTTCACCGAGCAAGATCTGGAGAACCTGCCGGGAAGCTGGGGGATTGGCCACGTGAGCCTCAAGGAGCGGCAACCCGTCAAATGGCAATCCCTCCAGGGCGAGATCGCCGTGGCCTTTAGCGGCAACATCATCAATGACCAGGAATTAATCCGGGAGATGATGGGCCGGGGCATAGCCTTCTGGCGCGGCTACAATGTCGAGCTTATCTCCAAGATATTCTTGGAGCAGCCCGATCCGGTGGCTGGCTTCACCGCCCTGGCCGAGAAGATCAGGGGCGCTTACTCCTTGGTGATTCTCACCCGGGATGGCATTTATGCCACGCGGGATATCTACGGCTTTCGGCCGCTGATCCTGGGACAAGGGCATGGCAAGTTTGCCGTCAGTTCCGAATCCCGGGCCCTCCAGAATTTGGATTTGGAAGTGGTTCGGGACGTACTCCCCGGGGAGATTGTACTCATCAATGCTCAGGGGTTTACCACCTTGGAGCAACTGCCTTCTCCCCGCCGGGCGTATTGCGCCTTTGAATGGGCTTATACTGCCAGCATCGATTCGATGATGGAAGGCCTCTATGTCCTGCAGGCCAGGAATAACCTGGGTGCCAGCCTGGCCCAGAGGGACCTGGACGAAGGTGGTCTGGATGCCGACCTGGTGGCCCCCGTGCCCATGTCCGGTATCGGCCACGCCATTGGCTACCACAGGCGCTCCTCCCTGAATTTCCAGGAGGTCTTTCTCTATAACCGCTATGCGGACCGCAGCTATACCCAATCGACCCAGATAGCCCGGGAGAAAATGGCCAAACGCAAGCTTTCCGTGCTCCATCACGCGGTCAAAGATAAACGCATTGTCCTGTGCGATGATTCCATTGTGCGGGGGACGCAGATTCTCAATAAAGTGTTGGACCTGAAAAGGGCCGGGGCCCGGGAGGTGCATGTGCGGGTCGCCTGTCCGCCCCTCATGTATCCTTGTGACTTTGGTATTTCTACCCGGACTTACGAGGAACTGATGGCCCGCAAATATCAGTATCGCGGCGACATCATCTCTCTGGAGGAGTTGCGGGATTTAGAGCACTGGGTGGCAAATCAGATCGGGGCCGATTCAGTCAAATACAATAGCTTGGCGGCCTTTGTGGATGCCCTTGGCATCCCACGAGAAAATCTCTGCCTCAAGTGCTGGGACGGTATTCGTCCCACGGAAACTTAACAGGGAGAAACCAGGAAAACCTGGAATTTGAGAAAAATCTGCGCAACGTAATTTAATCCCGTGCTCGCTAGAATGTGAATGCCTGACGTTTTAAGGCTTACTTTTAGGCTGATAAAGTATTATCCTGCTCAAGGTAGCCGGGGTAGTTTTTCTTGACCAGCCACTATAAGCGGCCGGGTGAGGAGGAGAAAACCGGAGAGGCCGGCACTGAGCCGGTGGGTTAAAACAACCAACCCGGTTAAGGCGCGATATGAAAAATCATCTGGACATCTTCCCGGCACTGGTCTGTCCCGCCAGATGGGACAAATTAATGGTCTGCACCGACGACTCCGCAGGGGGGAATAACGCGGTGGCCGGTACCCTGCATTTGGCCAAGGCCTGCGGCAGCCAGATCTTCGTTGTGCACGTCCTGGAAATTGTGGCGGAATTTCAGGCGGTGATGCCTGACCTCAAGAGCTCCCTGGCACAAGAGGCGCAGAGAAACATGAAGGTCATCGCGGCCGAGGCCGCCAAACTGAAGGTGCCCGTCCAGCTTCTGATGCCCGAAGGCCAGCAGCCCCATGCCGCCATTGTGGCGGAAATCGGAAAAATTCAGCCCGACCTGGTGATTATGGGCCGGCGAGGCAAACACGGTCTGGCCGACATCTTTTTGGGCAGCGTTACCGCCCGGGTCATCGCCCACAGCCCGGTAAACATCCTGGTGGTGCCCCGAGGCGGAACCATTGGTTTTCAGCGCATTCTCGTCGCTTCAGACGGTTCGCCCCACAGTGAGGCAGCCTGGGAACTCGCCCTGTCTATGGCCAAGCAGGCGGCGAGCCAGTTGATCGCCGTTGCGGTGGCTCCCGAGGAGGGCGACATCATTGAAGCCAAAGCTTTGGTCCATAAGATGCTTACCGCCGCCAACCAGGCCGGTATGCCGTTGAAAGGGGTATCTCCCCAGGGAGTCGCCCCGGATGCCGGGATCATCCATCAAGCCATCAAAAATGAGGTCGACCTGATCATCATGGGCAGCCAAGGCCGTACCGGATTAAAAAGGCTGCTTATGGGGAGCGTTACCGAACGAGTCATTGGCCAGACCCCCTGTCCTGTCCTGGTGGTCAAGAAGGGATAGAGATTTCGATTTCGGTCTGGGCATTTCTCTGGTGAGGAAAAATCACCTCTTTATCGCTTTTTGTTGGAGAGTAATTATGACTGCCAATCAATTATCACTGTTTCCGAAAATCCTCGTGTGCACCGATGGCTCCCCCGATAGCGAAGGGGCCATCGCCGCCGCCCTCCAATTGGCCCAAACCAGCGGGAGTAAAATTTTTCTCCTGGAAGTGATCTACTTTTTGGCGGGTTATGAGCTACAATCGCCGGATACTCTGGCGCCCCCGGTGATCAATCTGGAGTTGATGGAAGCCCAGGAAACCGCGGTTAAGGATCGTTTGGAGAGACAGAAAGCCGAGGCGGCCAAGCAGGGAGTAACCCTGGAAACCCGGACCCGCAGCAGTTCCTCGGCCTATGAAGGCATCATGGAAGAAGCCCAGGAACTTAAGCCCGATCTGATCATCATGGGCCGCCACGGCTATACCGGCCTGACCCGCTTGCTCATGGGCAGCACTACCGCCCGGGTCATTGGACACAGTCCCTGCCACGTCCTGGTGGTGCCCCAGAGAGTCTCCCTAAGCTTTGCACGGCTTCTGGTGGCCTGTGACGGCTCAGCCTTCAGCCAGGCCGCCTGGGAGGAAGCCCTCGGCCTGGCCCAAACCATGGGCAGCGCCATGACTGCGGTTTCAGTGGCCACAGATGACCGGGATACACCCGCAGCTACGCAGGTGATCCAAACCTTGGAACAGACCGCCAAAAAGGAGGGCTTCACCCTGGACACCATGATTCCCATGGGGCGGCCGGATGAAGCCATCGTCAATGCCGCCTTGTTTAAGGAGGCCAGCCTGATCATCGTGGGCAGCCACGGCCGCACCGGCCTAAAACGACTCTTGATGGGCTCCGTAGCCGAGCGGGTCATTGGCCACGCCAAATGCCCGGTGCTGGTGGTGAAAAAGAAGTAGGAGGCCGCGCAGGGCCACAACCGTGCTCACCGTGGATTCTGGCGCAAGAAGCAGGGTCTTGATAGACACAGCCGGTTAGCTACTCAGTTGGAATCGCTCAATTTAGGTCATATTCAAGTGGATTATTCTACCCAACGCACAATTTTCTCCAACGGCTCCCGACCGGTACGAAAGGCGTTGACCGGGGCCCCTGAATCAGGATAGCCCAAGGCAATACCCACTACGATTTTACGAGATGCAGAAAGATTGAGGTGTTTTCGAATCAGATCGGGATAGAGGGCTACCTGCGCTTCAATGCAGGTCCCCAGCCCCACTGCGTGGGCCGCCAGGCAGATAGCATGGGTGATAGCCCCCAGGTCAAACATGGTGTAGGGCTCGGTCAGCTCAGCATTGAAAATGACGTAGATAATCACTGGCGCGCCAAAGGCTCCGGTCATGTTTAGCATGTGCGTCCACCGGCTCGCCTTATCCTCACGGTGGATGCCCATGGTTCCCAAAAGACCAGCGGCGCAGGCCGTGTACCGGGATTTATAGGCATCAGGAAAGGTTTGCGGCATAGGGACATCGGGGTTGGGAGACACCTTTCCCTCAAATGCGGCCACTAATTCCTGGGTGAGTTGCTTCACCTTGTTCCCCTGTACTACCAAGAGTTCCCAGGGCTGAGTATTCCCCCAGGAAGGAGACCAGCATGCCGTTTCCAGGATCCGGGCAATGAGGTCCCGAGGCACACTCTGGGAAGTAAATCCCCTTATGCTTTTTCGGGAAGTTAAGCCTTCTAGAAGTTCCATATCTGCCTCCGTATTGTTTGGGACCTGGCTTGGTCCCCTACTCAACTTAAGTCTCGCAATTGTCAGAAAAAAAAATTATTGGCAGGATATCATTCAATAAGCTAAACACCAAACCATTAAAAGGCCTTGCAATTATTATTTATGGCCCAAATACCTGCGATAATCCTCCTTGGTGGCTTAAGTTCCTGAGAAAGGAAAATAAGTGTCGGAGATGATCCAACAAAGTCATGCCACAAGGGCCGGATCATCCCCGGATGCCGAAGCGTTCCCTGATGATCAGGCGCCAGTGCCGAGGGCCTTCCAGGTCCAGATTGACGGCGATTACGGCCTCGTCGTCGTTTCCTTGGACCACGATCCAAGCGGTCAGGTCATCCCAGGCCTTGATTAGGCGGGCCAAGTCGGTATCGTCCGCCGGCACCTGGGGCTGGATGGCAAAGGAACGCCCCCCTTGTAAGGGATAGCGACGTCCGCCGATGTCAACCACAGTGCTGGCCGTATTGACGGCTACCACCGGGAGGTAATAGTCGAAGGCTCGGGTCAAGGCACCGGTTTGCCAGTGGCCCCGAAGGATGGGAAAAATGGAGGGATTGATGATGAGATCGGCCCCCAGGGCCGCCAGTTGCCTGGCGGCGTCGGGTTGGCCCCAAAAGTCGATGCACACCGGTAGGCCCAGGCGGCCGAAATCGGTGTCAAAGACCTGCCAGCCCTTACCGGGGACTACCCCGAAGCCCCGCCTCTCCAGTCGGCCCACGTTGTGCTTGCGCTGGCGACCTAGTATACGGCCCCGGCGGTCGAACAAAGTGGCAGTATTGTAATGCAGTCCTCCGGAGGCTTCTACCAGCCCGGCGACGACATAGGCCTGAAGGCTCGCCGCGGCCGCGGCCAATTCGGCCTCGCCGGTGAAGGGAAAATACTCGGGAAAGCAGATCAAGTCAGCATCCTGGCCCCGGCAGGTCTCCAGCAGTTTAACGGCCCGAGCCGGATTATCCCGGCTGTTTAGTGGGGACACGGGCTGCGCCTGAATAAGCATGATCTTGGTCATATGGTTGTCCATAGCGAACGCCGACGGTATTAATATATCACTTTTGCCGTCGGGCAATTAGGAATTTATGGGGCTGGATTCTGGCGCTCCCGGAGAAATTAATAGGGCTATTCAATTGACTCCAGTAGCCACAAGATGTAGTAGTAGTATGGAAGATTACCCCGAAACAATCGCTGAGTTTGAATCAAGGTTTTCTTCTGAAGAAGCATGTAGAGACTATCTCTTCCGATTCAAAAAATCAACTCAAACAAAGACTTTTTCAAGAGGCTCAAAGGAGAGCATAGGGTATCCTTGCTAAGGAGTTGTTTGTTTAGCGACTACAGCATTTAGCAGATACCCTTTCCTCTTTTAAGAACTTTTCAGTAGAGGCGGAGTTGGGCCCGGTGGCCAGAAAGCGGAGCTGCTCAAAAACGACACCGCGGTAGTCCATATTGAAAGGCCAATCCTTAGGTGCAGGGATTGTATGCCGTCATCAATCAGGAATTTTGCCGGCATTCTTGGTCCCAGGTGCCATTTATCAACCGGGAACAGGATCTGGGCGTACCGGGCCTCCGCATGGCAAAGATGTCCTACCATCCTCATCATCTGGTGGAGAAATTCCGTATTCAACTAATCTGAATTCGAAGGCCGCCGGGAGCGAGTCGCGGACTGCCCTACCTGGAACTCCGCTCCTTCTGCTTGGCAAAAAAGGCGGCCAGGGCCTGCATATGTTCCGGAGTATTATGGCAGAGCGCCTGAAAGGCGGCGGAGATTTCCAGGGTCTCTTCCAGGCTTTTGCCCTGCACCAGACTGAACAGGCGCTTGGCCAGGCGCAAAATCCGGCCGGGCTGCCTGGCGATCTCGGCGGCGATTTCCAGGGCACGCTCCAGGAGTCTCTCGGGCGCCACCACTTCGCTCACCAGGCCGAGGCGCAGGGCCTCGGCGGCGTCGATCACCCGGCAGGTAAAGGCCATTTCCAGGGCCTTGGAGTAGCCGAGGACCCGCGGCAGCAGGAAGGCGCCGCCATCGCCGGGGATGAGGCCCACTGAGACGAAGGTCTCGCCGAATCGAGCCTTGTCGCTGGCGATGCGGATATCGCACATGCAGGTTAAATCACAGCCTGCCCCGATGGCCGGTCCGTTGACCGCGGCGATGGTCGGGACATCCAGGCGCTGGAAGGCCAAGGGGATTCTCTGTATACCCCGGCGGTAATTAGTGCGAATCTGGTCCGGGTCCCCGGCGAAGGTCCCTTTTTTCTCATACATCTCCTTGACATTGCCGCCGGCCGAAAAGGCGCTCCCGGCCCCGGTGAGGATCATGACGCTGATCGCGAGGTCATCCTGCACCTTCTGGCAGGCATCCACGATCTCCTCAATCATCGCCTCTTCGGTGATAACATTGCGCACGTCCGGCCGATTCAAGGTCAAGATGGCAATCTTGTCCCTCTGCTCGAAGGTTATCTCTTTATATGGCATCTTTTGGTCTCCTGTCTGAAAGTGATGGAGTCTTGCTCAATCCTCTGGGATGGGATATTTTGGCGGCAGGGAATTATCCGTCCTTCAGCAGATAAAATTTTCTTTTTGTCTCGGAGCGTTATGGGCCAAAATTATCTTAACATTCG
>DZCR01000121.1 GCA_022736495.1 Desulfobacca acetoxidans
ATATTTGATCAGGGTGGCGCCGATGCCGCCGCCGTGACCGTCAATGATACATATTTTTTTCTTCATGGATTTGTTCCGTCATCCATCGCTTTTTCCCTGATCCTTCCATGCCGGGCTTGTCCGGCCCGTAAACCTGCCGTAAAATAAAAAAGCCAAGAAGTTTTTGCCCCGGTTCTTTATACCGGGATAACCTTCTTGGCTTTATAGGGTATTCAAGGCGCCGGTTTAAAAATCCGGCGCCGGTGTTGTATCTTAGTCCAGCATCATCTTCAGATGATATTGTGTGTAGTGCTACCTACATTAATATCCTTTATCTTGTCAACAAAAATCCCGGATATTTTCCATGGGTCCGTTATGGGTGCCAAGATCGGACACATAGTCCCGGGCGCCTTCCCATCGTCGATCAGGCCGCCATCTGTTGGACCAGGGGGCGGAAAACGGCGTCCATGGCATCGCAAATCCGCCCGGCCTCTGTTTCCGAACCGGTAAATCCGGCCCAGCAGTTCCAGATTTCCTCCTCGTTTTTCCAGAGGCTGGCGTCGGGTTTTTGCAGGAGATTGTTCCCGTCATTTTCATAAACCCGGTAGAAGAGGGCGACTTTGCGGAGCAACTGGGTTTCATCGGCCTCGCCTCCCAAATCCCGGTAATGGTCATGCAATTGCTGCTTTACCGAGGGCTCCAGGCCGAAGGTATAGTACTGGATGAGCCGGGGCAGGGCCGCCGTGACCCAGTCCTGGTTTGCGCTTGCCAGTTGCCTGCACAGGGTAGCCCGGTTGTCGACAACGGAGGCCCTGATTTTTTTTGTGAGGGCCTGGGGGTCCGCCAAATTCCCGCTTGCCATGGGAACATAAGCATTGCGCCATTCTTCATGGGCCGTTGTTATGGCTTCCCGGATCACCTTGTCCGGTATGAGTTCGGACAGGCTTTCCGTATCAAGGGCCAGGCTTGCATTGAGGTCCATCAGAATTCCCTTGACCAGGAAATTATACGGGATACGGGTTTCCGGATCAATGGTATGCTCTTCAACCAGGTAGGCATAGAGCAGCTTTACAATTTGATCCGTATTGGCGATCACCCGGTAATCCCAGTCCCGGGTGACAAAGGGCCGGGTTTTGAACCGGCCCCGTTTGTGCAGGTCAAACAGACCGGGAATTTTTTGTTTGGGTTGGTGGATGACGTAAAATCCGTCCGGCATTATCATGGCAGTTCTCCTTTTCCAACGGGTCATCATGGGCATGGTCATGATCGTGATCATGCTCGTGGTCATGATGCTCCAGGCGTTTATTGATTATAATTTTCATTGTTCTTGCCGAACTTCCTGAAGAATTCGCTGTACGGCTTTCATGACCGCCTTTTGCACCGGGTCGGAAATCGTATAGCCCTCTGAAGTCCGGGGTTCTATAAAGAGAAAGCACAGTTGTTTGGGAAGGCCTCCGGCCAATTCGGTGCGGGCCAGGGCCTCGGTCAATCCATGGATGACCGGGAATTCTCCGATCATCCACGGGGCATGCCGCCAAAAGACGTCATCCGTCCAGACATGGAGATCGCCGGGCCTGCCTGAAAGGTTCAGGGCGCCGACAACAAAGGCCAGGTCCATTCCATATAAAAACCCGCAGCCGAAACGGGTGTCTTCCCCGAGATAGGCATAGTCGATATCGTTTCCAGGCAGTGTTTCAGCCAGTTTTTCCAGGACAGTGCAACCGGCCCCATAATCTCCTTTCAGCACATCCCCCATGCCGACCACCACTATTTTTTTCATGGGCCTCCTAAAATTGAATTTTCCAGGTGCCCGAGATACTGGCGCCGGCCTCTTTCAGTTCCAGGCCCCGGGAAGTGGATAAATAATTGCTGTAATTTTCATCCAGCAAATTAGCGACACTGAGTATCCAGGTGTGATCCAGGCCCATGGCCTTGAACCGGTATCCCCCGGTCAGGTCAACCGTTTGCCAATTTTCCGACGGGTTTTGACCCGTCGGGGTCCGGTCCTGGGCAGCGGCCCAGTCCAGGGCCATTTCCGCCCACCACCCCCTGCGGCCGTCGGACTCATACCGGAGGGCAAGTCTTCCGTTCAAAGGAGCAATAAAGGGCAGGGGCTCATGGGAGGTCTTGTTCTCTCCCCGGGTCCAGGCCAGGTCGGCCTGGGTGGTCCAGGTCTCAGTGATCCGCCATTGCAGGGACAGATCGCTTCCATAGATCAAGGCCCGGTCCACGTTTTCCATGCGGATTTCCGACGGGCTTTGCTGCAATTCCGTGATCAGGTCTGTAATATGGTTGACATACACAGATCCTGAACCCTTAAATCGCTTTGAAACATAGTGAAGGCCGCTTTCAAAAAAGGTGGACCGCTCGGGATCAAGATCCGGGTTGCCGTAGAGCGCGACCCCGCTTCCCAGGTCAATGTATTTGAACAGGTCCATGAGGTCCGGGGGCCGGTAGGCGGCTGTCGCAACCGCCGTGGCAGACCATGGGCCGGCAAATTTCCGGGTGATCCCGGCATGGGCCTGCCAGCTTTCGTCATGGGTTGTCCGGCCTTTTCTGACCAAAACCCGGGTCTGGCTGGCCGCCGGGGGAATGATCCAGTTGTAGAGGTCATCGCTTTCCACCTGGGAAAGATCGATCCTGGCCCCGATATTCAGGGTTAAGGCCTCGGTCAGGGACCAGTTGTCTTCTGCAAAGAGTCCGCCCACGGTCTGAGAAACATTGCCCAGGCTGCTGTCAACGCTGACCCGGCCGTTTTTTAAATAGCGGTACCGCTCGGAATCATCGATCCGCCATTCAAAGAGATCCATGCCCACCACCGGGGAATGCGGATCAAGGGTGAACCGGTTGGTCCATGTCATTCCCAGGGTGCGGTGGTCCGCCCCCGGCTCCAGGCGGTCAATGGGAGATGCCTTGGGAAAGGAGTTCAGCCGGACCAGGCGATCCACCTCCTGGAGATAGAGCTTGACACTGGATTCCGTCAGCACTGAGGCCTCTGGCTTCATGGTATGGGTCAGTGCGCACAGCATCCGGCTGGTTTCCGGATAGGTCACATCCGGCCCTTCGGGAAGGGACAAACCTTTGCCGGGAATACCGATATCCCGGCCCTCTACCTGTTGAAAGTCGAAAATGGTCTCATTGCTGTCGTTCCATTTGAACCCGCTGTTGAGTTTGGCATAGGCATCCTGAAACTGGCTGTTGTGAAGGGTTTCTCCGCCGGAGGTCTCCCGGTCGTCATAGTCCCGGTACCCGCCTGAAGCAAACAGTCTGAAATCCGGGTCTCCATAGGCGGCATTGGCGTACAACCCGCCTCCCCCGGGGTTGCTGGAAAGGCTGCCCGCCATTTCCCCGCTGACCCGGCCCACGGTGGAATACTTTCCTTTCCGGGTAATGACGTTGACCACGCCTCCCATGGCGCCCCAGCCGTAAAGCGCACTGACGGGGCCCTTGATGACCTCGACCCGCTCAATGTCCTGGGGATTGACCAGGCCGAAACGGGCATTGATGTCCGTAGCCGTATTGACCCGGCACCCGTCAATGAGAAAGAGGACGTTGTTGCGGCTCAGCCCCCGGATATTAATGTCCGATCCCCAGGGGGAATCCGAGGTTTTTTCAACGCCCGGAATATACCGGGTGACATCCGTCAGGCTGACCGGGTGGGCCTCTTCCATATCCTCAGAAGTGACCACACCCACGCCCCCCGGCGTCAAAGAGGCGGGACAGGCCTGGCCGTGGACGGTGATGATAATGGTATCCAGGGCCGTTACCGGCTCCTCTTCTTTGCCGGCGGGATCTGCCCCAGGGGCCGTCGCCGGGCAAAACATCATCAACAGGCAGATGAAAATCAGGAGCACCCCTGGTGGTTTCATCGGATAATCTGAATGGGACTGTTTCACGGAAATCTCCTTTGCATTGATCCCGTCCGTCATATCAGGCTGGTCTTGACACGGACATCGGGGAGGTTGCCCAGTTTCCCGGTGAGGGCGCCCACCTCGTCCGTGGTGGCCTCAATGGCCAGGGCCATGACCGTGACGTCACGGATGACGTCGGCAATTTCCATTTTTCCGATGATCAAAGCCGCATGGTCCGACAGCACGTGGCGGACCCTGGAAAGGGTTTCCATGGACGGATCAGCCACAAGCCCGATGACCCCGATACGTTTTTTCATGTCCAGGACATCTTCCTTGCAAATATGAATTTTTATGTAAAACCCCTGTCCCTAAAGATCAGAGCAAGTCCTTCCCGCAGGCCGGGGGTGTGTGAGGAATGTCTTTGCTGCCCGCCGGTTATACGTTCAGTTTAAAACCGGCGGCTTTCAGGGCCTTGATCCCGCCGCTGCGATCATTGTAATGGGTATGCAGCAGGTGATGGGCCAGATGGCCGCCGGGGCCGTCATGAAAAAAACCGGTCTTGGGATCATACAGCTTTTTGATCATGGGATTGTCCTGGGATTTACGGATTTTGTAAATTTCGGCATCGGTCTTGTAAACAGACTGCTGCCGTTTTTCCACAAACCCGGTTTTTTCAGCGGCGGAGCAGACGCCCAGGGGCAGCCCCATCACCGTACATCCTGCGGTAATCCCTGCGACTTTGATAAAACCGCGTCTTGACATAGTGAATGCCTTGGTCATTATGCACCTCCTTTTTCAGCCAGGCCGGACAGGCCCAGCCGTTTATTCACAGCCAGTCTGATATCCCGGGCAAGGGAAGATGTCCGGACATCCGGGTTCAGGGGCTGGCCCCCGCCGTTAACGCATCCACCCGGACAGGACATGATTTCGATAAAATGATAGGGCGATTTTCCGGCCCTGACCTCTTCACACAATTTGGCCGCATTGCCCAGCCCGCTGGCAACGGCCACCTTGACCGTACCGAACTTGGGCACCTTGATATCGGCGGTGTTGATCCCTTCTTTGGTGCGAACGGGAAGGATATCCGGTTTGGCCAGTTTTTCTCCGGAAAGGACTTCATAGGCCAGCCTCAGGGCCGCCTCCATGACTCCGCCGCTGGTTCCGAAGATGGTGGCGGCGCCGGTGGACGCCCCCAGGGCCGGGTCGGGGTCCCGGTCGGGCAGGGCTTTGAAATCAATTCCTGCTGTCTTGATCATATGGGCCAGCTCACGGGTGGTGATGGTGGCGTCAATGTCCCTGAATCCGCTGTCCGCCATCTCGGGCCGCAGCCCTTCATATTTCTTGGCGATGCAGGGCATGATGGACACCGTATAGATTTTTTTGGCCGGGCTATGGGTTTCGTGGGCCCCATAGGTCTTGGACAGAGGCCCCAGCATGGCGATGGGGGATTTGCAGGTGGATATATGGGGCATGAGGTCCGGATAAAAGGATTCGACAAATTTGATCCAGGCCGGACAACAGGAGGTGAACTGGGGCAAAGGTTTCTCCTTATCGGGTTTACTGATCCTCTGGATGAGTTCCGTGCCTTCTTCCATGATCGTCACATCCGCGGTGAATTCATTGTCCCAGACATAATTAAATCCCATGGCCTTGAGGGCGGCGTGCATTTTTCCGGCGGCATAGGTGCCGGTGGGCTCGCCAAAGGCTTCGGCCAGACCGTAGCGTACGGCCGGGGCAGGCATGGAGACCACGATGGTGTCAGGGTCCTTGAGTTTTTTAAAGATCTCATTGACAAAACTGACGCCCTCATAGATGGCGCCATAGGGGCAGTTAATCAGGCACTGCCCGCAGTTCATACAGGCGGCCGGATGAATCACCTGCCGAATACCTTTCTCATTAATAGGTTGGATGGCGCCGGTGGCGCAGTGGGACTCGCATTCCCCGCAGGCCTGGCACAGGGAGGCATCCACCTGGACAAAAAAGATCCCGTCCGGGTCAACGGAGCCGGGCGCATTGTCCACATACATGACGTTTTCCATTTGCTGCATCATTTTCTCCTTTTGCTTGTTAATCGTTATTCCCAAACACCATAAACAAAAAAAGGCCGGGAAGGGGTATCTCTCGGATACCTGACCTTCCTGGCCTTATCTTTATCTTACCCCTGTCTTACGGCAGGGGGGTATTTCAACCGGGCAATGCCCTTGTTCTTTACAACAGGCGGATTCTTCCGCTCAATGGGGTTTAACTACTTGAGTTTTTCATAAAGTTCAAGGATTTTTTAAAATTTTTTTTCTGAAAAAACCTTTTGACTTTCACAGCCCGGCCATGGTATCCGAAGCAATTAAAACCGGCGGCAGAAGCCGCTTAAAAAAATGCGGATCAGATAAACCGGTCCGGGAACCTTACATAAATCAGTAAAAGCCACGAAGGCTCATACCCCAAAAACAGGGGGAAGCTTTCGCGGCTTTTTTTTTGGAAAAACACAAATGGTAAAAATAAGAAAGGACAAATGATGAAAAAATTGAAAGGATTTTTATTAACGGCCTGGGGGCTCATCTTTTTACTGACTGTTTGGAGCGCCGCGTCAGCGGATGAGAAGGAGATCCCGGTCAAATATCTGGATGATATTACCGTCACCGCGACCAAATATGAAACCGTGATCAAGAATGTCCCGGCTTCGGTCACGGTGATCCGGGCCGAACAGCTTGCCAATCAGAATTTTCCCAACCAGGATATCGGCGACGCCCTGCGTTCCGTGCCGGGAATCAGCCTGAGACGGGCCTATGCCCCCTTTCCCGCCTATGCCAATATCCGGGGGGCCGGAAGCGATGCCACCGTGTACCTGGTCAACGGGATTCCCACGGACTGGCAGATTTCCCAGGCCATTCCCATTGAAATGGTGGATAGGATCGAGATCATCCGGGGACCGGCTTCAGCCCTTTACGGCGCCAATGCAAGCGGAGGCGTCATTAATATTCTTCTAAAGGAAGGCAAGGATACTCCCGGCGCCACCGTCAAAACCGGGTTCGGTTCCTTTGACCGTTTCCGGACATCCCTGGCCTCGGACGGAAAAGTGGATCGGTTTCAATATGCCGTAGCCGGATATTATGAAGAGGCCGACGGAACCAATATCGTGAACAACAATGTCAATCCCGGCATTCATATGATCGACGACTGCGACTATGATAAAAAGGGAGCGGCGCTCAGCACCGGTTATCAATTGTCGGACGAGGCCAAGATCCGGGGGTTTTATAATTATATGAATGACCGGTATACCCGTGGCCGTCCTTATGTGGGAGGCGACTGGGATTATAATTTAGCCGGTGTGATATACGATCAAAAGATAAGTCCGGATCTGGACATCCGCGCCTCTGCAGCCCTGCGGTCGGATGATTATCTTCATCTGTATGACAAGGGCGGGACCAATTACACTCCCAAGCAGAAGCGATACATGGACTATGATGAAACCCCCATGGAACTCCAGGCCGTCATGGCCCTGGGAATGGGCCACAAGTTCACCACCGGCTTTTTTTACAATAACCAGGAAACAGACCAGCGCTACAAGGACTGGACCGGAACCACCCCGGCCAATACCTATCAGAATGAATTCAAGGTGCAGACCCTGGCCGGATATGTCCAGGACGTCTGGAGTATTACCGACCAGTGGATCATGACGGCAGGCCTTCGCTATGACCACTGGAAAAACTATGACAATTATTTCAGCAATTTCATCACCCCCCGGCCCCAGGACCGGACCGATGACAGTTTCAGCCCCAAGGCGGGGTTACGGTATAATATCGATACCGCCACCTCGTTATGGACCAATTACGGCATGGGATTCAAGGCCCCGACCTCGGAGCAGCTTTACGATGACCGGACCTCGGGCGGCAATCCCCGCCAGGCCAACCCGAATCTGAAATCGGAAACCACCCAGTCCTGGGAAATCGGGGCCGACCGGTGGTTCGGCAGCCTCCTGCAAACCAGCCTGGTCGGATTTTACAGTTATACCGATGACAAGATCATGTCCTGGTTTGACGCATCCAATGTCTGGATCAATAAGAACATCGGCCGGAGCGAATCTTACGGGGCAGAACTTTCCGCCACCCTGTATCCCATGGAGAATCTCACCCTGACGGCCAATTATACCTATAACATTGCCACCATTGATGAAAACCCATCGAACACCGCTTTAGAAGGCAATTATCTTCCTTTCAGCCCCCGGCATAAGGTCAACCTCGGCGCCACATACGCCTTGCCGGAAAATTTTACCCTTTCCGCCTATGTAAAGTATTTGAGCGATCAGTATTCGGATGATGCCAACACCGTCCGGAATGCAGGCGGGGAATTGATGATGAAAGATTCCCTTGTGGTGGACCTCAAGGGCACCAAACATGTCAAGATCAACTGGGGCGGTTTCAAGAAAATCGATCTTTCCCTGGGTGTGGACAACGTGTTTGACGAGGACTACCGGACCTTTTATATGTATGAGGACCCGGGGACCACATTTTTTGCAGAGGTCGGGCTTGTGTTTTAAGGCTCATTTGATATAGATATCCATCCTTCCGGCGCCTGGCGCATCAGGCGCCGGAATACATCACAGCCAAAGGAGATGATGGGAATCAGACAAGAAATCAGGTTTAAAACTGTGTTGACGGGGATCTGCATTTGCCTTCTCTTTCTGGGCGCATGCGGTTCGGACAGGGAGGCGGCCGCTCCTGAGAAAGCCCTTCGGCTGCGTATCGGGACCCCCATGGAGGTCCGCCAGGCCAACCTCCTGGCCGATTACGGGTATTCCATTTTTGCCATGCTCGCCACCCACGAGACCCTGGTGAGGTTTGACTCGGCCATGGCGCCGGTTCCGCAGTTGGCTCAAGCCTGGGAATCTTCCCCGGATGCAAAAGAATGGAAATTTTACCTGAGGGAGGATGCCCTTTGGCATGACGGCAGGCCGGTCACGGCAGGGGACATCAAATTCACCTTTGAGTATATGGCGGCTCACCACAGTGCTTCCGCCTGGATCAGGGATCTGATTTCCGGTATCCGGGTTGACGGCTCCACGGTGACCTTTGAATTGACCAAACCCTATAGCCGGTTTCTCATCAATGTGGGGTTTATCATCCGCATCCTGCCCCGGCATGTCTGGGAGCAGGTGGCTGATCCCCTGAAGCCGGGGGAGGCGGACATCACCCTGGGATGCGGACCCTTTGTGTTTGATGGTTTTGATACCCGTGAAAACCGGATCAGCTTTCACAGAAACAAGGCCTATTACGGGCCTGCTCCATCCATCGAGGGACTTGATTTTTTTACTCATTTGAGCCTGGATGCCCTGGCCCTGTCCCTGATTCGGGGAGATCTGGACGTCTATTATAAATATGCTTCCGGTTTCCCCCCGCCCTATCTGCCCAGGCTGGCGGAGAACAAAACGGTTCAACTGGCCCGGGCCGATGCCATGGGAATCCCGGCGGCCCTGGGGTTCAACCTGAAACAGGGGCCCGCAGCCAACCCGGCCCTTCGAAAGGCCCTGGCCTTGGCCCTTGACTATGAAAAAATGGGCCAAAGCCTTTTGGGGGAATCCGGGAAAATCCCCACGGCCGGTTTTGCTCCCCCGGCCATGACCTCCCACTTGCAACTGCCGGTCCTGGACTATTCCCCGGAGCAGAGCCGCTCCGCGTTTTCGGCGGCAGGGTTTGCCGATACGGACAAGGACGGTTTGCTCAACCATCCCAACGGCCCGAACCTTTCCCTGACCCTGCTCGCCCGCTCGGACCTGGAAGGAACCGATGCGCTTTTGCCCATCCTGTCCCACAATTTTAAAGAGGTGGGAATCGACCTGGTCATCGAACGGGCGGATTTGTCCACCTGGATCACCCGGGTCCGGGAGAACCGGCACGACCTGGTTCTGTTCAGGACTACGCCCTGGGGCATGATCATGGATGCCGGTTGCGCAAGCGGTTATTTTGACTCCCGGAGGAAGGGGGGCGGGACCCTGTCCAATATCGAAGACCCGGTTTTTTACGGGCTTTGCGACCGGATCCTGGAAAATACGGACCCGTCCATGGAGCAGGACATCTACCATGAGGTGCAGCGCTATTATGCAGAGCACCTGCCCGCCCTGGCCCTGTGCTGGGCCGTGGGCGCCTATCCGTCTTCCAGCCGGCTGCAGGGCCTGGTCGTCAACCCGGTTGAAGGCGGTCTGGTCAACCGGGAAACCTTTGTCCGGGTGAGGTTCTCTCCCGAAGCCGCTCCATTGCCGTGATCCGGACCCTGATCGGAAAAACGGTTCTCTATGGGCTGACCCTTTTTTTCATCGGGTCC
>DZCR01000122.1:0-4832 GCA_022736495.1 Desulfobacca acetoxidans
AGGAGCCGGGGAAAAGGGAGTCATAGATGCTTAGGGCCGTCTGTTTCAGGTCGTGTGGGAAATGGAAACCAAATGTCATTGACTTAAGCGGGATTCTGGTTCCCATGCACCGCATGGGAACCAGAATAACCTTCTGTCTTGAGGCGTGTGACTGGTCACTTTAGGTATTGTCTGTGCTTTTGGCAATTATACGGGAATTGATGAGGAGCAGCAAGAGAGTCCGCAACGCCGAATGCGTCAGGATTGCGGGAATTATTGTTTCATGCTATACGGCATAGACTCTTTAGGGAGGGGCGGGAAGCTGTTCTGGATGTGCAGGGAGAAAAAACGGCAAGAGTGGCAATAAAAAAAGGGTTACAATCTCGAAGATCGTAACCCTTTATTCAATTTGGTACCGTAGAGAAGACTCGAACTTCCACGAGGAAACCCCCACTAGGACCTGAACCTAGCGCGTCTGCCATTCCGCCACTACGGCACAACGAGGGACAATATGCTGGTTTGGGCGGTTTTTGTCAAGACTTTCTTGAAAACGGGCTTAAAAAAAGAGAAGAATGGGGTTGGTAATGAAAATATTCCGAGAACTTGAGGCTATCGATAGCACTTTTCCCCATGCCTGTGTCACCATCGGCAACTTTGACGGGGTGCATCTTGGTCATCAACTGTTGTTTGGCGAGGTGGTACAGCGGGCCTATCACCATCAGGGCGTAAGTGTCGCCGTCACCTTTGACCCCCATCCCTTGCAGGTGCTGCGGCCCGAGGGGATTAAACTGATTTCAACATGCGCCCAGAAGATAGAGCTGATCGGTCATGCCGGGATTGATGTCCTGGTGATTGTGCCTTTTACCCTCCAGTTTGCCGCTACCTCCGCCGTCCATTTTGTTGACGAGATCCTCAAAAAACGGATCGGCGTCAAGGAACTGGTGGTCGGGTACGATTATGCCTTCGGCAAGGGGAGGACCGGCGATATTCCTTTTCTGCGGAAACAGGGACTTGAAAAAGGATTTCCGGTGACGGTGGTTGAGGCCCATTATGAAAACGGGATGTTGGTCAGTTCAACCAAGGTGCGGGAATTGATCGCGGAAGGGCGGATGGCAGAGGCCAGAAGGTTGCTGGGCCGTTTCTATCAAATCCGAGGGGAGGTTCAGGTCGGCAAGCAGCGGGGCGGCAAGGAGATAGGTTTTCCCACCGCCAATCTCCATTTGGACGCGGAAGACCTGCTCCCCAAGATCGGCGTCTATGTAACCCAGGTGATTTGTGATGGCAGGTGTTACGGGGGGGTGTTGAATATCGGCTATAATCCCACCTTTGGTGAGGAAAAGCTGGTCGCTGAAACCCATATATTTGATTTTAATCAAGATATTTACGGGAAGCCTATTAAGGTGAACCTGTTGCAATTCCTGCGTGGCGAACAGAAATTTGCCGGCGTCCAGGA
Organism: Desulfobacca acetoxidans; assembly: GCA_022736495.1. Next base: position 1,433 of record DZCR01000122.1, read on the forward strand.
GCTTGCCGCCCAGATTGGACGTGATGTGATCCAGGCCAAGCAGGTGCTGACGGCGCAGCAGAATGAATTAACCCTTTCCTGTGAGGAGAAGTTTAATAGTTGAGCGTGATCGTTGAATGTGGCGTAAATCCGTACTGTTGAGGTCGCTTCCGGCTCGTGAGGTTTTGGGAGACAAACGGCTCGCTTGCCAGTTACTCGGTGTCATCTGTTGGATTTTCTTCTTGCAAGTGTGTTGAAGGTGTCTATAGTGTAGGCGTTTTAAGGGAGCCATCATGAGCCCTCAAGACACAAGAGAGATACAAGAGAAATGCCGGTTGTTGTCCTGAGCCTTGATACGCTGATGTTTGAGGCTGGCGGCGACCTTTTTGCTCAAGAATATATAGAGGGATGTTATGTCAGAAAATGTGCAGGAAAATTTACAGGAAGATTTGCCCAAGGTTATTGAAGAATTTGAGAAAAAATGTCAGCAAAGCCCTAACAATGTGATGGCCCATCATCATCTGGGACTGATTTATCTGAAGGCGGGGCGAGTCGATGATGCCATCAAGATGCTGGAGCGGGCTATTGCCATTGACCCCATGAGCGGGGAGAGCATGATCAACCTCGGGGCCATTTATTTTAGCAGGGGGGATGTCGCCAAGGCCCAGGAGCTGAACGAGGAGGCAATCAGGGTCATGCCTGATACCGCCCAGGCCCATGCCAATATGGGTCTGATCTGGCAGCAGCGTAATGAACTTGATAAGGCGATAGCGGCTTACGACAAGGCCATTCAGCATAATCCCAAGCTGGCCACGGTCTGGGTCAATCTGACCTCGGTCTTGACCATGAAAGGTGAGGATGAACGGGCCATCAAGTCGGCGTATAAGGGAGTCGAGCTTGACCCTGATTCGCCGCTGGCCCAGAATAATCTGGCGGTGGCCCTTTTCTTCGGTGGCGAATTTCAATTAGCCAAGACGCATATGGAAAAGGCCAGGGAGCTTGGTTATTCAGTGGATCCGAATTTTGTGAACAGGCTTGAGCAGGAACTGGCATAACAATCGTGGGCGCAAGGCGAGGAATATTGTCTGTAACTATTTGATGACTTATGAGTAAACAACGAATAACAACCCCGCCCTGGTGCCCGTTTTGCGGCCAGAAGGTTGGGCGGGCCTCGGATGCCATCGAGCGGAAGATGCACGAGTTCAAGGTGGGGCGTTGCGGGTGTGGAGCGGTCTATAGCTGTGATCCCACCGGCCATAATATCGGGGCGGCGATTGTTGAGACCTTGGTGCTGGCCTGTGACAATAATTGGGATTTTGCCTGGGATCTGCTGCCGGAAGAGGATTATCTGACGGGTCGTGTTGAAGATTATGATGAGGTGACCCATCAGGTGATCAACACCAAAAATATTGATGGCCGACCGGTGCGGGGGGTCCTTTATTTCGTGCGTCTGCACACAGCGATCTCCGAGATCTCACAACGGGTCAAAGATAAAAAAATGGCCCAGGCCAACCAGTTGAACGCTGGAGCTGATGCGCCCGTTCTCGCCAAGGAACCGTCTCCTGATCCCAAGCGAAAACGAGTCAAGGCCACCAAACAGGATGTGAAACGATACACCGATCTGGGCGATATCGACGCCCTGGTTTCTCTCTGTTTCGATGATAAAAAGACCCTGCGCCTTATGCAACGCTTGTTGTATGAGCCGGACGAGGCGCAGCGCGTGCGGATTGCCTGGGTTATCGGTCAGGTCTGTTCGCGGGTGGCCAGTCTGCAACCGGGGCAGGTGTCGGAGCTGTTGCACCGGCTGTTTGAGGCCTGCTCTGATTCCGCCGCCAGTCCCTGGGGCATGGTCGAGACCATAGGCGAGGTCATTGGCGGAAGGCCGGATATCTTTGGCGCCTTCACCCGTCATCTCTTGAATTACATGGGGGACAGCTCTACCCAGCTTCAGGTGATCTGGGCCCTCAGCAAGATTGCCAGGGTGCGGCCTGATTTGATCCGGGCGACCCCTTTCTACAAGCTGTTTCATTTCCTGGCCCATCCAGATCCCGCCATGCGCGGTCAGGTGGCGCGATTGCTGGGTCGTATCCGGGCCACGGAGGTGGCGAGCCAGATTATGGCCCTCACTGACGATATGGCCGAGTTGACGATCTGGGAAGATGCACAATACAATCACTATACTGTTTCGGCCCTGGCCCGGGAGGCTATGGCTTTGATCAATGAGGGAGAAGACAAACAATGAGCAAGACGACCCTGCAATCTATTCACAACATAGCCCCGGTTGAGCAGAAGAAGAAATCCTCTGATCCGGCCCAGGCTCAATATGATGAAGGAAAGGACTTCCTGGAGAAAAAAGAGCTGGCCCAGGCCGCCCTGGCCTTTCATAATGGGCTGCTGGCCTTTGAAGAAAAGGGCGATCAGAATGGTATCGCCAACGCCTCCAATCAGCTTGGTCATGTTTGCCTGCAACGCCTGGATTTTGAAAAGGCCCTGACTCATTATCTACGGGCCTGGGATATCTGTGAAAAACAGAATGATGCCATGAGCCTGGTGGCCCTCTCCAATCAGTTGATAGCGGTTTACCAGGGACTGAAGCGTTTTCCGGAGGCCATCAAGCTCTGTCTTGATCTCTTGGATTCGTACAATCGCGACAATAATCCCAAAGGGGTTGTCGAGACCCTGGAGCGGATGGTAGCTGTTTACCTCGAGGCGGGAGAAAGGGCCAAGGCCGCTGATGGTTATCGGACGATCGCCTCGATCCATGCCAATTATAAACACAAGGGTATCGCCGAGGGTTTTCTGGAAAAGGCCCAGGCACTGGAAGCGGCGGTCTGAGCTGTTCTTACGGATAAGGGCGGACACTGATCATGTTTACAGGAATTGTTGCCGGCAGTGGCATACTCAGGGGGAAACGAGCGGCGGGTGGGGGATTGGCCTTTGAGCTGGAGGCTGGTTTTGATCTCGCTGATCCGCAGGAAGGAGAGTCCATCGCCATCAACGGAGTCTGTCTGACCGCATACAGTATAAACGGGCGCCGTTTTGTCGTCGATGTGTCCCCGGAAACCCTGACCAGAAGCACCTTGGGTGACTTGGCCGTTGGGGCGTCGGTCAATATGGAGCGGGCCTTGCGTTTGTCTGACCGGCTGGGTGGGCATATTGTCTCCGGTCATGTCGATTGTGTGGCCACAGTGCGGGAGCGTCGGCCTGTCGGGGCCTTCACCCTTTTTTCTTTTTCCCTGCCTGAACAATGGGATCGCTATGTGATTGACAAGGGGTCGGTCACCATTGACGGGGTCAGCCTGACCGTGAATAGCTGCCGGGCCGGCCGTTTTGAGGTCTCGATCATCCCCCACACCTTGCAGATGACGGCCCTTGGCCGTCTGCAGATCGGCAGCCGGGTCAATATCGAGGTCGATATTCT
>DZCR01000122.1:4932-10140 GCA_022736495.1 Desulfobacca acetoxidans
TTCTGGTTGATGATGAAGATCGGGAGAACGAGGGCGACCTCTGTATGGCCGCCGAGGCGGTGACCCCCGAGGCCATCAATTTCATGGCCCGATATGGCCGGGGCCTGATCTGTCTGACCCTCAGCCCCGATCTGGTCGATAAGCTGCAACTGCCGATGATGGTGACGGACAACCAGTCGCCCTACGGCACCGGTTTTACCATCAGCATCGAGGCCCGAACCGGGGTGTCAACCGGCATCTCGGCGGCAGATCGAGCCCGCACCATCCAGGCAGCGGTTGCCCCTGATGTCAAACCCTATGACATTATCAGTCCCGGCCATATATTCCCGCTGCGGGCACGGGCGGGCGGGGTATTGGTGCGTCTCGGTCAGACAGAAGGCTCCGTTGATCTGGCGCGCCTGGCAGGGTGCCGGACGGCCGGGGTTATCTGTGAGATTATGAATGATGACGGCACGATGTCAAGGATGCCTGATCTGGAAAAATTTGCAGCCGATCATGACCTGAAGATAGCAACGATCGCCGATCTGGTCGCCTATCGTCTGCGCAAAGATCTTCTCGTGCATCGCGCGGCTGAGGCCCGGGTTCCCACCGAACATGCCGGTGAATTCAAGGCCGTGGTCTATCGCAATGATGTTGATAATCTTGAGCATGTGGCCCTGGTTAAAGGGCAGATTGATCCCGAGAAGAAGGTGCTGGTGCGGGTTCATTCCGAATGCCTCACCGGTGATGTCTTTGGTTCGGCCCGTTGCGACTGCGGTGAGCAGTTATATGCGGCCATGCGGATGATTGATCAGGAAGGGACTGGAATCCTTCTCTATATGCGGCAGGAGGGGCGTGGCATAGGCCTTGTCAATAAATTGAGGGCCTACACCCTTCAGGATGAAGAGGGGATGGATACCGTAGAGGCCAACATCCATCTGGGGTTCAAGGCCGATCTGCGGGATTACGGTATCGGTGCCCAGATCCTCCGTGATCTTGGGGTGCGGAAGATGAGCCTGTTGACCAATAATCCCAAAAAAATTATCGGTCTTGAGGGGTATGGCATTGAGGTCGTGGATCGCTTTCCCATCGAGATGGCGGCCAGTGATGAGAACAAGGGCTATCTGCAATGCAAGCGTGATCGCATGGGACATCTGATCGAAGTGGACGATGAGTAACAGGGCTGAAATGAGGGGATTGGTTTCTTGTCCCGAGACTATATATTTTAACGAATCAAGGTGATAGTGCTATGGCAAATATGATTGAGGGAAATCTGAAGGCGGATGGAAAAAAATTCGCGATTATTGTGGCTCGGTTTAATTCATTTATCTCCGAGAAATTGCTGGAAGGCGCTCTTGATACCTTGATCCGCTCCGGGGCCCTGGATGAAGATATTGATGTCGCTCGTGTGCCCGGCGCCTTTGAGATCCCCCTGATTGCCAAGAAGATGGCCGCTTCACAGAAATATGATGCCGTGATCTGTCTGGGGGTGGTGATTCGCGGGGCCACACCTCATTTTGATGTGGTGGTCAATGAAGTCTCCAAGGGCTCGGCTCAGGTGGGTCTGGAAACTGGGGTGCCCGTTCTTTTTGGGGTGCTGACCACCGAAACCATTGAACAGGCCATCGAGCGTTCCGGCACCAAGGCTGGAAACAAAGGGGCTGAGGTTGCGGTTGCCGCCATTGAAATGGCCAATCTGCTTGTGAACCTGCAATAAAGGCTGTTTGCTGAAGAGAAAATATGGGAATTCGTCGAAAATCTCGTGAGACTGCCATGCAGTTTCTTTTTCAGGAAGAGTTTTTTCCTGAAGGTGTCAAGTCTCTTCAGCTTCAGGGCGATCTTGATGCCCGTTTTGAGCGGTTTTGCGCCCTGTATCCGGTTCAGAAGTTGGCCATTCCTTATACCCTGGAACTGTTGCGGGGGACGCTGCAGCAGCTTGAAAGGATCGACGCGCTCATCAGGGACAGCGCAAGTAACTGGCGGCTGGAGCGTATTGCCTTGACCGACCGTAATCTCCTGCGGATTGCGGTGTACGAGATGCTCTTCAGCGAAGATGCCCCTGATCAGGTAGTCATCAATGAGGCGGTCGAGATCGCTAAGCGTTATGGGACGGAAGAATCTCCGCCCTTTATCAACGGCGTCCTTGATGCCGTGCGGGTGGTGATTCGTGATGGTGGCAAAATCGTGGCGACGGAAAGCAAGCCACCCGTTGATCCGGTTGTCAAAATCTAACCCGCCCTGATCTGTCCCATGGAACAAGGATCAATCAAGACCAAACCGGGATTGAAGCAGGAGGCGGTGGCTGTTTTCGGGATTTTTCTGGCCTGTTTTCTCTTTCTCAGCCTGTTGTCTCTCTCCTTGTCAACCGGTGCCAACTGGGGCGGGGCTTTAGGGCAGATTGTCGCCCAGTTTCTCGTCGGATTCACCGGTGTCGGGGCCTATCTTCTGGCCTCCCTTCTCCTCTTTATTTCCTTCCTTTTCTTTGGGCCGCGCATGGCCTTTGACCGGCTGCCCCAGATAACGGCGGGGTTGACCGGCGCCGTTATCGCGGCCTGCGGGCTTCTCTCTTCCCTGACCCTGCAAGGCCTGGTAAGTGTTGAGGCTGGTGGATTTTTGGGAAAGACGGTTCTTGGGATTCTCCGTGCTGTGGTGGGTGGGCCAGGGGCGGTTCTTTTTCTCATGCTGATTTTTATAGTTTCCCTTATGCTCTCCATCCGTTTTTCCCCCTATGGACTGGCCTCATTTTCCTGGGGCGGGGTAAAAAAGATGAGAGCCAGGCGGGAGGGGAGAATGGGGGAACGTCGCCCGACTGGTGTTCAGGCCCCTGTCTTTGAGCCTCGCCTGATAAAAAAAGAAGGGGGAGTGATTGAGATTGCACCTCCTCTGGTCAGCGGAGTCCCAGTGGTCAAAGAGCTGCCGGTTGCAACCGATAATCAGCAGGATAATGATTTTTCTCTGCATCCCGTAAAGCGCGGACCGTGGAATTTGCCGCCTTTATCGCTGCTCGAAAAGGCTGATTTGATCCAGCCTAAAGTGGATCATGAAGAGTATTACAAGGTCTCGAAACAACTGGAACAAAAGCTGGTCAACTTTGGCGTCTCCGGCAAGGTGATCGGCATCTCGCCGGGGCCGGTGGTGACGACCTATGAGTATGCCCCTGCCGCTGGGATCAAGATTAACAAGATCGTCTCCCTGGCCGACGATCTGGCCTTAGGGCTCAAGGCCCAATCGGTGCGGGTTGTGGGGTCGGTTCCGGGCAAGGCGGCGCTTGGTATCGAGATACCGAATAAAGATCGGCAGGTCGTTTATATTCGTGATCTGCTGACCACTGAAAAATACCGGTCTTCGGTGGCCAAGCTCTCTATTGCTCTGGGCCTTGATGTGGTTGGCAATCCGGTTATTGCCGATCTCGCCAAGATGCCGCATCTGTTGATTGCCGGGGCCACCGGTGCAGGCAAGAGCGTTGCCATCAACACCATTATCTCTTCGCTTTTATACAACGCCACCCCGGAAGAGGTGCGGTTGCTGATGATCGATCCCAAGCGGATCGAATTGTCCGGTTATGAAGGGATTCCGCATCTTCTCCATCCGGTTGTGGTTGAACCAAAACTGGCTTCTCGAGCCTTGCAGTGGGCGGTCCGGGAGATGGAGCGGCGTTACCGGCTTCTGGAAGAGGCCAAGGTGAAAAACTTTGATTCCTATAACGAAACTGCCGCTGAGAAGATACCTTATATAGTAATTATCGTTGACGAGCTGGCCGATCTGATGATGGTCGCGTCAAAAGACGTGGAGGCCTGCATCGCTCGTTTGGCCCAGATGGCCAGGGCTTCGGGGATGCACCTGATCCTCGCGACCCAGCGTCCTTCCGTTGATGTCTTGACCGGTCTGATCAAGGCCAATTTTCCCACCCGGATCTCCTTTAAGGTCGCATCCAAAATAGATTCACGGACGATTATCGACAGCTCGGGGGCGGAACATCTGCTGGGCGCCGGGGATATGTTGTATCTGGCCTCGGGTAAATCCGTGCAACGGATTCATGGGGCTTATATTTCCGAGTCGGAGACCTCTCGGATTGTGGAGTTCTTGCAAGAACAAGGGAGCGCCAGCTATGACGATTCCGTGGTGGCCGAGGTCGAGGAAGAGGGAGACGCTGTCGGTCAGGATGATGAAAACGCTGACGAGCGGTACGATGAAGCCGTTGCCATCGTTTGTGAATCAGGGCAGGCCTCCATTTCCATGGTCCAGCGTCGTTTGCGGATTGGCTATAATCGCGCGGCGCGGTTGATAGAACTTATGGAAAAAGAGGGCATCGTTGGCCCTGCTGATGGCGCCAAACCCCGCGAAGTCCTGGCCAGGAAATCATATTGAATATGGACGGGAAAACAGCGATAAATTTTCTTGACAATTATTTGGCAACAAACTATAACGTAAACTCTGTAAAAATGAGTGAGCGTTCATTTTGTTGAGCCTCGCTCTTGCTGTATGATAAATTTTGATATTTTAAGTAGTTAGGTTTTTTGTAAGCTGCCTGAAGGGCTTGGGTTCAGAGGGTGGTAAAAGTAGTGTTTTAAGGTGTAGTGGTTAAAGTTGGCCCAGTCTGTTCTGGGTCGCAAAAGTAAAAATAAACTGAGGAGGTAGTTTTATGCCAAGTTATGTAGATCCTTCCAAGTGCGACGGTTGTAAGGGTGGCGACAAAACAGCTTGTATGTACATTTGTCCCAACGACCTGATGGTGCTTAACAAAGAGGAAATGCGTGCCTACAACCAGGAGCCCGATGCTTGTTGGGAGTGCTATTCTTGTGTGAAGATTTGTCCACAAGGCGCAATCTTTGTTCGCGGTTATGACGACTTCGTACCTATGGGTGGTCAGGTTCATCCAATGCGCTCTGCTGCTGACATTATGTGGACCGTTAAGTTCCGTAATGGTAACGTTAAGCGTTTCAAATTCCCAGTTCGTACCACCTCTGAAGGTGCTGCCAATGCATACCTTGATGTAAAGGGTGCTAATTTGGATGACGAGTGTCTGGTTCTTGAGTCAGCCCTGCCAACCCCCAAGAAATAATTCTGGCTCGTAACTTGAGAAGAATTGCAAATAAACTCTTTTAATATTAGGAGATTTTAATATGGCATTACCAAATAAACCAAACGGTGAAATTGCTGCCGTGGTAAATCCTGAGATCGTTGAGCATGATGTTGATTGTCTCATCGTTGGTGGCGGTATGGCTGCCT
>DZCR01000123.1 GCA_022736495.1 Desulfobacca acetoxidans
CCGGTGGGGGGCGTTTGCGGGGTTGGTGTCAGGGTTTTGCCTCTGGGCTTATACTCTGGTCTTGCCCTATCTGATTGAAGCAGGTTGGTTTCCTCTCAGCATTTTAACCGCAGGCCCCTTCGGCCTGGATTTTCTCAAGCCCACCGCTTTTCTGGGACTGACGGGCCTGGATAAGCTCTCTCACGCCTTCTTCTGGTCCTTGCTTTTCAATGTCGGCACTTTTGTGAGCGTTTCTTTATTGACGGCCCCCAGCCCGGTGGAGGAAGAACAGGCCCCGAGGTTTGTCGGAGTGTTCGAACGGGACAGAGAGGCCCCTTTAGAGAAGCGCTATACGTACTTCCCGAGCCTGGAGGAATTGACCCACTTTATGGCCAAGCTTATCGGCCCCCGCAAGGCCGCAGAAGCGCGTCGGAATTTTCTCCAGGAGGTGGTGATCCCTGAATCTGAGTGGGGGGACCGGGAAAAACTCCGGCTGGCGGATTTCGTAGAACGCACTCTGGCCCGCTCCCTCGGACCGGCTGCGGCCCGGGTGCTCAAGGAAGGCTATCTCTCCGCCATGGGCACCCGCATGGAAGAGGTGTTCGATCTCTTCGGCCGGATCTCCAGTTCCCTGGAGGAAAGCGAACAACAACTGAAAAGGCGCGTGGCGGAACTCTCGGTGCTCTATGAAGCGGCCCGCAGATTGGCTTCTTCTCTTTATATCCCCGATCTCCTGGAAGGGGTGCTGGGAGTGTTGGTGGAGCAGTTGGGGATAGAAAAATGTGCCGTGCGCCTGTTGGATGAAGATGGCTTGCTGCGTCTGAAAGGCGTCCGGGGTTTACCGCCCGAGGCCCTGGAGATGGTGGTCAAACCTGAGCCGGAATCCCTTTTGGGCCAGTGTTTGCTTACTTCCCAGGCAATTTCCCTGGCAGATGCCTCCGCAGTTCCGGACCGCCTTCAGGGCCTTTCCGGGGAAGAAACAGCCGCCTCCGTGGTGCTGGCGCCCATTGCCACGGAAACCCTGACCTTGGGGGTATTGACCGCGGCCAGTAGCCAGAAGGGTTATTTTACCAAAGAACACGTGGAGTTCTTTCAATCGCTGGCTGGGCAATTGGGCCTGGCAGTGCGCAGCGCCAATATGGAGGAGGCCTTGCGCCTGGACGAGTCCCGACTCGAGGCGGTCTGGCGGTTGAGCCAAATGACCAAGGCAACCCTGAAAGAGATTACCGATTTCGCTTTAGAGGAGGGAGTCCGGCTCACCAAGAGCAAGATCGGTTACCTGGCTTTCACGAACCCCGGCGAAACGGTGCTCAAGATGCAAGCCTGGTCCAAGACTGCCATGCAGGAATGCGCCATTACCGATAAAACCTTTGAATATCCCCTGGAGACTACCGGGCTCTGGGGCGAAGCCGTGCGCCAGCGGCGGCCCATTATTACCAACGACTACGCCGTCCCCAACCCCTATAAAAAAGGCTACCCACCGGGCCATGTCGGGATAAACCGCCACATGAATATTCCGGTATTTGACGGTGACCGCATCGTGGCCGTAGCCGGCGTAGGCAACAAGGATGATGATTATGATGAATCGGATGTCCGCCAGTTGACCTTGTTGATGAACGGCATGTGGTGGCAGCTTAAGCGCAAACGGGCCGAAGAGGCCCTGACTGCGGAGCGCAAGCTCCTCATCCATACCTGCATGGATGGCATTCTGGCCCACGAGATGTCCGGGACCCTTCTTATCTTTAACGACACCGCGGCCCGAATCCTGGGATATAATCCCGAGGAAGTCATCGGTAAACTGAATATCCGGGAACTTTATGCCCCAGGTCACCTGGATGAAATTATTGCTAAAATCCACGATCCGGCCTTTGGCGGAACCGGTATTTTAGAGAACTATGAAACCTTAATGCGCCATAAGGATGGCACCCTCATCCCCATCTGGCTCTCGGCCCAAGTGCTCCATGAAGATGACCGGGAGATTGGCATTATGGGCCATTTTCGTGACCTGCGGGAACGCAAGCGTATGGAGGAGGAACTCCTGCGGAGTGAGCGCCTGGCCGTCCTGGGCAAGATGGCGGCCCATATCAGTCATGAAATCAAAAACCCGCTCATGCTCATCGGCGGATTCGCCCGGCAGGTCCTGAAAGATATTGAGAAAGAGCCTCAGAAAAATCTGGAAAAGCTCAAAATCATCGTGGATGAGGTCAAGAGGTTGGAAGATTTCCTCGCCGAGGTGGGGGGGTATGCCAAATTTTCCGAGCCCCAAAAGCGCCCGGGCGACCTCAACGCCCTGATCCGGGAAACCTGCGAGCGCCTGGAGCCGAGTCTGCGGGAAAACAATATCGCGATCGTGAAAGAACTGGACCCCAACCTGCCGGAGATTCCCTTTGATCCTGGTCATCTGCGCCAGGTAATCCTGAATATCGCCAAGAATGCCATTGAGGCCATGGGCGCCGGGGGCAGGCTGACCATTATCACCGGACGGCAAGGGGATCGAGTCTTCGTGCAAATTGCCGATACGGGAGAAGGGATATCCCCGGAAATTCGGGAACATATCTTCCAGCCCTTTTTTTCCTCCAAGCCCAAGGGAAGCGGCCTGGGGCTGGCTATTTCCCAGAGAATTATCGAAGCCCACCAGGGAGAGATCGCCATAGCCAGCGAACCGCAAAAAGGCACGCGGGTGACCATCTTGCTGAAACCGAGTTCATGAATTGGTAAAGATAGGTGCCGAAAATTTTGCGATTTTTCTGGAGGGTTGCCGATCCGAACTCCATCTGCAAGGCAGTCCCATGATATTGGAATTAAAAGTAACCCAACAGCCTGAGATCATTCATAATCGCTTCTTTCTCCTCACTTCTTCCCATCCGTTCGCTGCTATCCTCAGCACATTTTATAGTGCACGGAATGCAGCTAAGAGAGCGATAGCCCTTATTATAGAGCTCGCAATATGGCAGTTCAAATGCGTGGATATAATCCCAGATATCCGCATCTCTCCCACGCCCCGGCCAACCCAGACTTCAGGCAGGAACAGGAAGTTCAGCTATCAGGCTGGACCCTGTTACCGACAGTGGCCCCTGGTGTTTCACTGCTTGCAACAGCTGAAGGGATTCAGCTACAAAACGCCGGTAATGACATAGCCAATTGGTGCAGAGTCTCCCTATAAAAGGCGGTCAATTCTTTGCTCTGGAGTTTCAAGGCCGGGCAGTGGTGCAGCCCTCAGCCCAGTCACATCCCCGGATGAGCTGAGCTGGCTCAAGGCTGATGTGATGGCTCGACCGCCGGATCGCCCACCAGCCTGGACATACTCCCCACGAGTTTCAAGTCCTCGGCAGCCAGCGGGATGGTGCCGTCCGATGCGACTCAGGTGGAGGTTCACCAATGGCAGGCAGGCAAAGCTTTACCAAAAAATGGATTCCCAAGCTGAGCTTGGGAATCAGAGGGAAAAACAAGAAAGGCAAGGCCTTGGCTACCCCCAGACTTATGCCTTAATTGCTCATCAACTCCAGGAAGCCAACTTGCGCCGCCGGTAGTTTGCCAGACACAAGAGACCAGCACCAAAAAGTAGCAGGGCGGAAGGGAGGGGAACCGGTGCCGCGGTATCAATCACTTGCCCTGTCACAGACATAATGACGGTTTTATCAAAAGAGGTACTACCAGAACCATTTATTACCGGGATAACTATATCTCCATAGTCAAACCAAGCCCCACCATACCTGTAGCCGCCGTTAGCGATAAGATCGGCATCAGCAGACCCGTTTAAGATCGTGATTTCAGAGCCATTGTCAATCAGTTTAACATCCCAGCTAAGGTCAGTAAAACGGTTTGGTCCACTTTGGTCCAACGAACAAGAATAATTTGCTAACGTAACCCCTGGTAACGGGTAGTCACCATCGTAGAGAGGATAACCAGGAAACATTACGTAAAAAGTACTGTAGGACCCTTCAATGCGTGTAGTAATAGTAACTTGCTGGCTGAATGAACCTACCTCGGGATTAGGAAGATAGAAGGTATGTCCGAAGTGTCCTCCACTAGCACTCAGTGAAAAGGGCGCAGAAATCCCACGCTCCTCATTATAAAAAATGCCAACGCAATAAAAATCAAAGATTAAGGATGCCGCAGCACCAGGCGCCCAAGAGAACACAAGCACCATTATCAAGCCCAACAAAAACCACCTCTGCCTTTTCATAACCGCTCTCCATTAAATAAGATAATGAAAAAAGCCGAACTGCCATCTCAGGCAACCCGGCTATCTGCTCTTCCTTGAAGAGACCCGTGGCTTTTTCCGTCCCCATCTTACGGTGGACTTGGCTTTTTGGTAAGTCTGGGGCTAATCTATCCTTTTGCGTTCAGGAACCGGAACGGGGGGCTACCGCCTTCGCATGATGCTCAATCCCTGCAAAGTTTATCTAACGGGCCTCCGTGTTCCTACCGGTCTTCCTACTCATAAATTATCTGCATATATAATGCCATCTTCTTGAAAGCAAAAAAAACCCATATTGTTCAGTTTATTTAACATTGCAGGTTAGGTTCTTTAAATAATTATCTCCTTTGAATCAATACGTTTTTATAGAACTTCCTCTCTGACCATTCTGATTCTTTGTATTAAATTATTTTCTTAGGCTGTTCAATTATTTAAATTTTTATTTAATAATGAAACATATCCCAGCCCATAGGGTGCAGGTGGGAAAGCGCAGCGCATCCCGCCTTGAGCCTTATTCCATTTCCAGACTCCGAACGTTATCATCCGCCGCCCCTAGCTAAATATTAAGGTAAAGCCCTCATATCCTTCCTCACCAGGTCAGGGGCGCCCCCCCGACCACGCCCGCCCGAAAACCCCGTCATCCCTCCCAGCGCTTCTGGAGGCCGGCCCCATCCTGAGTTTATGATGCCCCCATGCCTTGCCGGAATAAAAGCGCCACAGTGTGGTCAACCCGTGGCAAACGAGACGGATTAAGCCGTTTCACCTGTGTCGCGTCCCGGCACAGACAGGCCCGTTCATCATGCATCACCTTGATATTCATTACTAAATTTGGCGAGAACGGGATTTTACCCCCCGGCACAAGCCAGACACGACCGCGGCACAGGCTTGACCGCGTCGCGCCAACCACGCGGGTGCTGCCAGGGACGAGGGCGACAAGACCTCGCCATGGCCCGGCACGCGTCCCGGCCTTCCCCTGCTTACCCGGCACGCGGCCGGTCCTTTTCGGTGATTTTGGACGATTTTTGGGCGATTTTTGGGGGCTAAATTGACGCGAAAACGAGGTTTATTTCCCTGTTTTTATGAAAACGTCGCCCCAGGCTTCATGCTTTCAACTCGTTCCCAAGTTGCACTTGGGAACGAAAATGACTGCCAAGCTCGGCTTGGCGTCAAGAGAGGGCGTTGAAAAAAATGCGGCTTTTAGAACTTCCGATCCATCGTCCTATACTGGATGGCTTCGGCGACGTGGGCGGGGGCGATGCCCCTCTCCCCTTCCAGGTCGGCGATGGTGCGGGAGATCTTGAGGATACGGTGGTAGGCCCGGGCGGAGAGCCCCAGGCGCTCCATGGCGGTCTCCAGCAAGCGCTGGGCCTCGGGGCCCGGGACGCAATGCTGCTTGATGAGCCGGGGCGGCATGTAGGCGTTGGCAAAGATGCGGGTTTTCTGAAAACGCTGGGTCTGAATCTCTCGGGAGATCACCACCTGGCCCCGCAGTTCGTTCGAGCCTTCGCCCGCCTCCGGCGCGGCCAGGTCTTTAAAGGGCACCGCGGGCACCTGTATCTGGATGTCGATCCGGTCCAGGAGCGGGCCGGAGATGCGGGAGCGGTAGGAGTTGATCTGGTTGGGGGTGCAGGTGCAAACCCGTTTGACGTCCCCGTAAAAGCCGCAGGGGCAGGGGTTCAGGGCCGCCACCAGCATGAAGCGGGCCGGATAGGTCAGCGAGGTGGCCGCCCGGGAGATGGTCACCTTGCCCTCTTCCAGGGGCTGGCGCAGGACCTCCAGGGTGGAGCGGCGGAACTCCGGCAGCTCGTCCAGAAACAGCACGCCGTGGTGGGCCAGGCTGACTTCGCCGGGCCGGGGGATGGTGCCGCCGCCGATGAGGCCGGCGTCCGAGATGGTGTGGTGGGGCGAACGGAAGGGCCGCCGGGGCACCAGGGCCTGACCGGGCCTTAACCGCCCCGTGATGCTGTAAATCTTGGAGGTCTCCAGGGCCTCTTCGAAACTCCAGGGCGGCAGGATGGTTCTAAGGCATCGCGCCAGCATAGTCTTGCCGGCGCCGGGCGGGCCCACCATGAGGACGTTGTGGCTGCCTGCGGCGGCGATGAGTAAGGCCCGTTTCACCGGCTCCTGGCCCCGGACCTCCCGGAAGTCTTCCTCAAAACGGGGTGCCGGGGCCAAAAGCTCCGGCGTTTCCGGGACCATGGCCGCCAGGGGCTCCCGGCCGTTTAAGAACTCCACCACCTGGGAGAGGTGCTCGGCGGGGTAGATGGCAATCCCCTGGACCACCCCGGCCTCCTTGGCGTTGGCTTTGGGGATGATGAGGGCAAGACCCGCCTCCCGGGTGGCCAGGGCCATGGACAGCACCCCCCGGGTGGGCTTGAGGCGACCGTCCAGGGAAAGTTCGCCGTAGAGGAGATAATTCTCCGGGGCCTCCGGGGGCACCAGTCCCTGGGCGGTCAGGATACCCACCGCCGCGGGCAGGTCGAAGCCGGTGCCTTCCTTGCGAATGTCGGCAGGGGCCAGGTTGATGGTTACCCGGTTGCCGGGGAACTTGTAGCCGGAGTTTTTCACCGCGGCCTTGACCCGGTCTTTGCTCTCTTTGACTGCGGTTTCGGGCAGGCCTACGGTGGTAAAGGCGGGCAGCCCCGGGGCCAGGTCCACCTCCACCTCGACGATGTAGGCATCCACCCCCAACAAGGCCCCGCTTTTTACTCTGGCCAGCATGGGGTTCCTCTAAAACTAAAAAGCCTGGGCCACCAACTTCTGGCTGCCTGGCATTCGGGGGAGTATGGCTGGTAGCGCAGGACTGCCTGGGCCACGGTATGGTTAGCGCGGACCTTCCGCTTCCAGAAGATCTTCCAGATTTTTGTTGGAGTAGCCGTAACACAAGATCGGTTTGATCATCTGGGATTGTTTCTTCCCCTTGGCCGGTCTGAGATGTTTCTGGGACTTGAGCGGTTCCATCTCGGTGGCTATGGGGGATTTACTTTTAATAAAACCGGCCCGCAGGCCGTAGATATCAAAGATGGTGCCGTTATGAAACCAGCCCAGTTGTCGGCCATGCCAGCTGTAGACCTTGTCCTCGGAGAGATAGGCCACCGGGCGGCCATCCCAGAGATGGATGGTCTTACCGTCATCGGCGATATAGGCTACCGGCTTGCCATTCTTGTTGAACAGGGTAATTTCCATGTAATCCAGCTCCTTACCGGCAAACAGGTGGGCATCCATTCAGGCTCATTGCCAAAGGGATTTTCAAGCACCTCTCACCCCAACCCTTTCCCTCAAGAGAATCGGAAAGCAGAGGAAAAAACTTGAGGCAATCGCTCTGTCACTGCTGATGGCGCTGGTAATGCTCGATTGTCATACAACGGTTCATGACCACGCTCAGGCCAGCCTGCCTGGCTTTGTGGGCCGCAGCCGGTTCTTCCAGGCCCTGCTGCATCCAGACTGCCTTGGCCCCCACCGCGATGGCCTCATCTACGATCCCGGGGATGGCCTCGACTTTGCGAAAGATGTCCACGACCTCCACCGGGAATGGGATATCCCGGAGGGTGGCATAACACTTTTCTCCCAAAATCTCCCGGCAGGCGGGATTGACCGGCACGATGCGGTAACCGTGCTCCTGCAGATAGCGGGCTACTCGATAGCTGGGCCGGTCGGGATCGGCGGACAACCCCACCACCGCCACCACCCGGTGATTATCCAGAATGTCGGTAATTTCCGTGGCGCTGGCCTGAATCTCTGATGGTGTGGTCATGGCGGCCCTCGTGGCTCCTCAGGAAAACCTTGCGACAACAGGCAGGGAGAAAGGCTCCCGGCCCCGCCGGCAGGGTTCAGAAGGTCATGGTCGTGGCGCCGGGGCCAACCGGCTGCGCCAGATTCAGGGCATCCGCATCTGCGATCTTCAGGGCCATTCTGATGTACTGATAGCCGAACTTCAGGAGTTCCTCGTCATCGTCCCAGATCTTCTCCCGGACATCCTCATCCACATTGAAGATGGTCAAAAAGCGGCTCTTGAAGACGAAGTTCCGGAACTGGTCCAGGTCATACATAACCATGGCAAAAAGCCGGTTGCCCCGCTCGTCGGTGACCGGCCCGCCATCTTCGGCCCGGCGCAGCATCATAATCTTCCATTCCCGGTTCATCTCGTCATACTTATCCACGCCCTGGTCTTGCCGCCAGGTAGCGACGGTCCATTCCGCCTCCTCTTCGTACCCGCAGCAATGTTCTTCCCGCACGAAGAAATAGAATTCATCCAGGCCTTCGTCGGTGATAAGGGTGCCCTGTCCGACCGGATAATAGCGGCAAGAGGCCGGGCGGTCGCTATAGACCGAGCAGCCAGCAACGGGTCGCACAAAGGGGCAGCGGTTTTCAAACCGGGGCATATCCATAATGACCATGGGGAGGCCCGATTTGTCATGGTTTTCCATCCGGGTATATTTGGCCAGAAAGTCCGCGGCCTTCATGTTGAGGCGGTTTTTCAGACGCAGGATATCATAGGGGGTGAGGATGATGGTGGTCTTGCCGCAGCACTCGGTGAAGCAAGATATCCCCGGATAACACCGGAATTTGAAGCGGCTCTCCGGGGTCAATTTCCGGGGCTCCACCACCCGCATATTCAAATCTACCATGTTCTACTCCTTACGGTTTTTCTTGCCAATGACTATCTTATCAAAATTTTGCCCAAATAAAAATCTTATAATAAGGTTATGAACCGCGGACATTTTCATCTTTTTGCTTAGTATCTTTGCCCGGCTTTCAGGTGAGGCCTCATTTTCCCTCACCATAACCCTTTCTCATCAGGGGGTAAGGAGAATCAGGAAAAATCTTGGCAATCGCTGATAATCTGTTACCGGCGTGATTTCAGCCAAGCCTTGGGTCGGCTCAAAAAAAATGGCCCCCCGAAGGGGGCCGGTTGCGTTTCGGATCCCTGAACTGCGGTTAGAAGCCCCGATCGGACATGCGGGCCTGAAGCATGGCCACGGTGCGATAGACGATGTGGGCCAGCTTGGTGTACGGGGCATAGAAGAACAGCATGAAGACCGCGGTTAAATGGAGGAAGTACGTGGGATAGGCCAGAATCCGGATACCCACCAGGCGAAAGAGCCAGGCCAGGAGGCCGGTGACGCCCACGGCAAAGATCACATAGATCAGGAACCAGTCAAAGTAGGAGCCGTAGCCGGCTTTCTCGGCATTGGCCTGACGCTCTTTCAGGATGTTGTAGATGCCATAAAGCAAAGAGGCGGTCCCTACGATGGCCAGCAGCTTAATGGGCTCATAGATCGCGTAAGGCGAATCATGATGCAGGACCCATTCATTCAGGAAGCCCCAACTGGTGACAATCCCCAGGAAAATGAACCCAAACACCAGGAAAAGGTGGTTGGTGGAACGGTTATAGGTGACTTCACACTCCCTGAAGCGGTTGTGCATAATGATGTCTTGCAAGGTGGCGATGAGGTTCTTCACCAGGTTGCCCTCCACCTTGACCTTCCAGGGGTTGGCGGCATTAATATCCTGCCAGAAGGCCATGACGCCCTTGGCCAGCACCGCCACCGCGAAGAAGAAGGCGGGCACGAAGATGAAGTCTATCAGCAGCGTGGGGAACAGCTTGGAGAAGACGATGGGTCCCTCGGGGATGGCCCAGTGGCCCGTGATCTTTAAGGCCAGGTAAAAGAGCAGCATCGGGAAGGCGATGAGCAGCGGCAGGAACTTGGGGTCCCCCACCGTCTTAGCCAGTATCGGCGGCGTGGCATACTTTTCGATGCACATCTTCCGCAGGGCTCCCAAGACCTCGCCGGGTTTGGCGCCCCGAGGACAGTAAATGGTACAGTCGCTGCATTGGTGGCACAGCCAGATGTCCGGGTCCTGGAGCACTTCTTCCAAACCCCACGAC
>DZCR01000124.1 GCA_022736495.1 Desulfobacca acetoxidans
CAAAGACTATGATCTGGTGATCACGGATTTTGAACCCGTGAGCGCATGGATCGCCAAAAAAAACAAATTGCCCTGTATCGGCATCGGACACCAGTATGCCTTTCTGCACGATATTCCCATGGACCGGTCCAATCCCCTGTCCAGATGGATCATCAAATATTTTGCACCAGCCGATATCTCCATCGGAATGCACTGGCACCATTTTGGCCGGCCCATTGTGCCCCCGGTCATTCCCGCCGGTATCACCCCTTCGGATACGGTGGACGAGACCCTCATCCTGGTCTATCTCCCCTTTGAAAGCAGGGATCAGATCCGGGACCTGCTGCTTCCCCTGACAGGGTTCAGGTTTGCCGTCTATGCCCAGAACAGCGGAGAAGAAATGATGGAAGAGGGCCACATCCATTGGCACCCCTTTTCAAAAACCTCATTTTACAGGGACCTGGCCCGATGCGCCGGAGTGATCTCCAATGCCGGGTTTGAACTGCCCAGCGAGGCCCTGTCCCTGGGGAAAAAAATCCTGGTAAAGCCGCTGCAAGGTCAGTTTGAGCAGATTTCCAATGCCATGGCCCTAACCCTGCTGAATCTGGGGGTCACCATGTCGTCCCTGGACAGACAATGCGTTGGAAAATGGCTGTCCAGGACTACAACGGTAAAAAGGAAATATCCGGATGTGGCGGATCATATTGCAGAGTGGATCATGGCGGGGAATTTTGAATCTACGGACCGGCTGGTCAAAACCACCTGGCAGGAGGCGGCCTGATGGTTAAAGGGGGTTAAGCCCTGTGAGTAAAGGCCTTTACCGTTCGGAAAGAGGTTCTGATAAAGGCTTTGAAGAAGAAGGGGGAAAAAGGGTTTCCCGGGCCTTGACCAGGGCCACCAGGGGAGAACCGGCATTCCCGCCCAGGCCCTGATCCAGGGAGAGCCCTGCGGATTTCAGGTTTTGGGCAAAGGCCACCACGGTTTCCCAGAGTTCTGCGGCCGGTTCCGGCGATGAGCGGCCGATGATTTTTCCAAAAATTTCCAGTTGATTAAAGGCCTGGGGTTTTTGGACGGCGACGGTGTACAGGGTGTCGGGACGGATACCGGCCGGTCCCTGGTAGACACAATCCTTTAAAACGGCCCGGGCATGGATTAAATCCCTTCCCCTCACCTCCATCCGGTAAAGGCTGCTGCATCCCGGGGTTCCGGCCGGCTGCCGTTCCACCCGGAAGGCATCCAGGATATCCTGCCGGGTCAGCTCGCCCCGCCGCCAGTCCTGCCATACCGTCCCCTTGTGCACAAAGGCTGCATCCGTATCCAGGGTTTCCACGGCGGCCCGGGCCGCGATAAGCGCCACCGTGTCCTTTTCCCGGTCCCGGCGGATATCGGTGACAGGCTCGTAGAGGTCCTTTTGGTAAGGCTTGAGAATATCGGCCACCCGGTCCCGGGTATACTCATCCTCGGGCGCCTCCCCCGGCCGGTTGGCAATGAGATGAAACCGGTTCCCTGCAATGCGTTTATTCCGGACATCATATTCAATGTCCATCCTTCCGATGGTTTCTCCAAAGGCGCCGCTGTGGACGATGAGGGTATTGTTCACAAGGAGGGGCTCGTTCATGGTGGAATGGGTGTGGCCGCCGAGGATGAGGTCGATGCCGCCGACGGCCCGAGCCAGGGAGATATCCTCTTCCAGCCCAAGATGGCTGACCATGACCATCAGGTCCACGTCCGGGCGGTGACGGGCAATGATGTCTTTGGCCAGTTCGGCAAATTTAAAATTCGCCTGAAGATCCGGGTATTCCCGGAAATAGGGCCCATCATAGGGCCGGTCGGCTTCGCTCCAGGGCTGGGTCACCAGGCCGAAAAAACCGATCCTGACACAGCCCACGGTCAGGATTGAAAAATCCGTCCAGCCGGGCAACTGCCCGGTTCGGGGAAAGCCGTCCTTTCCGGGAGCCGTTTTGATATTGGCGGCCAGGACCACGGCGGAAGGGTCATTGCTGAACCTGAACAATTCCTCAATGCCCCAGGCAAAATCATGGTTGCCCAGGGTGCGGACATCAAACCGCAGGGCATGCACGACTTCCCTGGTGGTGCGGCCCCGGGAGAGTTCTTCGGCCAGGGACCCCTTTTCATAATCGTCTCCTGCATTGGTGAAGAGGGTATAGGGGTTTTCTTTTTTGACCTGTTCGTAAATCCCCCTGATCCGCGCTGCGGGGCTGGAGCCGTCCTTATCGGGGTTATACCGGGCGTGCAGGTCGGCAATATGGACAAAGGAAATATTCTGGGAGCTGCAAGAGCCCTCACATATCGGCCATTTTGGGTTGTTCCCGGCTGCGGCAGGGGGTCCGGCATGGACCGGCGCCGGGCCGGCCGTGATCCATGCCCAGAACAGAAAACAGAAAAGGAACCGGCATAGGCCTGCCATGGGGGGCGAGATGAATCGCATGTTGATCTCCTCTTGGTTTTATCTTTATTGACCTGAGTCCCATAGATCTTGGCAGACCCGTGTTTGTGCGGTATGAGAGAATTGTGAAAATTAGAATAAGCTGGTGTGAGGAAATTGTGAAAACTAGAAAACTCTATAGAAGGATTCGTCGGAGAGGGACAGCAGGTCCTGATCTCCCCGGCTGTCGCCGTAGGAACAGATATGGTATTGCTCAAGGCTTCCCATGGTTTCAACCAACCTTTTGACCTTTTCTTTCCCGTGGCAATTGGGAGAGCTGAATTTTCCCGTCAATACCCCGTCTTTGATTTCAACCCGGGTGGCGATGACCGGTCCGATGCCGTGAGCATCGGCCCAGGGCCTGATCCAGTTTTCCATGGACGCGGAGATGATCATCACCTGATCCCCCCTGTCCCGATGCCGGATTATTTTTTCAAGAGCCTTGATTCTCAGTCCGGGGCTTATTCTTTTCAGGGAATACCGTTTGCACAGCCCGTTGAAATCCTCCTCCCCCATGCCCCTGAAAAATTTTCCAAACAGGATTTCCTTGGCCCTGGAATTGGAAACAAGCCTCAGTTTGTACATCAAGAGGATGGGGAGGGATGTGACGCCGGTGCAAAAGACCTTGTAATAGCCGAAGCAGAACGCCAGAAAGGGAAGGAAGGTGTCGCGCCGGGTGATGGTGCCGTCAAAATCAAAGATGGCCAGCCGGGTCTTCATAAGCTGGGTTCACTCCCGGAGGGAGGCTGGATTGCATTCAAGGTGTCATGGAGGGTTTTATCATTGTGGCGGACCGACCCGTGCCCGAGCAGGATGTTCTCATAAACGCCCACCTCGCCCTCCCCTGTTATTTCAGTGAAGGCGATCCCTTTTTTCAATAGTTTCAACCGGTCGCTGCGGAAATTTTCAAAATACACCTGGATGTCCCGGTTTCCCTGGGACAGCAGGGTAAGTTCCCGGTTCAGGGCCAGGGTCTCTTTGATATTGGACCCGATATAGACCGTGGAAATCATGAAAATCGACACGAGGTAGAAGGCCACCGGCACCAGGGCCCATCCGGGTTTTTTGCCCGGAAAGCCGGAACTGAGAAGCATCAGGGCAGGGACAATCCACAATTGCGGCACATACCTGGCCCACCAGAATTCCGGGTTGATGACAACGGAAAACACAACAAAAAAAAGGCCGGCGTCAATCCAAAGGCCATGGCCCGGGAAACGGCCGGTTTCTTTTTTCCCCTTACCCCCGCCTGATTTTCCCGCCTTGTTCAAAAAATACAAAAGGGCGCTGACCAGGAAGATCCCGCTGAAAAACGGGCCGAATCCCGCCACCCGGGCATCGCATCCGGCCATGGCGCTGATTTCTTTTAAATTAAAGGTAAAGGGCGGCTTAAGGTCGATCTTCTCGTCGGACCAGGCCCTCATCAGATTGCCCGATCTGCCCAGAAAGGACAGATAGAATTTTTCAAACCGGTTTTTATCCTTGAATTCATGGGGGGCATTGCCCGTAATGATGTCCACCTTGTTTTCCCCATAGAGGGGATAAAGGGGGTGGCCGTTGATCAGGCTGTTGGTGACATAGGGGTTAAACCCGATAAAAAAGACGGCGATGAGGCTGGCGCTTCCGGTGATCATGGCGGTTTTAACCAGCTCTTTAGCGGGAGCCGTCAATAACAGGATGAGATAATATCCCGCCATCATGACCATGAGATAGACCAGGGCCGTGAATTTGACATTGGCCAGGGAAAAAATCACCCAGATCAGCATCATATTCCAGGCCGTTCGTTTCTCAAGGATGAAAAGGAAGATGAGATAGGCGGCGGCCAGCAAAAGGGACCAGGTCTGGCCATCCACATAATAGGTCAGGGACTGGCAGACCGCCACGGGATTCAGGGCCGCGATGAGGCTGAAGATCACTCCGGCGCCGGGGGATAATTTCCCCCACCTGGAGAACACGCCAAGGCCCATCAGCACATTTGAAAAGATGAACATGAGGTTAAAGGCCTTGCCGGTTTCAATGTCCCCCGTGAATGAATACAGGGCCGCACCGGCGATTTCGGCGGCCTTGGGGTAGTGGTTGATCCAGAGCGCATGGAGCACCCTGTCTTCATCCAGTTGGGTATAAAAGGGATTATACCCGTCGGCCAGGAGGATAACGGCTTCCTGGTGGTAGGCCCTCCCGTCATAGGTGGTGTCGTATAGCTGGGAAGAAACGGCCATCGCCATAAAAAAAACCGCCGCATAAACCGCTTCCAGGACAATGATTTTGCTTATGGAAAATTCTTTGGCTTCCTTTTTATAGAGGAAATATTTCACCGCATAGGTGCAGGCCAGGCTGATGATGAAAATTTCTTTGACGGAAAGGATATGGAAGACCCTGGACAAAGAAAAGACCAGAAGGATGGCGCCGTAGAGGATATAGGAATTGATGCCTAAAAAAATATAGTCTTTGAAAGTTCTCACCCTATATTTCTCCCCGGGACATGATGAGCGTTCCGGCAACAATAAACATGAGACCGAAAATTTTATAATAGGACATTTTTTCATCCAGGAGAAGGATGCCGCAGGCAAAGGTGATCATATAGCCCAGGCTTACAAAGGGATAGGCCCGGCTCAATTCCATCCGGGACAGCACAATCAGCCAGACCATCAGGCTTGCCCCGTATAAAACCATTCCGCCCATGATATAAGGGCTGAAAAAAATGCTGCCCAGGTTGGGAACCAGGCTGGCCATGGATATCTGCCCCAGGGCCTGCATCCCCTTTTTCAGGGACACCTGGGCCAGGGCGCCCATGAGAATGGAAACGAGAAGATAGGTATAATTGCTCATGCGAACCACGGACCGGCATATTTGATGGTTAAAAATGAAATGGCCCAGAAGATAATACTCAATTGGATGAATTTATCCTTCATGAGGATTTCCGTCGGCACCCCGCTGTTTTTGTAGATAAAGGTGATCTGCTGGTATCTCAATATCCCCAGCATGACAAACAGGCTGGTCAGATAGAGTTTGTCGGTGTGATGCTTTGCAATGATGTCCGGAGAAATGGTGTACATGATATAGGATACCAGAATGATGGAAGAAATCATGCTCATGGCGGAATTGATGAACTCCAGATTATAACCGCCGATATTCTTTCTCATCTTCTGTCCGGTTTCCATCAGGATCAAAACATCATCCCGTCGTTTGGCAAAGGCCAGAAACAGGGAGAGCAAAAACGTCATGACGATGATGGAATAGGACAATTCCAGGCCGGAGGCACAGCTTCCGACAAAGAGTCGGATCACAAACCCGGTGGAAATGATGAAGATGTCCACCAGGCTGATGTGCTTGAGTTTTAGGGTATAAACGACATTGATGGTCAGGTATGACAGGATCAGGGCCAAAACCTGAACATTTAAAAAGGCCAGACACCCTGTCACGCTGATGAGCAGCAGGCCCGCCATCAGGAGGAGGGCCCCTGTGCCGGAGACCTTGCCCGAGGCCAGGGGTCTGAATTTTTTCTTGGGGTGAAGCCGGTCGTTTTCCATATCGCAATAATCATTCAGGATATAAACCGCACTGGCCATGACCGAAAATATGATAAATGCAGCCAGGGCCTTCAGAAACGGTTCCGGATTCCCCAGGGGCAATGCAAAAAACAACGGGGCGAAAACAAAGATATTTTTTAAATACTGTTTCGGCCTCATGAGGGTGATATATTCTTTCAGAGTTGAAGGAATATCGATCTTTTCACGGGAATACAGAACATTGTGAATGGCCCCGGCGCCGCCGCCGTCAACGGAATGAAGCGGGGAAACGGTATTCATAAGGGAATTTTTATTAATTTCGTCTTTGTCCGAACTTTTATATAGGGTATGCATATGGACTCCTTTTAATGCATGGTTTTTCCTTCTGGAGTCTTTTATACGCCGGTTGTGTTAGTGTATGATTCGAGGGCGGTTAGAATTTGACAATGAAGACCTTTGCCTGTATTTTTCCAAGGCATTGGGGAATTGAGTTTAAAAAAAGGATGCCATGAATCAAAAAAACTGCATGGACCTTATCCGGTCTGCGGTTCGGAACAGCACCCATCCCGGTCTTCCAGATGACGAGCTCCTGGAGCCCACCGGTGTTATGGCCCTGTTCACCCTGAACGAAGAGATCCGGCTCATGTTTATCCGGAAGGCGGACAAGAAAGGATATCCCTGGGCCAACCAGATGGCTTTTCCGGGGGGGCACAGGGATGAAAACGACAGATCCACACGGGACACGGCCTTAAGAGAGCTTTCCGAAGAAATGGGCATCCGGCCGGAAAACGTGGAGGTCATCGGAACTCTGGGCCATTTCCAGACCATCAACAGCAAGGACATTGAAGCCTTTATCGGTATCTGGAATCAAAAGGATGTGATCCGCCATGATCCGGCTGAAATTGACAGGGTATTTCATATCCCGATGAAATACCTGATGGATATCCACCGGGAAAAGGGGTTTCACCAAAGCCTTCCCAATGTCATGCAGCTCACCTACCCCTATGAGGATGTCATGATCTGGGGGGTGACGGCCAAAATCCTATATCATCTCATTGAAATTGTCTTAAAGAACGCCTAACTGATTTTTGAACGGCGCCTGAGCCTTAAGGCGATCTTCAGCACCAGAAACAGGCTGAAAAAAGAAAGAAGGGTGGGAAACCATACATATTCCTGAAATTCCCCTGTGCCGGACCCGACAATGATACCGGCCAATGCAAAGATAAAGATAAAGATCATCAGGACCATAACGGTCCAGCAGGTAAAATTGGAGTCATACCAGGAGGTTATGGGTTTTCTGAAAAAAGGGTTCTGATCTAACTGCATGGACATCTCCAAATTATTTCCGGCTACCACAATATATAGATAATTTTCCTTGACAAGCAACAATATGTTGATTAAATATGATCCTGCAGTCTGGATTCATTTACCATTAACCTTTACAAAACTTAGAGACGATACGTTAATTTCAATCAGATTTCAAGGGGTGAATACATGTTTGACCAAATCAGGAAACGGGACGGAAGAATAGCGGATTTTGACCCATCAAAGGTCACCCGCGCCATTCAAAAAGCGGGCGAGGCCACCGGTGAATTCAATGAAAAAGAAGCTAAAAAAATGACCATGAAGGTGATTTCCATGGCAAGAGACCTTCGTCTCGGCCCCATCCCGGAAGTAGAGGAAATCCAGGATATTGTGGAGCGGGTGCTCCTGGACTCCCCGTTTTACAAGACTGCCAAGGCTTACATTATTTATCGGGAACAGCACAACCAGATCCGGAAGATCGCCATCAAGGAGAACGTGGGCCTCATGGAATCCTATATCCGGAGAATGGACTGGAAGGTCAAGGAAAACAGCAATATGAGCTATTCCCTCCAGGGGCTCAACAATTATATCTCCTCCGATATTACGGCCGAATACTGGCTCAACAAGATTTATCCGCCAACCGTCCGGGAAGCCCATTATTCAGGGGATCTTCATCTCCATGACCTGAGCCTCCTATCGGTTTACTGTGTGGGCTGGGACCTCCAGGACCTTCTCCTGGAAGGGTTCAAAGGCGTGGCCGGAAAGGTGGAATCCTCTCCTCCCAAACATTTCCGAAGCGCCCTGGGACAGATCGTGAATTTTTTCTATACCCTCCAAGGGGAGGCGGCCGGAGCCCAGGCCATGTCCAATTTCGATACCCTTCTGGCCCCCTTTATCTGGAAGGACGCATTAAATTACAAAGAGGTCAAACAGGCCCTCCAGGAATTTGTCTTTAATATCAATATCCCCACCCGGGTCGGGTTCCAGACTCCGTTTACCAATATCACCATGGATCTGACGGTACCCTCCACCTTGAGAAATTCACCCGTCATCATCGGCGGGGAATATGAAAAACAGACCTATGCCGATTTCCAGGGGGAAATGGACATCCTGAACGCCGCCTTTGCCGAGGTCATGATGGAAGGGGATGCCAAGGGCCGGGTCTTTACCTTCCCCATCCCCACATACAATATTACCAAGGATTTTGACTGGACCAACCCCAACCTTGAAAATATCTGGAAGATGACCGGTAAATACGGGATTCCCTATTTTTCAAATTTTGTGAATTCCGATATGGACCCGGAGGATGCAAGATCCATGTGCTGCCGGTTGCGTCTCGACAACCGGGAGCTCAGAAAACGGGGCGGTGGTCTCTTTGGCGCTAACCCCCTGACCGGCTCCATCGGCGTGGTCACCCTGAATCTGCCGAGAATCGGTTATCTTGCCAAGGATGAAAAGGATTTTTTTGAAAGGCTGGACACCCTGATCAGGCTTTCCGCCGAATCTTTGACCATCAAACGTAAAATCCTTGAAAAATTTACTGAAGGGGATCTGTATCCCTATTCCAAATTCTATCTGCGGAAAATCAAGGAAAACACCGGTGTCTACTGGAGAAACCATTTTTCAACCATCGGCATTCTGGGCATGAACGAGGCCTGCCTCAATTTTTTAAAAGACGGCATTGCTTCTCCACAGGGCCAGGAATTTGCCGTACGGGTCATGGACCATATCCGGGCCCAGATTGAACAAATCCAGGTGGAAACCGGCGAAATCTTCAACCTGGAGGCAACCCCGGCCGAAGGCACCACCTTCCGGTTCGCCAGCATGGACAAGGCAAAATATGAGAATATCCTCTGCGCCAATGAAGCGGAATACAAAGAGGGCAAATCCCCCTTTTATACCAATTCCACCCATCTGCCCGTCAATTATACCGACGACCTCTTCGAAGCCCTGGAACTCCAGGACCGCCTCCAGACCAAATACACCGGCGGAACGGTCCAGCATCTCTTCCTGGGAGAGGAAGTCACCGATATCGAAGTGGTCAAAAATCTGGTCAGCCGGGTATCCAATTCATTTAAACTGCCCTATTTCACCCTGACGCCCACCTTTAGTGTCTGCCCCTCCCACGGATACCTTGCCGGGGAGCATGAAACCTGCGATACCTGCCATGCAGAGACGGAAGTCTATTCCAGGGTGGTGGGGTATCTAAGACCGGTGGGGCAATGGAACAGCGGAAAGCAGACGGAATTCTGCATGCGGAAGACCTATAAGGTGGCGGGATAGGCAAGCGGAATGAACATCGGCGGATTCCAGAAAAATTCCCTGATTGATTTTCCAAAGACCATTGCCTGCATTATCTTCACCCAGGGATGCAATTTTTCCTGTCCCTATTGCCATAACCCGGACCTGGTGGCCGGTTCCAAAGACGGAGCCGGCGGCCTTTTTGATGAAGCGGAAATTTTCGAGTTTCTTGAAAAACGCAAAGGCTTTCTGGAAGGGGTGGTGATCACCGGTGGGGAGCCCACGCTTCAGGCGGATCTTCTGCCCTTCTGCAGGAAAATCAAAGACCTGGGCTATAAACTCAAGCTCGACAGCAACGGCAGCCGGCCAAAAATCCTTGATCAGCTTCTGGAAGAATCCCTGGCGGATTTTATTTCTATGGACATTAAAACCCGCCTGATGGATTATCCCCTGGTGGCGCCGGGGAAATTTGATGTTTCAACCATCCGAAACAGCATTGGGCTTATCATGGAAAAGGCCCCGGCCTATGAATTCCGGACCACCTG
>DZCR01000009.1 GCA_022736495.1 Desulfobacca acetoxidans
GTTCCCCGGCCTCCCTTATGGGGTTTGGGAAAGGGGCCACTTACGAAAAAGCCCCTGGCCCCCTTCCCCAAAATCATATCTTTATTCCTCTTAAAGCCGCGAAAAGATGCGCACGTCTACGGCGAAGAGGCCCTTTTCGTAGAGGAGGAGCGGGTTGATTTCGATCTGGTCCAGTTCCGGGTGTTTGCCGGCGAAGGTGGCCAGGGCTTTCATGGCGGCCAGCAGGGCGGCGGTGTCCCGGGGAGGCAGGCCCCGGTAGCCGGTGAGGAGCGGGTAGCCCTTCACCCGTTTGATCAGGTCTTCCAGTTCGGCGTCATCCGCAGGCAGCAGGCAGAAGGCTACGTCCTGATAAATCTCGGTGTTGACGCCTCCCAGGCCGAACATCAAGGTGGGACCGTATTGGGAGTCGGTGTTGACGCCCAGGATGATTTCGAGCCCCCCGGGTTTGGCCATGGGGGAGATGCTGACGCCGTCAATGGTGACCCAGCGCTCGTAGAGTTGGGTGGCGTCCATAATTTCCTGATAGGCCTGGCGCACTTCGTCATCGTTTTCCAGCCCCAGGAAGACCCCGCCCATGTCGGTCTTGTGGGCGATCATCGGGGAGGCGAGTTTCATAACCACGGGGTACCCGAACTGCTGGGCCAGTTGCACGGCCTGGTCGGCATCCAGGGCCAGGGGTGCAGCGGCGGCCGGGATGCCGGCTTTGGCCAGGAGGCTGACGGCTTCCGGGGGCGGCAGCAGGCGCAGCCCTTCCGGGACCGCCACCTTGGGACGGCCGGGGGCCGGGGCCGGGTGGGGCTCGAAACGGAAAAACTGGGCCAGGGCCTTGATCCCCCGCTCCGGGGTGGGAAAGACGGGGATGCCGGCCTCATAAAATTTTTGCCGTTCTTCCCGCTCCACTTCGGCGCCCCCCAGATAAACGACCAGTTCAGAGGCGCCGGGGGTGACTTGCCGGGAGGCTCCGGGAATGGGGTCTCCGAAGATCATCACCTGGGTGTCGTATGCGTCCCGGGTTTTGTCCATGACTTGTTTATAGAGGTCGGGGGCGCTGATGGCGTCGCCGGTCAGATCCACCGGGTTGCCCACAGCGCAGTGGGCCGGAAGCATCTCCCGCAGCCGCTCTTTCAGAATGGGGTTGGGCTCCGGAACGGTCAGACCGTTTTTCTCGGCTTCATCAATGGCCAGGATGGCGGCGCCGCCGGAAGAGGTGGTGATCATGAGCTTGGAACCCTTGGGTTTGGGGAGATAGGCCAGGGCCTTGGCAAAGTCGAAGAGTTCCTCCAGGGTATCGGCCCGGTGGACCCGGTACTTGCGGAACAAGGCATCGTAGATGGCGTCGGCGCCGGCCATGGACTTGGTGTGGGACTCGGCGGCGCGGCTGCCCTGGGTGGTGCGTCCGGCCTTGAGGATGACCACGGGTTTTTCCGCTTCCCGCAGGGCGTCGAGGAAATACGAGGCCCGCTTGACCCCTTCGAGATAAAGGGCGATGACCTGGGTGTGGGGGTCCTGGTTAAAATACATGAGCACTTCGGCCTCATCCACGTCCACACGGTTGCCCAGGGAGACAAAGCCGCTCACGCCCAGGTGTTCGGCTGCGGCCATATCCAGGAAGGCCGCGCCTATGGTGCCGGACTGGGAGGCGAAGGCGATGCGCCCCGGCGTGGTGATGAGCGGCCAGGAGGCGCACAGGTGCTCGTGGGGCATATTGACCCCCTGGCAGTTGGGGCCGATGACCCGGAGTCCGGTTTGGCGCACCACCTGGGCCAGCTCGTCCTGAAGACGCTCGCCATCGGGGCCGGCTTCGGCAAAACCACCGGTGATGACGATGGCGGCCTTGACCCCTTTGGCGGCGCATTGCTCCAGCGTGGGTGCGACGATTTTGGCGGGAATCACCACCACGGCCAACTCCGGGGCCGCCGGGGCGTCAGCGATGGCCTTATAGACCTTGAGGCCCAGAATCTCGTCGGCCTTGGGGTTGATGGGATAGAGGGGGCCGGGGAAGCCGCCGTTTTTCAGATTGGCCAGGATGTCGTGGCCCAGCTTACCGGGGGCGGTGGAGGCGCCGATGACCGCGACGCTTTTGGGCTTAAAGATGGGGGTCAGACTGGCAAGGATATCCATGGGGTCTCCTGGGGATTGTTATCCCGCGTCAAGCTACCGCGATGATAAAGCAGCGGGGGGCAAATTGGAAGGCGCTTTTTTCCCCTCAAAACGTCGAACTTTGGACACACCCTGATGAGGCGCGCCCTTGCGAGAAACTCATTAGCCCAAGAAAATGCGGGCGTCCAGAGTTACGGCCCCCTTGCCTGCTTCGAATACCACGAAGGGATTGATGTCCAGTTCTTTCATTTCCGGGAAATCCAGGACCATCTGGGAAAGGCGCTCCAGGGATGCCACGATGGCGGCCAGGTCCGCGGGCGGCTCGCCCCGGAAAGCCGTCAGAACGCGATAGCCCTTGAGCCCCTGGATCATTTTCCAGGCCCAGTCCTCGGAGATGGGGGCCAACTGGAAATTGACGTCCCGGAATACCTCGACAAAGGTGCCTCCCAGGCCGAACATCAAGAGCGGCCCGAAATGCGGGTCCCGGCTCATTCCCAGAATGGTTTCCCGGCCCTTTGGCATCATTTTCTGCACCATCATACCCTGGATGCCGGCCCCGGGGTGGGTGCGAGCCACGGCAGCCAGGATTTCCTGATAAGCCCGCCGGACCTCCTCGCCGTTGGCCAGATGGAGCTTCACGCCCCCAACGTCAAATTTGTGGATGACATCGGGGGAGACGATTTTCAAGGCCACCGGATAGCCCAAGTCTGCCGCGGCCTGGATAGCCTGGTTAACATCATGGGCCCAGAAAAAGGGGACCTCCGGAAAGCCGTAAGCCTGAAAAATTTCGTGAGCCTCGGGTTCCAGGACGAATTTGCGGCCGGCCGCTTTGACGCGGTCCAACACCGCCTTTACTTTATCACGGTCAACGTCCTCGAAGGTCTTCACTTCATATTTGTCCCGGTGAATATTCGCGGCGTAGCGGGCCATGGCGCCCATGCCCCGGGCCGCCTCTTCCGGGAAATGGTAGTGGGGGAGCTTAGCTTTGGACCAGATGGCCAGGGTCTCTCCGATTTCCCCCAGGGCCATCTGGCACACCAGGGTGGGTTTATGGTGGGCGGGAGCCACCTCGGCCACCGTGGAGGCGATGGCCGCCAGGTTGGTCATGAGTTGCGGGGTCGAGATGACGATGACCCCATCCACGTTGGCATCCCCCAAAACGCCCTCCAGGGCGAGGCGGTAGCGGTCTTCCCGGGCGTCCCCCAGGACATCCACCGGGTTGCGCACATTGGCCGCCGGGGGTAGCCCGGCCTTGAGCTTGGTCAGGGTAAGCTCCTCAAATTCGGCAATCTCCAGCCCGTAGCGCACCGCGGCGTCGGTGGTCATAATGCCTAAGCCCCCGGCATTGGTGACGATGGCCACCCGGTTGCCTTGAGGCAGCGGCTGGGTGGAAAAAGCCAGGGCATAGTCGAACAACTCCTCCAGGGATTCCACCCGGAGGACGCCGCACTGGGCAAACAGGGCGTCATAGGCTTCATCGGAGCCGGCCAGGGCCCCGGTGTGGGAGGAGGCGGCCCGGGCCCCGGCCGCGGTCCGGCCGGATTTGATGGCCAGGATAGGCTTCTTGTTGCCCTGCTCGCCGGTGATCTCCCGGGCCAGTTGGAAAAATCTTTTGGGGTCGCTGAGGTCTTCCAGGTACAACGCGATCACGTCGGTCAGCGGGTCGTCCTTCAGGTAGGCCAGGAAGTCGTTTTCATTGAGGTCGGCCTTGTTGCCCACGGACACGAACTTGGACAGGCCGATATCCTCGCCCTGGGCGTACTCCAGGGCCGCCACCCCCACCGCGCCGCTCTGGGAGACCAGGGCGATGTTGCCGGCGCGGGGCATCAGCCGGGCAAAGGAGCCGTTCATGGAGACCTCGGGGTCGGTGTTGATGATGCCCAGGCAGTTGGGGCCCAGGAGGCGAATGCCGTTGTCTTTGGCCGCCTTCAAGAGCAGTTGCTCCTGGGCTACCCCGGCGCCGCCCAACTCCTTAAAGCCCGCAGTGATGACGATGGCGGCCTTGATGCCTTTTTGGGCGCATTCCTCCATAGTGGCAGAGACCTGGGCGCTGGGGACGATGATGATGCTCAAGTCCACGGCGTCGGGGATGTCCAGGACGGTGGGGAAGGCCTTGACGCTCATGACGCTTAAGGCCTTGAGATTCACCGGGTAGACGACCCCGGCATAGCCGTGTTTGAAGAGGTTGGCAAAGACCGCCTGGCCCACGCTGCCGGGGCGGCTGGTGGCGCCGATGACCGCCACGGAGCGCGGCGCAAAGAGGACGTTGAGATCCTGAGGATTCGGGTTCATCGTTTCACCTTTCAGGTTTTAGCGCTTCAGAGACTTCCTGACCATGCCAGGCCTGGATATCTGCGGCGATGCGGCGGGCCGCCTCCGGGATGGCCGCGGCCACCGCCGGGGATAAGGCATCGCCGATACCGAAATTTTCCCCTTCAATCCCGTAGATGATGAGAACGGGGGGCAGGTCCTGAAAAACCTTGCCCAGGGCCAGGGCCTCGGACAGCCCCCAGCCGTGGGACGAGGTCGACCAGGAAACGGGGAAGGTGGCCGCAGGGTCATGCGCGTCAAAGCGATAGATGGTTCCTGGGGCACCGCCGGAGACGACGGCGTCTGCCACGATAACCCTGGCGGCACCCTTCCAGGCGTCGGCGAGGGCGCTGCCCGTTCCCGGGCTCTCGGCAATCTCTATCTGGGGGAGATTTTCTTTTCGGAGTCGGCGGACTACCAGCAGACCCGCGCCATCGTCTCCCCGCCAGGCATTGCCCACGCCGATAACTTTTATTGAGGTTTTGGGTGGAGTAGGCATGGCTGATACGCTTTATCATAGGAGCGGGTTTGAAGCCCGCCTCTACAGGACGACGCACCGCAGAGGGCGGCGGTGCCACATCTTAATTAAGCGCCGGGAAAACCTCTTCTCATTCAAGATAAGGAGGGTTCTCCCGGCGCTCAAGCCGCTTTGCTATTTTTTTTCCGCAGTCGCTTACCGGCGCTCGAATTTGACCTTCAAGAAATGGGTGGCGCAGGAGATGCAGGGGTCATAGTTGCGCACCATCTGTTCGCACTGCCAGGTAAGCTGATCCTCGGGCAAATCCAGGCGCTTAGACACAAAGTGATAGAGATCGTCCTCGATGATCCTCTGATTCTGGGAAGTGGGCGGCACGATCTTGGCCGCCTGGATGACGCCGTCCGCATCTATCCGGTAACGGTGATAGAGCAAGCCCCGGGGGGCCTCGGTGGCGGCACAGCCCACCACGGCCCGGGGCTCAACCTTAACGGCGGGTGCATCCGGCCGCTCGTAAGTCTGGATAATGGCCAGGGCCTCCTCCACGGCATAAAGGATTTCCACGGCCCGGACGATGATGCTCTGAAAGGGGTTTTGGCAGATCGGTCCCAGGCCGGCTTCCCGGGCGCTCTCCTGGGCCAGGGGGGTCAGCAGATCGAAGTTCAGGTTGTACCGGGCCAGGGGGCCGGCAAAATAGGCGCCCCGCTCTTTTAAAGCAGAATGCAGGGCGTGGGTGTAGGGCACGTGCTCTTCCGCAAAGTGCTGCTCGTAGTCCTGGACGTCGATATCCAGGCCTTTATTGGACACCACCCGGCCTTCGTTGAAGGGATATTCCGCTCCGTGGCGCAGGGCGACAAATTCGTAGTCCTGCTCAAACTCCGGGAAGGTAAAGCCCCCCACCCAGCGCACCGCCTGAACGGCCGCATCCCGGGCCCACTTGAGTTTCTCGGCCAGGGGCGCCAGGTCCCGTTTGTGGGGCGCCTTATAGAAGCCGCCCACCCGGACGTTGATGGGGTGGATCTCCCGGCCCCCCAGGGTGCTGACGATATCGTTGCCCACTTTTTTCAGTTGCAGCCCCATCTTCACGGTGTCCGGATGATCCTGGGCCATCTGGATGGCGTCCTGGTAGCCCAGAAAGTCCGGGGCGTGGAGCATGAAGACGTGGAGGCCGTGGGACTCGATCCATTCGCCGCAGTACAACAGCCGCCGCAGGGACCGGAGGGGACCGGAGACCGCCACGCCCAGGGCCCGCTCCAGGGCGTGCACCGAGCTCATCTGATAGGCCACCGGGCAAATGCCGCAGA
This sequence comes from Desulfobacca acetoxidans, assembly GCA_022736495.1. The sequence goes on from DZCR01000009.1 coordinate 6,190, forward strand.
TGCGGGCAGTGATGTCCGGGGCCTCGGTGAAGTTGCGGCCCTGGAGGAAGGCCTCAAAGAAGCGGGGCGGCTCAAAGATCTTCAACTGCACCCGGGTCACGGCGTTATCTTTGATATGGATATCGAGGCCGCCTTCCCCTTCCACCCGGGCCAGATACTTGACCGTGATACTTTTACTTTTCATGGGCTGTGCTCTCCTGGCGAAAGGCGGGGGCGTTGGCGTAAAAGGCCCGGAAGGCCCGCACCAAATTGGCTTCGCTCATGCCCAGCTTTTGACTGAACCAGGCGGCCAGGGCTGCGGTGTTGGGGGTTTCCTTGGGGCCGTAGCAGCCATAACAGCCGCGGTGGTAGGTGGGGCACAGGGCCCCGCAGCCGGCATGGGTCACCGGTCCCAGGCAGGGGGTGCCCATGACCATGACGCAGATATTGCCCCGGGCCTTGCAGTCGATACAGACGCTGTGCTCCCGGACCACCGGAGGCCGCCCTTGCAGAAAGTGGCTGATCACTTCCAGGAGCTGGCGCTTGTTGATGGGGCAGCCGTTGAGGCCGAAATCCACCTTAACGTGGGCCGCGATGGGGGTGGATTCCTTCAGGGTCTGGATGGCCTCCGGTTTGGCGTACACCGCGTTGATGAAGTCATTGACATCCTTAAAATTGCGCAGAGCCTGGATGCCCCCGGAGTTGGCGCAGGTGCCGATGGCCACGAGATATTTGGAAGCCCGGCGCACGTGCTTGATCATCTCGGCGTCATGAGGGGTGGTGATGGAGCCATCCACCAGGGTCAAATCATAGGGGCCTTTGACCATGGCCCGGGAGGCCTCGACAAAATAGGCGATCTCCAGTTCGCCGGCAACAGCCAGCAATTCGTCTTCGCAATCCAGGAGAGATAACTGACAACCGTCGCAGGAAGCGAATTTCCACACGGACAAGCGGGGCTGGCGCTTTTTGGTCATATCACACCTCCCGGCGCTCGAACCAGTCTTTGACGCGGTCATAGCGGAACACCGGGCCATCTTTGCAGACGAAGAACGGCCCCCACTGGCAGTGGCCGCACAGGCCGACGCCGCACTTCATGTTGCGCTCCATGGAGAGATAAATCTGCTCCGGCGTGAGGCCATGGTTCAGCAGCTCCATCACGGTGAAGCGCATCATCACCCCGGGGCCGCAGACCAGAGCCACGGTATTGGGAGGGTCGAACCGGGCCCGGTCGATGATCTTGGTCACCACCCCCACATTGGTGTGCCATTCGCCCTCCGCCGCGTCCACGGTGACATGCACCCGGAAGTCGAAGCGGCCGCGCCAGCGCTTCAGTTCCTTGGGGTAGAGCAGGTCCTTGGGGGTCCGGGCGCCGTAGATCACCTCAACGCTGCCGTAGTCGCCCCGGTGGTTGAGGATCTCATAGAGGGCCGGGCGCAAAGGGGCGAGCCCCAGGCCGCCCGCGATGATCAGGACGTCGCTGCCCGCCACCTGGGCCACCGGCCAGGGTACGCCGAAAGGACCCCGCACGCCCAGGGCGTCCCCCGGTTTCAGGCGGCAGATGGCCGTGGTGACGTTACCCACGTCCCGGACGGTGTGGATTAAGGTTCCGGTGCGGCCCGGGTCGCCGCTGATGGAGATGGGCACCTCTCCCGCGCCAAAGGCATAGAGCATGTTGAACTGGCCCGGGGCAAAACTGAAATTGGCGGGCTCCCCCGGGCGGGTTAAGTCCAGGGTATAGGTGTCGTAAGTTTCCCGCTTGACTTTTTGGACCACAAATAGGGTCGGGATCATTGGATCAGGCTGGTTTGCGGTCATATGCCTTCCCGGTAGTCGATTCTGAGGATGGCTTGAAGCTGGGGCGTTTAAAACCCGCCCCTACACCCCAAAACCAGATAATGATCAGTTATCCATACATATCAGCGAGTTGGAGCTTGGTCACCCGGAATTGCACCGCCAGGTGATGGGCGTAGCGCCGCAAGAGTTCGTAGCCGAAGTCATGGTCCTGGTCGCACTTAGCCCGGAGACACTGGATATCCAGGCTGATGACCCGGGTCAGCTCCTGGGCCTTGGCGTCCAGGTGCCAGTGATAGGGCTGGTCAAACCAGAGCCACCCCAGCACGTCGGCTTCTCCCAAGGATTGCACGGTGACCGGCCCCCGGCGGGCCCGGTAGATTTCCACCGCCACCCGGCCGTGATGAATCACATAAAACTTGCTGGCTTCTTCATCATCCCGGCAGAGAAACTCCCCCGGTGTGAAGGTCTCCCGGGAGGCGCATTCCAGGACGAATTGAAGATAACGGGAATCCAGGCCCTTAAAAAACGGGTGGGCCGCCAGAATGGGCGCCATCGTTTCCATGGTGCTACTCCTTCGCAGTTGCGCCGGCGGTTGCCCGGATGGCCCGGGCTTCCGCAGTGATGTCGATGCCCACGGGGCACCAGGTGATGCAGCGCCCGCAACCCACACACCCGGAGCAGCCGAACTGGTCAATCCAGGTGGCCAGCTTGTGCGTCAACCATTGGCGGTAGCGGGACTTGGGCGAGGTGCGGATGCTGCCGCCGTGCAGATAGGAAAAATCCACGGTAAAGCAGACGTCCATCTGCCGCCGGCGCTCCGCCCCTAACCCTCCAAGGTCCAGGCTGTCCTCCAGGGTGTGGCAAAAACAGGTGGGGCAGACCATGGTGCAGTTGCCGCAGGTGAGGCAGCGGGCGGCCACCTCATCCCAGCGGGGATGTGCATAATTGCCGTAGAGCAGCTCTTTGATCCCGGTCGTGTCCAGAGTTCGGCCCATATGCGCGGCGATGGCCGCCACCGCTCGGGCCGCGGCGTCAATCTCAGCCTTGGTGGCCGTGTGTTGAGGCACTGCCTGGAGAATATCGGCCCCTCGCAGGGTGCCGGGCTCCACCACGAAGAAATGCTCATCCCCCTGGAGCACTTCGGTGAGGGCCAGGTCGAACCCCGTGGCGGCCCGGGGACCGGTTCCCATGGAGACGCAGAAACAGGTGCCTTTATCCTGGTGGGCGCAGTTCACCGCCACGATGAAGGCCTCCTGCCGGCGCGCCCGGTAGATGGGGTCAACATGAGCGCCTTTTAGAAAAACCCGGTCCTGGACCTCCATGGCCGCCAGTTCACAGGCCCGGACTCCGAGAAAGGCGTAGCGGGGAACTTCTTCAGGTTGAGCAATGATGCGAAAACCGCGGTCCTGGCGCTCGGCCTGCCACAGGGTTTGGTGAGGGGGGAAGAGAAACTGTTTCCACGACTGCTGGCCCACGGCGAAGCCGAAAAAGGCCTGATCGGGCCGTTTTTCCAGGCGATAGGCCCCGGCCTCCTGGACCGCGGTCCAACCCACGGGCAAATCTGCACTTTTGTCAATCTGCCCATAAATGAGTTGACCGTCTATAAGGGTGGGACCAACCACCTCATAGCCCCGGTGGCTCAGGGCGTCCAGCAGGTGCTGGAGATCCCGGGCTGCCACCCGCACCTGCGCGCCAACCTGCAACGATGATGTTGCCATATAGGGCCTCCACATCTTTAAACACTATAGGCCAGGATGGCACCCAGGTCAAGCAAACATCCAGCGGGTTGTCAAGAGCGCATACAGATGTCCGGTTTTTCTGAGCACATGAAACGTCCGGTTGAGTTTTTTGATGTGAACCCTTATCCTGGGGAAGTCTCGCCGGAGGCTAGGGCAACGCTGGAGAGCGACCCGAGCGCCGGCGGGGCGTCCGGGGAAGAGGGGGAGACTGAGGACTTCCCCTTCGCCCATGGCTTAGGCTGACAGAAAAGATCGATTTTGAAATAGCTTATAGGTTGGGAGGGAAACGGCATCAAGTAAGCGACTGGAGCACTCCACCTGACCTGGCAAGGGGTGCGCGGTGCGCACCCCTAAATTACTGTCAACCTTTTCGCAGGCAATAAAATCTCCTTTATTAATGGCCCGGCTTCACCTGCATGCCTTTTTTCATTTCACGCAGACGGTCCCATTTCTCCTTAATTTGCTGAAGCTCCTGGGTGTGCTTTTGTTCCAGACTAGGTCCACTGGGACCGGTCATTTCCTGCATAATGCGCCCCATTTGGTTTATATGTGAGATCACCGCTTTTGATTCAGCCGGGGAGAGTTTCCCGCTTTTCAATGCCTCAGCCATTTGCTGCATCATTTCAGCGCAGCAGCTGATATTTGTGCACATTTTCGGGGTTATTTGCGTTTGGGCGTCCGCAGCCACACAAAAAGCTGCAAGAGAAACTAACGCGAAAGTGAAAGCGGCAATCCTTTTCATTTCCTTCCCTCCTTTTCGGGTCAGACCAACAGAGGTCGATGCCTCTTTTTTGACATGAACCCCAGGAACCATAAAATTTAAGCATGCAAATGGGATAATCAAGCCGTACTCTCCAACCATGCAGACTCGCCGAAAGTTACGAAGTTAAATGCCTCCTTTGAAGCTCATAGCCTCCCTAATACGCAAAGGAGACGTTTACACCACCATAGATGTGGTTCTGCTGCTTATCCCAGGAGGCCCCTGCCAACAGGGAGGTGGCATTGCCGCCGGCCGCGTACCAGAACCCTATCTTGGGTGCAATATTAACGTACTTGTGTACCGGGATATTTAAAGTGGCATAGAGCTGCCCGGCCAGGGGACCGGAAAAAGCCTCATTTGTGGCGCTCAGGTCAGGGTAGGCCACCTGGTCTCGGGAAAACAAGAAGAGAAAATTATGCCCCAACTCCAGAGTGACGTTGTTGTTGTCCTGGATTTTAAAAGGGAGCTCAAACACACGGGAAATCCCCAAAGTCAACCACCAGCCCGGATAATGAAAGACTTCCTGGTTGGCTATGGCCGATAACTTAAACCAATTGACGTCTATCCCCAGGCCATAATAAATTTCAAACGAGTCTCCCTGAGGATTGAATGCCGAGTCTAAAGCGTAATAAATCGCGCCGACGTTGGCGGTTATGGCCTTAATAGCCGTGCCGTTGTAAAGATCCCGGCTGTAGCCGACGGTGAAGTCGGTCTCATTCCATTTGGCTCCCCCGAAGGTAGGGGATAAAAAAGGATTATCCTCACCGGTGTCAAAATTACCCCAGACATTCACGGCAAAGCCCTTGTAGCCTACAGTCAATGAGGGTTGAATGACGGCGGAATTGCGACTCAAAGCGAAGCCGCGCCAGATATACTGGCTTAAGACATCCACTCCCAAACTGGCAGTGGGCTTATCTTCCGCGGGGGCTTCTTCCTTTTTGACCTCAGGAGCCGCTGCAGGCGCGGCTGTTTCCTGCGCCAGCGCCGGGGTCACAGGGGCTGGCCACGTCCCCAAGCCGCCCAGAATCAACATGGTCATTAGGCTTAAGGCCAACCTCCTGACCACAAACCCTGTACTCTTTACCCCTGAAATCTCCATACCATTTTCTCCTTACCGGGTGATAGTTTGCTGAATCTGAGGCGTTGTAGCGCCAGCGCACCTTTAAGAACGGGGAAGGCTCCTGGTAAAGCTGAAGCAATTGTCATGCCACTTTAATTATTTGTAATTTCAATATATTATACCAATACCCTGTTTTCTGTATTACATTACTGTAACATAGCCATAATTAATTATTCATTTATGTAACTTTATTGGCCAGGCCTACATTTGCGGGCTTTTGGGTTTCGGTCAAGGAATCGAAACGAAAGAGAAAGAACCGAGGGGATGGGCCGGAGGGAGCGGTCGCGCTCCCTCCGGGCAACGGAATTTTCGCTAAATGGCACTCTCGCCAATTTCACCGGTGCGGATGCGGAGGACCTCGCCCACCGGATAGACAAAGATTTTGCCGTCCCCGATCCTGCCGGTGCGGGCTTTGTCCACAATGGTGTCAATAATGGCCTGCACCTTGTCGTCGCCCGCCACGATTTCGATTTTCACCTTGGGCAGGAAATCCACCTGGTACTCCATCCCCCGGTAAACCTCCCGGATGCCTTTTTGCCTACCGAAACCCTTGACCTCGGTGACCGTCATGCCTTCGACACTGATGGCGTGGAGCGCTTCCTTAACCGGTTCCAGCTTGAAGGGCTGGATAATTGCTTCGATCTTCTTCATGGTCTGCCTCCCGAATTACAGACTGTAGCCAGTTTCTTGATGTTCGCTGATATCCAAGCCGCGCACCTCATCGTCCGTTGATACTCTGAGGCCCATGGTGGCGTCAAGGATTTTAAAGAGGATGTAGCTGATCACAAATGAGTAGACCACGGTCACCAGCACTGCGATGAACTGGGTCAGCAGTTGGCCGGGGTTGCCGAAGAACAGGCCGTCGGCGCCGGCGGAGTTCACCAGTTTGGAGGCGAACAGCCCGGTGGCCAGGGCGCCCACGATCCCGCCGACGCAGTGCACCCCCACTACGTCCAGGGAGTCGTCGTAGCCCAACTTGGGCTTGGCCAGGACGGCCAGATAGCAGATAACCCCAGCGATGATGCCGATGAGGATGGCAGACATGGGACCCACAAAGCCCGCCGCGGGGGTAATGGCCACCAGCCCGGCCACGGCTCCGGAAGCGGCGCCCAAGGTGGTGGGCTTGCCCCGGAAGAGCCATTCCACCACGACCCAGGCCAGGGTGGCGGCACAGGTGGCCAGATGCGTGGCCGTGAAGGCGGAACTGGCCAGGGCGTTAGCGCCCAGGGCGCTGCCGGCGTTGAAGCCAAACCAGCCAAACCACAGGAGCCCGGCCCCCAGCACGGTCATGGGCAGGTTATGGGGAATGAAGGCTTCCGTGCCATTGCCGTAGCCGCCATAGCCGCGGCGGGGACCGACGACGAGAGCGGCGGCCAGGGCGGCGACCCCGGCATTGATGTGCACGACGGTGCCCCCGGCAAAATCCAGGGCGCCCAGGCCCTTGAGCCAGCCACCGTCGCCCCAGACCCAGTGGGCCACCGGACAATAGACGATGGTGGCCCAGACGATCATGAACACCAAAAAGGCGCTGAACTTCATGCGTTCGGCGAAGGCCCCGGTGATGAGAGCCGGGGTGATGATGGCAAACATGGCCTGGTAGATCATGAAGGTCTGATGGGGAATGGTTTCGGAGTAGGCCTTCAAGGGTTCGGCCCCCACGCCTTTGAGCCCGAGCCAATCCAGGTTGCCGATGATATGGCCCACATCCGGGCCAAAGGCCAAGGTGTAGCCCCAGAGCGCCCAGAGCACGCCGATCACGCCCAGCAAGATAAAGTTTTCCATAAGGGTAGCCAGGACATTCTTGGAGCGCACCATGCCCCCATAAAACAGGGCCAGACCGGGGGTCATAAGCATCACCAGGGCAGCGGAAATCAGGACAAAAGCCGTATCAGCCGCATTCATAATACCATTTCTCCTCAATGATTTTTTTGCTATCATCATTAAAGCAAATCTTGTGCCATTAATAATATGTGCTTTATCAGTAGGTTATAAATAAAGGCCTGATCGCTATTTTACATAATTGTATTTAAGGTAATAATTTATACTACATTATTGAATATTTATCTGTGGATAATTTCCTTACGAGTTTGCTGATGAGACATTATTGTAGGTTCACCCTAGCCCTCCCCCGGAGGGAGGGAAGGACGGGGATAAGAGGAAGAATCTTTGAGCAAACGCTTCTATGGTGCCAAGGTGCGGTGCCGCGAGGGCGGCGGCGCCATTTTGTCTGGCCGGGGGACCAGGAAGTACTTGCGCTGGAGACAAAAATAGGATGAAATAGAGAGCCAATATTGGGAACGAGGACAGCGATGACACAACATGAGCATGGCCAGGGTGAAAAAGTTACCGGAACCCCCGCAAGCGGACTGGTGGTTCCCAGTCAGCCGATTATTCTTTATATAGAGGGGGACGGCACCGGGCCGGATATCTGGCACGCCACAAAACCGGTGCTGGATGCCGCGGTAGCCAAGGCCTACGGCGACGGTAAGCGCATTCATTGGCAGGAGGTTTTGGCCGGGGAAAAGGCGTTTAAACTGAACCGCAGTTATTTGCCGGTGGAAACCCTGACGGCCTTGCGGGAATATCGGGTGGCGTTGAAAGGACCCCTGACCACGCCCATCGGCGGGGGCTTCCGGTCGCTGAACGTGACCCTGCGCCAGGTTCTGGACCTGTATGCCTGCATCCGCCCGGTACGCTATTATGCCGGCGTGCCCAGCCCCTTGCAGGCGCCGGAAAAGATCGACATGGTGATCTTTAGGGAAAACACCGAAGACGTTTATGCCGGGGTGGAGTGGCCCGCCCAGAGCCCCGAGGCCCAGCGCCTGATCAATTTCCTCAATCACGAATTGGGCTGCACCCTGGATTTAGCCGCAGCGATAGGCATCAAGCCCATGACCGAACGGTGCAGCAAGCGGCTGATCCGGATGGCCCTCAAGTATGCCGCGAAACACGGCCGGACCGTCGTCACCCTGATGCACAAAGGCAACATCATGAAGTACACCGAGGGGGCCTTCCAAAATTGGGGCTATGAAGTGGCGGCGGAGTTATCGGACCTGGTGATCTCCGAGGCGGAACTGTCCACGGTGTATCAGGGAAAACTCCCGGCCGGCAAGGTGATGCTCAATGACCGCATTGCCGACAACCTGTTTCAACAGGTGCTGCTGCGCCCGGAGGAATACCAGATCATCGCCACCCCCAACCTCAACGGCGATTATATCTCCGACGCCCTGGCGGCCCAGGTGGGGGGGCTGGGGATGGCCCCCGGGGCCAACATCGGCGACAACTGCGCCATTTTCGAAGCCACCCACGGCAGCGCCCCCAAGTATGCCGGCTTAGATAAAGTCAACCCCAGCTCGCTGATCCTCTCCGGGGCCATGCTGCTGGAATACCTCGGCTGGGACGAGGCGGCCCACCATATCCACCAGAGTTTGCCGCGCACCCTCAAGGACGGCATCGCCACTTACGACTTGGCGCGGCTCTTAGCCGGGGCCCGGGAAGTTTCCTGCTCTGAGTTTGGGCAGGCCCTCATCGACCATATGTAAAGCCCGTTTTCGGTGAAAAATTAAAAAGCCAAGAATAGGGGCTCGGCAAGTTAAACTAAGGTACTATTTTCTTCAGGAAATCAGTTCTTGGGGACGCGCAGTAAGTTTTTTTTGATTACTTTTGAAATTAAAGAAAAATAAAAATAATGCACTTGACAGGCGGCAATTCTCTGTTATATTTATTTATAGTTTTAGCATGTCAGACTGAAGCAGGGCCAAAAGGCCTGGACAGAAATCGGACGGGGATGCTAAGTCCTTCCCGATTTTTTTTTGACTGACTGCTTGGCGCCCTGCTTTTTTTAGCGGGAATATTATGGCAGCATCTGTTGGAGGTTTTTGCAATGAAAGAAACAGGCAAGGTAAAGTGGTTTAATGACTCCAAGGGTTTTGGCTTCATCACCCGGGAAAGTGGTCCTGACGTATTTGTGCATCACAGCGCTATCCAGGGCGACGGCTTCCGCTCCCTGGCGGAAGACCAGGACGTGGAGTTTGAGGTGGTCCAGGGTCCCAAGGGGGCTCAGGCCCAGAACGTGGTAAAACTCTAAGCCATTTAACCTGAGGTTAAAACTCCGGCGGTCTTAAGGACCTCCGGAGTTTTGACATTTTTAGCTCCAGGGAGGGGAAAATTGGCTCGAAATCGATATGGCTGGCAAAAACGCGCCAAAGAAATAGCCCGTAAGCAGAAGAACGACGACAAGATGAAACGTCGTCAAGGCAAGGCCACCACGCTGGAAGTGGAGGAGATGCCGGAAACGTCTGAAGAAACCATGAGCGAACCGGTCGAGACCGACTTGGTTGAGAGCGGCCCTCAGATCAGTCTGATCCCGCCAGACTGAGCGGGGTCAGATGAGCAGATAATATCTTCCGGGGGCAAACCTGCCTCACGGGAAAAAAGAAGCGGCCTTACGGCCGCTTTTTTTGGCTGATTGACGCAGCGCCTTGACTCTGCCGGTGGCAACCGTTTTCAAGCGCGCCGCAAAAATCGCCGCACGGGGGGACTCCCGAGGCGCCTTCCCGGCCCGTCAAGTCATCATGTTTCCGGCTCCAGGCCGAAAAAATCCAGGTAGAATTGAAAGCGGCGCCTTTCCTCCGCAGGGTCCAACCCGAATTCTTCCAAAGAATAGCGATGCACCCCCTCTTTATTCTTGGGGTTGGCGCCCAAGAACTGCTGCATAGCGCGCTTGGCGGCGGGGGTCAGTTCCAGGTCGAAATGCTCGTAGAGGCGCTGGACCATGGACAGAGGATCTCGCACCAATTCCGGATAGCGGACATCAAAAATCTGCTTCTGGAGCCCCGGTATTTGCCGATATTGCACCGCCAGCCCGGCGCCTTCTTCCCAGCGTTGCCGCACTTCCTGGGCCAGCGAGACTTTATCGACGCAATCGCTGAAGGCCCGGCGCAACACTTCGGTAAAGCTGGCGCACGACGGCAGGACCTTGAGGGGGTCGCGATGAGTCAGAATAATATCCGCATCGGGATAGACCTTGATCAGGCCCTCCAAGGTCAATAAATGGCTGGGGGCCTTCAGCACCCACCGTTTACCGGGACAGCGCCATTGCAGATGTTGGAGAAAGTGGCGATGAAACTCATATTCGGGGCGCTTGTCCTGAAGGTCATGCCAGGCCCGGTAGGAGGGCACATGGTACATGGACTCGAAGGTGTAGCTGCGGAAGTCGTGGCTGGTGATGGCAATGCACTCTTGCGGCAGCCTGGCGTCAATCAGGTGCACCGTCTTGAAATCCGGCATGAGGATGTCGATCCACCGCAACTCCCGGGCGGTGGTGGCGATGCGGCGATCAAAGGCGTACGACGCCGTCTCGGGAGGGGGGGAGGGATGCATCACTTCCCACACCTGGGGGGCGCGATGGTCCGGGTCCTGGGCCAGCAGGGCGTGCAAAAAGGTGGTGCCGCTGCGCGGCAGTCCGGTGATGAACAGGGGACGGCGGATGACCTCGTCCGCGATGGCCGGGTAGCGCCGCCGGTCCGCCACCAGCCGCAGCCGGTTGTCCAGCGTCCGGATCGTGTCGCTCTGCACACAGACCCGTCCGATGAAGTTGAACTCGGCCTCGGTTCTATAGGCCTGGAGGAGAACCCGGAAGGCTTCCAGGAACGAGGTATCCCCAAAGTCGTCCAGGCCGGCGCGTTTACAAGCCTTGTCCAGCAAGGTCTTTTCATCCAGGTGCAACCAGGGAGAGCCGTTTTGCAGAAACCGGCGGCCGACGGCGTTGATCAGGCGTACGGGCATGAAACGATTGAGGCGATACTGCTTCGGCATCGTAGTTGGCAAAATCCTTTGTCAAAGGCAGGTTTGATAGTAAGGGTCAGCGGCCTTTTCAAAATATTGTAATCATATCAGGAGCATTCCACAACCGCGAAAGCACATATTTTCAAGAAAATCTCCTGCACTACCCCCCGCCGCAGTAATTCCTTGACCTCTGATGCAGGGCCTTGCCGGCGAGATTTATAGCGATTGCCAAAAATTATTTCCGATTGCTGATTCTTATAGACGTTGCCAAAAGTCTTTTCTTCTCCCCCCTCACCCTGGCCCTCTCCCCCCGCTGGGGGGAGAGGAGATCAGAGGAAGAAACTTTTGAGTTGTGTATGTCAAGTTCTGCAAATTGGTCCAGGCATAATTAGCCATTTAAAGCCGGATATCCGAAGAGCCGGTTGACTTCCGCGGTCAATTCTGGGGATGGGGTCAGGGCCAGGTGCTTGGGGAGAGCGAGGGTCGTATCTTTCTGGGGTTGGAGAAAATGGAGGAAGGCGGGAACCGGGCCGGGATGGCGGTCCAGAATCTCTTTTAATTGCAGCAGTTGGGCCAGGGTCACGCTGACGGCCTGGAGGCGCAGGTCCAGCCTTTCCGGCAAGCGCTCCAGAACGGTCTCCAGGGGAGCAATCTCCTGGGCCACCAGTTTGGGGCCCTTTTCTTCCTGCACCACGTGCCCTTTGAACCACAGGGGCAGGCTGGGTTCGGCCAGCAGCGGGGCCACCCGCTCGTAGACTTCCGTGAACACCAGCGCTTCCACGCTCCCCGCCAGGTCTTCCACGGTCAAGATGGCCAGACGTCCACCCCGCTTGCTCACCTTTTCCTTGAGAGACGTCACCACTACCCCGAGAGCCACTTCCTGGGAGTCGGGGGCCTCGGCCAGATCGGCTGTGGTAATCCTGATCTGGGTTTTCAGGAGGGCCCGGTAGGCATCCAGGGGGTGTCCGGTGACATAAACCCCCAAGGCCTCTTTTTCCCGGGCCAGCTTCACGGATTTGTCCCAGGGCTGGGCTTCCGGCAGCCAGTCGTCCTCCTGGGGTTCTAAAAGGCCCCCGAACATTGACATCTGCTTGGCGGCCTGGAGGCGCTTCTGGTTATTGACCTTTTCCAGGGCCCCGTCCAGGCCCGCCATGAGCCGGGAGCGCCGGGGTTGCAGGCTGTCAAAGGCCCCGGCCTGGATCAGGGCCTCCAGGACCTTACGGTTCACCTTGCCCAGGCTGATCCGTTCCAGCACCTCCCGAAAATTCTCGAAAGGGCCAGCGTGCCGGGCGTCGATGATATCGTGGATGGCCCCTACCCCGACATTTTTCACCCCGGCCAGGCCGAATCTGACCTTGCCCCTCTCCACGGTGAAGTCCCGGTCGCTGCGGTTGATGTCCGGCGGCAAAAGCTCGATGCCCTCTTCCCGGGCCTCCATGATGTGCCTGGCCATGGCCGCGGTATTGTTGATTTCGCTGTTGAGCACCGCAGCCAGAAACTCCAGGGGATAATGGGCCTTGAGATACGCGGTCTGATAGGCCACCAGGGCATAGGCGGCGCTGTGGGATTTATTGAAGCCGTAGCCGGCGAACTTTTCAATCAGGGTGAACAGTTCGCCGGCCCTGGCCTTAGGCACGCCGTTCGCCACGGCCCCGGAGACAAACCGGTCCCGCTGGGCCGCCATGACTGCGGGGTCCTTCTTGCCCATGGCCCGGCGCAAGAGGTCCGCTTCCGCCAGGGAAAAGCCGGACACCGCCGCGGCGATCTGCATCACCTGTTCCTGGTAGAGGATGACGCCGTAAGTCTCCTTGAGGATGGGCTCCATTTGGGGCAGGAAATACTCCACCCGGGACTCCCCGTGTTTGCGGCGCACAAAATCGTCGTGCATGCCGCTCTCCATGGGCCCCGGGCGATAGAGGGCCACCAGGGCGATGATGTCTTCGAACACGGTGGGCCTGAGGCGCACCATCAGCGAGCGCATTCCCGCGCTCTCCAACTGGAACACCCCGGCGGTGTTGGCCTCCTGCAGGAGGGTAAAAGTGGGCTGGTCCTCCAGGGGGAGGGTATGGATGTCGAAGTCGGGATCGTGCGTGCGCCGGATCAGCCGCACCGCCTGGTCGATTACCGTTAAGGTGCGCAGGCCCAGGAAATCGAACTTCACCAGGCCGACTTTTTCCACGCCCTTCATGTCGAACTGGGTAACCTGCTCACCCTTGCTGCCTTTGTAAAGCGGCAGGTACTCGATCAGGGGCCGGTCGGCGATAACCACCGCGGAGGCGTGGGTGGAGGCGTGGCGCGGCAGGCCCTCCAGGACTTCGGCCACGGCCAGGATGTCGGCCACCTGGGGGTTGGCTTTTTGCAGCTCCTTGAGGCGGGGCTCCATGGCCAGGGACTGTTCCAGGGTGATGTTGAGCTTTTCCGGTACCAGTTTGGCGACCTTGTCCACTTCGGGGTAGGGCACTTCCAGGGCCCGGCCCACGTCCCGGATCACCTGCCGGGTCTTCATGCTGCCGAAGGTGGTGATGTGGGCCACGTTGGGCCAGCCGTAGGTCTTGGAGACGTATTCGATGATCTCGCCCCGACGCTCATAGCAGAAATCCACGTCGATGTCAGGAGGGCTTACCCGCTCGGGGTTGAGGAAGCGTTCGAAAAAGAGGCCGTAGGCCAGGGGGTCCAGGTCGGTGATCTTCAAGGCGTAGGCCACCAGGCTGCCGGCGGCCGAGCCTCGGCCGGGACCTACGGGAATCTGACGCCGCCGGGCATAATTGATGATGTCGGCCACTACCAGAAAATAGCCGGCAAAGCCCATCTTGACCAGGATGCCGGTCTCGTATTCCAGGCGCTGCCAGTAGTCCGCCTCCGGGGGGCGGAAATGGGTGGCCGGGGCCGCCAGGCGCTGCTTCAGGCCTTCTTTGGCCTGGCGGGTCATGAGGGAATCCATGCTCTCGCCGTCGGGGACGGGATAGACCGGGAAATTATAGGTGCCCAAATTTAGGGTGACGTCACAGCGGGCCGCAATCTCGCCCGAGGCCGCGATGACCTCGGGGTAGGGAAAGGCCCGGGCCATTTCTTCGGGACTCTTGAAATAAAGCTGGTCCGTCTGAAATTTCATGCGGCCCGAGGCATTGACGGTCTTGCCGGTCTGGATGCAGAGCAGGACGTCGTGGGCCCGGGCGTCTTCGGGCTTCAGGTAATGGACGTCGTTGGTGGCCACCACGGGCAGCCCCCACTTGGGGCCGAGTGCAAGCAACGCCGTGTTGACCTTGAGTTGCTCCGGCAAGTTGTTGGCCTGGACTTCCAGGTAGAACCGGTCCGGAAAGATTTCGGCGTATTCCCGGGCGCTGGCCTCGGCGGCGGCCAGGTCGTCGTTAAGCAGATGCCGGGCCACCACGCCGTGGAGGCAGGAGGACAGGGCAATGAGACCGCCGTTCAACTCCCGCAGCAAGTCCTTGTCCACCCGGGGGCGATAGTAGAAGCCTTCCTGGTGGCCCCGGGTGACCAGCTTGATGAGATTATGATAGCCCTGGTTATTTTCCGCCAGGACCACCAGGTGATAATTGTCCCCCTTGCCCGTCTTCTCCTGGCGGGAACCGGGGGCCACGTAGAGCTCGCAGCCCAGCAGGGGCTTGATGCCCGCCTTTCTGGCCTGCTGATAGAAATCCAGGACGCCGAACATGGAGCCGTGATCGGTGATGGCCACCGCAGGCATTTCGTAGGCCTGGGCCTGGGCCAGTAGGTCTTTGACCCGGATGGCCCCATCCAACAGGCTGTAGGCGGTGTGGACATGGAGATGGACGAATTCAGAATTTGCCATTAAGACCATATTAACCCGAAACGCGGGGTGGGGGCAAGGAGGAAGAGAAGTAAGAAAAAATATAGCTACTGCAGTAAGTTAGATTATAACCTCATCACTCCCTGTCGAACCCTAGGAGTGGCCCCGGCCATGGAAGCGGGAATTTCAGATCATGTTTGGACTTTGGAGAAAATTGCGGCTTTAGCCGGTTAATTCAAGCGACTTGCAATATTTAAGTTGACAAACATTCCTGATAAGTTGACAATATTGGTATCAAAAGTTGACAATCAGGAAAGATATGGAACGGAAAAAAAGTAAGGCCATAAGACAGTTTATTGCTGAGCAAATTGGAAAATCTTCTCAGGATATCGTACGCCTAACAGGTGAGAAGTTTGGCATTTCCCGACAAGCAGTGAATAGACATATTCATGGATTAATGGACAACGGTGTAATAATTGCAGAGGGGAGCACCAGACAAAGAAAGTATAAATTAAAACCAATAGTTGATGAGGAATTTCCATTTCTATTATCTTTAAACTTACAGGAAGATATTATTTGGAGGGAAAATGTTAGACCATTGTTAAGAGAAATTCCGCAAAACATATTAGATATATGCCATTATAGTTTTACTGAAATAGTCAATAATGTCATTGACCATAGCTCTGCTACTAGTTTAATTATAAAAATTATTCAGACATCAATAGGTATACAATTAGCAATTTATGATAATGGCATAGGCATATTTAAGAAAATTCAAAAAGAACTTAGATTGGAAAATCCAGCTTATGCAATTTTAGAGCTATCAAAAGGGAAGTTAACAACTGATCCACAGCATCACACTGGAGAGGGAATATTTTTTTCTTCTAGGATGGTCGATAGGTTTATTATAGAATCTGGTGAACTATATTTTGCACATAACGAATTAGGACATGATTGGTTATTGGGATTTGAAGAAGACGATGATGGTTATAAACAAGGAACTTTTGTTAGAATGGAAATAGGCGTAAATTCTACTAGAACTGCAAGGGAAGTATTTGATAAATATACTGCTGAAAATGATGATTATGGCTTTACTCGAACCATAGTCCCCGTCGTATTGGCAAAATATGGTGATGAAAATTTAATATCGCGTTCTCAAGCAAAAAGATTGCTGGCAAGGTTAGAAAAATTCAGGGAAGTTATGCTTGATTTTGAGAATGTAGAATCTATTGGCCAGGCTTTTGCTGACGAAATATTTAGAGTATTTCAATTAAAGAACCCCCATATACATCTAATGGCTATAAATGCTAATGAAGAAATTAACAAGAGTATATCAAGAGCTATCCAAAATGGGAAATCAACTCCCGCCTTCAAAGAACCAACCCTTTTCTAGTATGTCAAGGTTGGCCTCTGGGCCGCTTTTTTATTCGTAGTCATCCGGTTAAATTTTAACCCAATTACTGGTTAAAAATTTTCCACGCAGATATTTCGCTCTCCCCTTTTTCAAACTGATACACTGCCTGAATGGGAGCTTCCTTGACAAAAAGCCCTATAAGATAATATCATGAAACGTTTGGGCAAATAAGCCGGGGGGCTGGCCGGTGGCGCCTGGCACCGCCTGGGGGCCCATCCGGCGGGGCCAGGCAACCCTTAAAATCCAGGAGGACGAGAGATGAGGCAGGAGGTAGGCGTGATCCGGTATCTGGCGGTGGTAACCTTTTTGGTGCTCCTGGCGGCGTGCGGCACCATGCCCGGGATGCGCACGTCCATGCCGCCGGTGCCGGCTGAGGCCCCGCCGGGCGCCGTGCCCCCGGGTCAGGCCCCGACTCCTCCCCCTGACCTGGCTCAGCAGGTGCAAAACCTGCAAGCGCGAGTTCAACAGTTGGAAAGCCAGGTGGCGGCAATGGAGGGCCACAAGGCGGCCCCGGCCTCGGGGAAGCCGCACGCCCTCCCCGCGCCCTCCACCTCGGCTTACCCCAAAGCCTCGGCTAAACCTGCGGTTTCCCATGCTGCGGCGGAGAAGTATTACACCGAGGGCATGCGCGCTTACCACGCCAAAAAATACGGTGAAGCCCGGACCCAGTTGTATAATTATCTGAAGAGCCAGCCCAAGGGCGTGAAGGCCCCGGAAGCCCGCTATTATCTGGCGGACAGCTTTTACCAGGCGGCCAAGTATCCGGAAGCCGCAGTGGAGTTCAACAAGCTGCGGCTCCAGTTCCCCAAGAGCATCCTGGCCCCTGCGGGTATGCTGCGCCAGGCTCTTTGCTACAAGAACCAACAGCAATTGAGCTCCTATCGGAGCACGTTGAATAAATTGGTCAAGACCTATCCCAACAGCCCCGAAGCCAAAGAGGCCCAGAAGCTGTTGAAGGAAGGCGCCAAGGCCGCTTCCCGATAACGCAATTTTCCCTGGCCGCATCTCGTGCGGCAGGCTGGCAGGCAAATCAAATCGAGGTAACCCGAACTCATGTTACAATGGCTGCGTAAAGCTTCCCGTTCCTGGTTCGTCTATCTGGCCATCGGGGCCATCGTGGTAGTGTTTATTTTCTGGGGAGTTGGCTCCTACAAATCGGCCAGCTCCCAGGAAGCCGCCGAAGTCAATGGCACGAGCATTCCCAGGACCGCGTTTGTCCGGCATTTCAATGACTTGGTCAAGCAGTACCAGGAGCGGGCCGGGGGCGAGCTGACTCCCGAGATGATTAAAGGGTTGCGGCTTAAGGAAATGGCCCTGGGCCAACTGGTGGAAGAGACCCTGATCCTGCAAGCGGCGCCGCGCCTGGGACTTGAGGTGACCAACGCCGAGCTGCGCCGGGAGATCGAGAGCTACCCTTATTTCCAGCAAGACGGCAAGTTCGACGAGAAGCGTTATTTCTGGCTACTCTCCCGGAGCCACCTGGACCCCCAGGAATTCGAGGCCCAGGAACGCCAACGCCTCCTTCTCCGCAAAGTCATTGAGGCGGTGACCTCCCTGGCCAAGGTCTCGGACGCGGAACTCCAGGAACTCTTCCGGATTTTCAAAGACGCGGTGGAGGTCGACTACCTCATGGTGGCCCCGCAGAAATTCCTGGCCCAGGAAAACCCCGGAGATGAAGCGGTAGCCCGCTACTATAAGGAGAACGAGGCGGAATTTCGGCTGCCGGATCGGGTCCGGGTTAAGTACCTGGTTTTTTCAACCAACGATTATCTCAAGCGAGTCAAGCTCGGTCCGGGGGAGGTGGATAATTTCCTCAAGGCGCACCAAGAGGAGTATAGCCGGCCCAAGGTGATCCAGGCGCGGCAGATCGTGCTCTCCCTGCCTGCCAAGGCTACGGAGGCCCAGCGCCGGGAACTAGTCCAAAAGGCCGAGGCGCTGGCGCGCCAAGCCATGACGGGGGCGGATTTCGCCGAGTTGGCCAAGGCCAACTCCCAAGATGCCGCCACCAAGGATAAGGGCGGGGACCTGGGCCTGGTTAAACGAGGCCAGAATCCCCCGGAATGGGACAAGGTCGCCTTTGGGCTCAAACCGGGGACCGTTGGTCTGGCAGCCACTCCCACGGGAATTTACCTGATCAAGGTGGAAGCGATCAAGGAAACCGAGCCGGTTCCCGACGCTGCCAAGCAGGTGGAGCAGCAACTCAGCACTGAAAAGGCCCAACAACTGGCCAAAGATGCGGCCCAGCAGGCCAAAAACGAGTTGTCCCGGAGTACTCTGGCTGCGGTGGCGCAGAAATTGGGGGCAACCCCCCAGGAGACCCCGCTGTTTGGCCTGACAGATGCCGTCCCGGGGCTGGGAGTGGTGGCTGCCTTCAATGAGACCGCCCTCCATCTCAAGCCTCAGGAGATCAGCAAAGTGGTGGAACTGCCGGCGGGGTTTGCCGTTCTGCAAGGGGTGGAATTTCAAGCGGCGCACCTGCCCGTCCTGGCCCAGATCAAGGACCGGGTGAAGGCGGCGCTGAAAAATCGCCTGGCCCGGAAAAAAGCGGAGGAGGAAGCGACCCGGTTGTTGGGGGAACTCCGGGGTGGCAAGCCCCTGGCCCAGGTGGCTGCGGGCGCCGGCCTGACCGTTCAGGACAGCGGCTTTTTTACCCGGTTCCAGGGTTTTCGTAACCAGCGGCAGGCCGAAGTGCTCACCGGCGCCGCGTTCCAGCTCTCTAAGCAGCAGCCTTATCCCGAGAAACCCCTGTGGTGGCAGGACGCCTACTACCTGTTGGCCCTTAAGACCCGGCGGGAACCGGATCCTCAGGAATTTCAAAAGGAGCGGGAGCAGATGCGGGCCCAGTTTCTCCAACAGAAGCAGCAGCTTCTCTTCGCCTCCTGGCTGGATGGGGAGCGCCAGCGGGCGAAAATCCAGATTTTTGTGCCGGAGTGAGAGGCGCCGGGTTCACCGGCAGCGTCGTAGGTGAGGAACCGGCCCTCGGGGGCAGCCCCAAACGGGGGACAGGAACTTGCCGTGCGGCGGGATATTTTGCTCGAATTCGGCTGAATGAGTGTGATACAATAACCATCGTCAGGGGTTTAACTTCTGGCTTATAGTCGTTGCCAAAAAGCCTTTTCTTCTCCCCCCTCACCTAAGCCCTCTCCCCCCGCTGGGGGAGAGGGGATAAGAGCAAGAAACTTTTGGCAAACGCTATATGAGGGTCCCACTGCATGTTTGCTGGCATATTCGAGAATATTCCTGCCCTGCCCTGGCCGACGAGAGGAGAAAATATGTTGCAATTTTTGATGGACTTACTTTCCAGCGCCTATTTTGAACTATCCATATTAATCCTGCTGCTCGTCTACTTTGTGATTCATCGGCGGGATAAACGCTTGAAGATTTCCGGCGTGCGACTGGTACGCATGATCATCGCAATGACGGTATTTATTTATTTTATGTTCATTTGGGCCAGTACCGTGCAACCCACGCTGCGGTCTATCAGTATTTTTGGCATGTTTGCCGTTAACTTAGTGATGTGTTTCTATTTAGTTCTTTCCTGGTTTGAGGGACCCTATCGTGATGCTTTGGCAAGTATTTCAGTCACTCCAGGCCAACGTGAAGCTCTCGACGGGGTCTGGCGGATGGGAAAAAGGTTTTATTATATGCGCTATTTAATTTCATCTTTATTTAGTGGCATCAATCCTTTTGAGTTCCTTCGTGACATAGCAAGAGAGCGGGTCCGGGAAGATATCAAAGATCAATTGCGCGCTTATGGAATAGAGCAGAAATTGATATCCTTTCCGATGATGATAGCTTATTTGAAAAATCAACTAGCTTGTGACGAAAATCTGCCTAGCGATTTTAAAGATGTGATGCAAGAGGCGATAGATAATTTTACTAAACATCCCTGGTTTGAGGAACAGATCAACCAATTCCTCGATCTGGCCACAGAAAGGCCCGAAGATTTGCATTTCCCGGAATGGATGTCTACCTTCGAACAATGCGTCAGTAAGCCTGAATAACCTTGGCCCGGTGGACGTAACGTCTCACGTTGAGCCGCAGTGCTCTGCCGCTAGGTTAGGGAGGTCTCCGGCGGTCCGGGCGGCGACCCACCGGGCCCTGGCAGCCCGGGACCTGCTCCTTGCTGATTATTCCTCCTGGGAAGCCTGGCGCCGCCAGGCCCGAAGCATCAAAACCGCAGCTATTGCCCATTTGGATGTGCTCCTGGTGGAGCTGGAACGAGCCGTGACCGCCTGGGGCGGGCGCGTGCTTTGGGCCCGGGACGCGGCTGAGGCCCGCCGGTTAATCCTCACCATTGCCCGGGACCATGAAGTCAAGACGGTGGTCAAGTCCAAGTCCATGACCACCGAGGAAATCGGGCTCAATGGCGCCCTGGCCGCCGCGGGCCTGACGGTCATGGAGACCGATCTGGGGGAGTTCATTGTGCAACTTGCAGGCCACCCGCCGGCTCATCTCACCGCTCCGGCCCTCCACCTGAATCGTTACCAGATCGCCGATCTCTTCGCAACGCACCTGGGCTTTGGGTCTCCGGCGGAACCCGAAGCCCTGGCCCGGCGAGCTACGACCTATCTGAATCCCTACTTCTTTGAGGCCCAGATGGGTATCACCGGGGTCAACTTTGCTGCGGCCGACGGCACCCTGGTCCTGCTGGAAAATGAAAGCAACCTGCGCTTCGCCGCCACCCTGCCCAAAGTTCACGTGGCTTTGATGGGCCTGGAGAAGATCATTCCTCGACTTACGGACGCGGAGGCGCTGCTGCGCCTGTTGCCCGCCAGCGCCACGGGCCAGCGCCTCACCGCCCTGGTCCACTTTATTCAGGGGCTGAAGGCGCGACCCCAAGGAAACCAGGCCTTTTACCTGGTGATCCTGGATAATGGCCGGCGCCGCCTGGCCGCGGACCCGGAAATGGCGGAGGCCTTATATTGCCTGCGCTGCGGGGCCTGTCTCAATATCTGTCCGATCTTTCAGGCGGGCGCGGCGCACCTGTATGGCCGGGTCTATCCCGGGGCCATCGGCATCCTGCTGGCCCCGTATTTGGCCCCGGTAGGGGATATCTGCGATCTCTGCACCCAATGTGGGGCCTGCCAGGAGATTTGTCCCGTGGGCATTCGGCTGCGGGACAAAATCCGCTTGCTGCGCGGCCAGAGCCGCAGGTTTCGGCAACTCCGGGGATTGAGCCTCGCTGCCGGAGCAGTGTTGGACCATCCCCGGTGGTACCGGGGTCTGGAGCCGGTCTGGCGAGGGCTGTCGGATTTTGCGGTTCGTCGGGGCTGGGGGCGCGGGATACCGCCCTTAGCCGCGGAGAGCTTCCATCGCCAACAATGGAGCCGCCGGGAGAGCCAGTCCGAGAACCTAAATCCCCCCTATTCCCCCTTTTCCAGAGGGGGGGATTTCATGGAATCTTTACCTCAAGGGCGGACACGCGAGTCCGCGCCTATGAATACAGATTCGTCTCCAGGGCGGACGCAGGTGGCTTCCCCGACAATCGCGCTTTTCGAGCAGCGGCTGGGAGAAGCTGGGAGTTCGCTCACCCGGGTGCAAGGTCCCGCGGCCCTGGCCGGGCATTTGGCCGCGGCGGAGTCGCCGTTATGGCTGGCGGACCATCCCTGGTTGCGGCAGGTGGCCGAGGTCCTGGCGCAATTGGGGGTCCCGCACCATATCGCCCAGGCCGATTGGGCCCCGGAGGCCGGCACTGCGGTCAACGTGGCCCTGGGGGCTATACCAGAGACCGGCAGCGTCTGGGTGGATTCCGGCGGGCCCGCGGCCACTCTATCGTTTCGAGCCAAAAAACACATAATCCTGATTCCCCCGGACCGAGCCGATCTGAGCCTGGGGCAGGCCCTGGAATACGTGCGGAGCGCTGGACCGGGTATGGTAAGTTGGCTCACCGGCCCCAGCCGCACTGCGGATATCGAAAAAGTGCTGGTGCTGGGCGCCCAAGGTCCCATGAGCTTAGAGATGATCCTGTACCAGGAGGAGGAATAATGGAACCAGTGCCGCTGGTTGAAATCAGCTCCCGGGTGGAATCCCTGATAAAAGAACTGGCGCCGTCCGGCATCGGCCTGGCCCTGATTCGCCAACCCGCAGACCTCTTTTATTATGCCGGCATCGTGGTGGATGGGTTTCTGGCGGTGGCCCCCGATTCTCAGCCCTTGTTGTTGGTGCGTCGTCCCCATCAAGACCCGCCGGAGGCAGGCCCCTGGCCCCGAGCCAGGTATGGGGATTTAAAGGAGCTTCCCGGGATTCTGGCCCATGCGGGGTTTAAACCCAAAGACGCGGTGGCCCTGGAACTGGATGTCCTGCCCGCGTCGTTATTCCAACGCATACAGGAGAAGCTCTTCCCCGGACACGCCTTCGTTGACCTCTCACCCATCATCCGACGACAGCGCATGGTCAAGAGCGCCTATGAGCTGGACCAGTTGCGCCGGGCCGCAGCCATTTTGGGCCAAGTCCATGAGGAGATTCCCCTGCTGCTGAAGCCGGGCATGTCCGAATTGGAGGTGTCCGCCGCCCTGGAATACCGCCTGCGGCTCCGGGGACACCAGGGGTTGGTGCGGGTGCGCAACTGGGGTTTGGAGCTCTTCTATGGCCACGTGCTCTCCGGGGTCTCGGGTTTATTGGCGGCCTATACCGATACCCCCAGCGGCGGGCCGGGGTTGAGCCCGGCCTTCCCCCAGGGGCCGTCCTTGAAACCGCTGGCCGTGGGTGAGCCCATCAGCGTCGATCTGGTCGGGTGCATCAATGGCTACATCGTGGACATGACCCGGATGTACGCCCTGGAGACTTTGCCTCCTGCCGCCTGGGAGGCCTGGGACGCGGTGGAGGAGGTCTACCGGCTCTTTGTCGCGGCGGCCCGGCCCGGGGCCAAGCCCGGAGAAATCTTTCAGGTGCTCTGGGAGGCTGTCCGGGCTCGGGGTTTGGCGGACCGCTTCATGGGCCCGGGAGCAGATCAGGTCAGTTTTCTGGGGCACGGGGTGGGTCTGGAGCTGGATGAGTTCCCCTTCATCACCGCCCGGTTTCCCTATCCCCTGGAGGCCGACATGGTGGTGGCCTTTGAGCCCAAGTTTTTTCTCCCGGAGATCGGCATGATCGGTCAGGAAGACACCGGCCGCATCACGCCCGCGGGGATGGAATGGCTGACCCAGAGCCCCCGGGGCATTACCATTATAAAGCAGTGAGCAGAAGCTCATGGTCAAAGGGCGGTCAGGGGATAGGGGTGAAACCCGGAGGGTGGTGAAAACCGTTACGAATCTATGGGCTTATCCATTTTAATTTTCGCTGATCAAGGTTAAAATAATCGCATGAAACGGTTTATCCGCCAGCAGTGGTGGTTGAGGGTAATGCTGTTGGCAGCTTACTGCGGCGGCGCGCTGGGGACGTCCTGGGGGGCTGAACCCGTGACCATTTGGGCCGGACCGCCCCACGCAAAAGCCGTGGCCTTGACCTTTGACGACGGCCCCTCGCCCCGCTATACTCCCCAAATCCTGGCCTTACTCAAGCAATATGGCGCCTATGGCACCTTTTTCGTCATCGGGCGCAAAGTGGAGGAAACCCCGGAACTGGTCCGGGCGGAACTCAAGGGCGGCAACGAAGTGGGGAATCACAGCTTCAGCCATCCCCGGATGCCCCAGCAAGACCAGGCGGCCCGGCAGCGGGAATTGGAGCGCACCGCGGTGGACCTGGACCTGGCGGGCTGCCCCCCGTCGCCTCGATTGTTCCGGCCCCCATACAGCGCCTGGGATGACCGGCTGAAGTCCTATCTGGCCCATACCGGGCGCCGTATGGTCATGTGGAGCCTGGATTCCGGCGACTGGCAGGGATTAGCGGCCCCGGCCATCATCAAGAATGTCTTGGGCCGGGTGAAAAATGGCGCCATCATCGTTTTTCATGACAGTGACGAATACGCCAAGGCGGACCGCCAACCCACGGTGGAGGCCTTGAAGACTATCCTGCCGGCCTTGCAGGCCCAAGGCTATCGCATGGTGACGGTTTCAGAACTGGTCGGCTGCCAAGATGTGTGCACAGGGCCAAAGCGGCAAAATCATTAAGGCGGGCCACGCTTTCCCCAGTTGCAGCTCCTATCTGCAAGCCACCGACGCAACGGAGTAAACTCATGGATATCCCTAAAATGGTGCAAGATATGGCCCAAGAGGCAAAAGAGGCCGGCCGGCGCTTGGGCACGCTCTCCCGGGGGGTTAAAGACCGGATAATCCTGAGGGCGGCGGAGTTGTTAAAAGAGCGCCAGGGCCTCATCCAGACGGCCAACGCCCAGGATGTGCACGCGGCTCAGGCCCAAGGCTACGCCCCGGCCTTTATTGACCGGCTGACGCTCTCCGATAAGGTCTTTGCCGCCATGAGCAAAGGTCTTGAGGAAGTGGCGGCTCTGCCCGATCCGGTGGGGGCGGTCACCGGCATGTGGGTGCGGCCCAACGGGCTTAAGGTGGGAAAACAGCGCATTCCGTTAGGAGTTATCGGCTTTATTTATGAGTCCCGTCCCAATGTTACCTTGGACGCGGCGGCTCTTTGCTGTAAAAGTGGTAATGCCGTCATCCTCAAGGGCGGCAAGGAGGCCCTCCATTCCAACCTGGCCCTGGCTTCGGTCATGCAGGACGCCCTGGCCGAGGCGGGGGCTCCCCAGGCCGCAGTCCAGGTCATCCCCAGCGTAGCCCGGGAGGCCACCCTGGAGCTGTTGAAACAGGACGAACTGGTGGACCTGATCATCCCCCGGGGCGGAGAGGGGTTGATCCGGTTTGTGGCGGAGCACTCCCGCATCCCGGTACTCAAGCATTACAAGGGGGTCTGCCATATCTTCGTGGACGACTCCGCCGATCTGGACATGGCCGAAGAGGTTTGCTTCAACGCCAAGGTGCAGCGCCCCGGCGTCTGTAATGCCATGGAAACGCTGCTGGTCCACGAAACTTTGGCCCCGGCGTTTTTGCCCCGGATGGGGGCGCGCTTCCGCCAGGCGGGGGTGGAACTGCGGGGCTGCCCCCGCACCCAGGCAATTATTCCTGGGGTAACCCCGGCCCAGGCGACGGATTGGGGCGCGGAATTCCTGGACCTGATTTTGGCCGTGAAGGTGGTGGCTGACCTGGACGCGGCCCTGGCGCACATCGCCCGCTTTAGTTCCAACCACACCGAGGCCATCATTACCAATGATTATGGCCGGTCCCAAAGGTTCTTACGGGAAGTGGACTCGTCGGTGGTTCTGGTCAACGCCTCTACCCGGTTCAACGATGGGGGCGAGTTGGGATTGGGCGCGGAAATCGGCATCAACACCTCCAAACTGCACGCTTTCGGGCCCATGGGCCTGGAAGAGTTGACCACCACCAAATTTATCGTCTATGGCGACGGGCAGATCAGAACCTGAAGCTTGATAATCGTTGCAAAAGTTATTTCCCACCCCTCGCGTTAGCCCCCTCCCCCCGAGGGAGAGGGGAATAAAAGGCAAGAACTTTTGGCAAGCGCTCCACCGCGTTTAGGGCTGTTCGGCGGCACGTTCAACCCCATACACTACGGTCATCTGCGGTCGGCCGAAGAAGTGTGCGAGGCCTTGGGGCTCACCCGCCTCTGGTTTATTCCCGCGGGCACCCCGCCTCACAAGTCCGGCCAGGGCGTCACCCCCTTTGCGGTGCGCCTGGAGATGACCCGGTTGGCCGTGGGCGACCACCCGGTAATGTCGGTATCCGACCTGGAAGGGCGGCGCCCCGGAAGATCCTACTCCATCGAAACCCTCCGGCAGATCCGCGGGGAAATGGGCCCAAGTTGGGAACTTTATTTCATTCTGGGGCTGGACGCGGTTCTGGAAATTGCCACCTGGAAGGATTATCAGGATCTGTTCACCTTGAGCCACTTTGTGGTCCTGGATCGCCCCGGCTATGACCGCCGCCGATTGGCGGAGGTGCTGCTGACGGAAGTTCAGCCGCACTTCCGGCCATTGCAGGGGGAGCAAGGTTTTCAGCATCCTGCGGGCCACAAGGTGGTGTTCCAGGAAACCACTCTGCTGGATATTTCGGGCACCAGCATCAGGAACCTGGTAAGCCGGGGACGTTCAGTGCGCTACCTCTTGCCGGAGGCGGTGCGAAGATATATAATTAAACATAAGCTGTATACTTAGGAGGAAAACGCGGCGGCAACTTCAGCCCCCTTTACCCCGGCAGCGCCGGTAGAATTAGCCATCAGGACCATTGTCGCCCACAAGGGTCTGGAGCCGGTGGTCCTGAAGGTAACCGAGTTTTGTTCATTTGCAGATTACTTTATCATCTGCTCCGGCGGATCGCACCGGCACGTATTGGCCCTGGCCCAGCACGTAGAGGAAGCCCTGGCCCGGACCGGGCTCAAGCCTTTGGGGGTTGAAGGCCTGGAAGAAGGACAATGGGTATTAATGGATTACAATATCATGGTGATCCATATCTTTTTACAGCCGCGGCGGGAATTTTATAATTTAGAAGATCTCTGGTCTGACGCCCCCAAGATTCAGATAGACCCGGATAATTACGCCCTCTGTTCGCCCCTCTCTTCCCAGGAGTCTTTGCCCGACGCTGAATCGGACCCCGAGACAATTCATCATGACTAAAAGTTCTCCCTGGAGGCTGGCAGCCATAATTATGCTGGCTACGTGTCTGCTCCTGGCGCCGGTCGGTTCCAGCTGGGCTTTTCTTGAGGGGTTCACCCAAGGCGGCCTGAGCATCGAAAAGGAAAAGCAGATCGGAGAGCAATTTCTCTTAGAAATTCAGCAAGAAGTCCCTCTCGTCAAAGACCCTTTCCTGACTTCCTACTTAAATCAGTTGGGTCAGAAACTGGTGGGGCAATTGGGGCCCCAGCCTTTCCGCTACAAGTTTTTTATTGTAGACGACCCCAGCATGAATGCCTTTGCGGTGCCGGGCGGCTATATCTTTATCCACACGGGCATGATTCGCATGGCCGAGCGGGAGGGGGAATTGGTTGGGGTGATGGCCCACGAGATTTCCCACGTCTATTGCCGGCATATGTCCAAGATGATGGAAAAATCCCGGATGGTCAATATTGGCACCGTGATCGGCGCGCTGGCCTCTATTTTTTTGGGGGGGGTGGGGGTGCCGCTCATGGTGGGTTCCATGGCCGCCGGGGAAAGCGCCATGCTAAAATATAGCCGGGATAACGAAGCTGAGGCCGACGCCCACGGATTCTGGTGGATGATCAAAGCCGGCTATAACCCTCGGGATATGATCAGCATATTCAGCAAAATGAATAAGCAACGCTGGCTGGAAGGGGCCAAAGTCCCCATCTATCTCAGCACCCACCCCGACGTGGACAGCCGGATCGTGGAACTCTCCCACCAATTGGTCATGCACCAAAAGGAGTTGCCGCCTGAAAAAAACAGTCCGGCGTTTCAGTTCTTCACCATCAAGCTGGAATCCCTGAGCAGCAACCCCAACCAACTCTTGCGGCGGATGAGCCAAGAGGCGCTGCACGAGCCTCATAATCCCGCCTTCCCCTATGGCCGCGCCCTGGCGCTGGCCAAATTGGACCGGGATGACGAAGCCCTGGCCGCGTTTCAGCGAGCCTTGCAGCTTGACCCCGCTAATCCCCTGATTAAACGGGATTTGGCCATTTATTATTTTGACCATAATAAGTTTGCCGAGGCCATGCAAAGATTCAATGAGCTTTCCCAGCGCTATCCCTATGATGATGTCTCCCTTTACTATCTGGGGCGAATCTATCAGGAGCAGAAGAAGGCTGATCAAGCCTTGCCCCTGTTTGAAAAGGCCCACAAGCTCAATCCCACCTTCAGCGAGGTCTACTACAACCTGGGAACTCTCTATGGCCAGAAAGGGCAACTGGGATTGGCCCACTATTATCTGGCGTTTTATAGTCTCTATGTCAAAGCCCTGCCCACTGCCATGTTTCACTTCCAAAAGGCGGTAAAAGATTTGTCCCCCGGTGACCCCCGCTATATCGAAGCGCGGCTGCAATTGACCCGTCTGGAAAAAATGAAAGTCAGGGTGCGCAATTAGGCCCGCGCGGGCAGGAAGGGGCTGAGAGCGGCTGCCAGGATTTCAGGAGAATCTCATGCCGATTTATGAATATCGCTGCCAGGAATGCCGTCGTATTTCCAGTTTTCTCATCCTGAACCTGAACGAACCGTTCACACCGATCTGCAGGCAGTGCGGCAGCCACTCTTTGGATCGGGTGCTCTCCCGGGTACACGTGCGGCTTTCAGAAGAAACGCGCATGGAACGGCTGGCCGACCCCGCGGCTTGGTCTGGGCTGGATGAAAATGATCCGAAGAGCGTCGCCAAAATGCTCAAAAAGATGGGGCAGCAAATGGGCGAAGACTTCCCCGGAGAGGTTGATGAAATAGTGGAAGAAGCCATGGAAAGCCAGGAAGGAGAGGCAACCGCCGAGCCGGATCTTTAATTGCCGGCAGAGAGCAACCTCCCAGGTCCCAGGCCAGAGGTTACCCACTAATACCAAGTTGCGTTCTAATGATAGACTGCTCCGAAAATTATCAAGGGGGCAGTCATGGGAAAAGTTACCAAGAGCATTCCCCACCTTTCCAAAGAGGAGATTCAGGAAAGGATCAAGGCAACGGTAGGATTTTGGCGGGTGCAAAAATGGCTGGTTATTTGGAATGCCCTTGTTGATCCGCGACCCGCCGGGGAAATTGCTTTGCACACCTGACTTGCAGAGCAATCGGTTCACAATCTAATTTCCAGATATAATCGCTTGGGGCCGGATGCGGTGGCGGGGCTAGGGAAGGGTGGAAGGCGCCGCTCCAATTTGAGCTGGGACGAAGAGGCATCGTTTTTGGAATCATTCAAACAGCCAGCTCTTACCGGCCCGATAGCTACGGCTGCCGAGAATCGACATAGGCAGGCCCTCACGGGCTTTCCCTGTCAAACCACCGTGCGTAAGGGTCCGTACACGGCGGTTCGGTAGGTTGAGCTATCACACTGGAACCAATGTCGGTGCCCGGATGACGCCGGGCTTTCGTACACATACGCCATTAAAGATGCTTCAGTTCCTGCACCGCTAACCCTCGGGGCTTCACCCCTAGCCTTTGCCGCCAAAGACAATATGAAACTGATCCAGGCCAGGGATAAGGCCGATTCCCAGCGCCGCTGGGGGTTCGTTTTTGCCATCGCGCGCACCTGGAATATGGCAGACGGCAAAAGTTTAAGGAACTTGGTGAAGCACACGCCACATAGCTGTTATCGCAAGACCTGGATTTTCCGCTTGCCTGACCGCAAAGGACGCAAGACCTTCTGGATCTTTGAAAAACACACCCATCTCAGGCACCTGGGAGACGTCACCGTGGTCCTGACCAAAAAAGGGCGTAACGTGGGCCCCAAAAATACTAAACTCCTGGTGACCAATCTGCTGGAGCTGACCGTAAGACAGGTGATTGACATTTACCAGAGACGCTGGGCCGTGGAAATTCTATTCAAAGAGCTGAAATCCGGTTTGAGATTGGGCGAATACCAGGTGACCAAGAGACTGCCACGTATCGAAAAATCCCTGGGCATGGCGCTGAGCGCCGATCTCCTACTCTTGCGAGCTCGTAAAGATGACATCAGACCAGGCAAACCTGGTGTATTTTCCAACTCAAAAAAGGCCGCATGAATTATCGGTATTCTCCACTTTATCTGTCGTTTTTGAGTATTCACGCATGCCGATTTTATTATTCTTTTTAGAAAATTATTTAAATATCAGGCTCATGATCAGGTTGAAGTTCAAATACCACAAACCGCTTATCCTCACCTAAATATACAGGCTTCAGCCAGCCGGGATATTTCCGTTGGACCTGTTCAACGAACTCATCCATAGGTTTTTCTTCGCTAAATAGCGGCATGGGGGTGT
>DZCR01000125.1 GCA_022736495.1 Desulfobacca acetoxidans
GATATCACAAAGCGGAGATTAATTAAAGCTAATTGTGAATCAATACACTAGCAGCGCTTAGCGCCAGCCAAACCATCATGTCGAGATTCACTAACCTCAACCACCAGCACCGATCCCTGTCATGGGGCCGCACCTACCCGGGGATGGCCGTTTGGGGCGGCCCCACCCAGCCGACCCCAGTGGGGGAGCCCCGATGAACCCGGTGCGGTTCCCCACCTTTGCAGCCCTGCGCCACCGCAATTTCCGGCTGTTTTACAGCGGACAGATGATCTCCCTCACGGGCACTTGGATGCAGTCCGTGGCTTTCAGTTGGCTGGTCCTGATGCTCACCAACTCTTCCTTCTACCTGGGCCTGGTGGGAGCCCTCCAGACCCTGCCGGTGCTCCTCTTTTCGTTTCTAGGCGGGGTGGTGGCCGATCACACCTCCAAACTCAAGCTGTTGTTCATCACTCAGAGCACCCTCATGCTCCTGGCCCTGGTCCTGGGGATCCTGATGGAGGCCAACCTGATCAAGGTCTGGATGCTGTGCGCCCTGGTGTTTCTCTCGGGCACGGCCATGGCCTTTGATATCCCCGTACGCCAGTCCTTTATCGTGGACCTGGTGGGCAAGCCGGATCTGCCCAACGCCATTGCCCTCAACTCCACCCTGTTCAACGCCACCCGGGTGGCGGGACCGGCGGTGGGCGGCGTGATCATCGCCGCGGTGGGCATGGCCAACTGCTTCTTCCTGAATGCTGCCAGCTTTCTGGCGGTGCTCCTGGCCTTGCTCCTCATGAGACTGCCTAAAAACGATATTGCGCCCTGGCAGCCATTTCTCAAGGCTTGGAAGGAACTTCTGGATTACCTGCTGGAACGGCGGGAATTGAAGCTTATTCTGCTGCTCATGACCACGGTGGCGGTCTTCGCTACGCCCTACTTTGTGCTTCTGCCCATCCTGGCCCGGGATGCCCTGGGAGTGGGCCCCCGGGGCTTCGGAGTCCTCATGGCCATGAGCGGCGTGGGAGCCTTCCTGGGGGGCCTCACCCTGGCCCGGCGCCTGCAGCGCCGCCCACCCATGCCTTCCTTTCTGGCGGGCCAGGGCCTGTTTCTCCTGGGGCTGGTGGGTCTGGGCCTTTGCCGTAACTATTACGCGGCCCTGGGTTTTATCGCCCTGGCCGGTTTCGGCATGGTGACCCAGCTTTCCACGGGCAACAGCCTCCTGCAACTCAATGTCCCGGATGAACTGCGGGGCCGCATCATGAGCCTCTTCGGGCTCATCGTCATGGGCTTCGCGCCCCTCGGCAGTATTTTGTACGGCGGCGTAGCTCACTTTGTGGGGGCCGGCCCGGCCATCGCCGGGGGAGCCCTCATCGCCGCGCTGGTTGCCGGTATCGTGCTCTGGAAAAATCGCGATTTACGCCATTTTGGTTTCAGCCAGGGCGGGCCGCACGTACCAGACAGCCTACCACCGACCATCACGCCATTTCGAGGCTAATGCGTTCCCTCTTCCAGACCGCAACTCTTAAGGCGCCCGTCAAAATCAGTCTGTCCGCCACTTTTGCTACCCAACCCCTTCTGTACAGAAAATTACCTCCGCGTAAGAGTCGCCCATAGGTTGTGGGAGTAATGAGACAAGATCCATACAGTTAATTTTATTTGTGTCTGGTCTACGCAAACCTGGTAATTTACCGCAACATTTTTATGTATAAATCCTAAGAGTTTTATGGTAAGATAAAACAGGATTTAAAATATTGATGCCATCGGCCCTGGGCCATACAGGAGTCGAGTTATCATGGAAGATTTTTGGCACCCCCACACCTCCACAGCTCATTTGGTTAAGCGTCTCTGGGTCCATGGATTTTTAGTTGGGCTGGGATCGGTAGCGGTTATATTGCTAGTCTGGGTTTTGATCCGGGGCATTCACGGCCCTCCCAGCCCCCGAGATTCCGCCGCGACCATTTCCTTTTCCCAGACTCGGCCCCACCAGGCCCCGAAAATAGGCGCCGTCCCGACGGTAACCAGCACATCTTCACCAATTTCGAACCCGACTGTGATCCTGAGAACCCAGGTGGAACAAGTTTTGGAGCGCGTAAGAGCGGCCAACCAGAATAAAGATCTATCCCAATTATTGACCCTCTATTCGCCCACCTTTTCCGAATTGCCTAAAAAAACCCAAGAAATTGCCCGAGCTTGGGTAACCTGCAATTATCCCAAGATGGAATTCCTGATCAAAGAAGTCAAACTTTTGCCCGACGCCCGGGTCTTTGCTCAAGTAATCTGGCATATTCAAGTTGAAGATCGAAAGACAAAAAATCTAAGAGAAGTTACCAGGGATTACCTGCTCTGGCTCATAAAAGAATCTGGCGAGTGGCGCATCCAAGCTCTGCAAAAGGCCGGATAAGTCGGCGGCCATACTTATACTTATCTATGAGAGCCTTGCGGTTCTTCTCTCGCACAATTTTTTCAGCCCTCGTCCTCGTCCTGGTGGTGGGCAGCTGTACCTCTTTCCGTTCCCCGGCCCCAGTTGGCAATTATTATGTGACTTCTGAGATCGCTTACTTGCGGGATGGCCCGAGATATGAGGGGCGCGTCCTGGGCCAGCTTTACAAGAACGATCCGGTAGAGAAACTTGAACCCAACGGTTTGGAATGGTGGCGGGTCCGCTCCGGACGCACCGGGCAAGAGGGCTGGATGCTAGGAAGCCTGCTCAGCTTGAACCCCGTTCCCATGAACTACTATTATGTCAGCCCAGATACAGTGTCTCTGAGGGAGTGCCCCGGCGAGGAATGCCCGGCCCTACAATTGCTCTACCGGGGAGATGAGGTCCAGCAGGTGGAAAAGAATGACCGTGGTTGGCGGCGGGTCCTGGTGATTAAGGGCCGGAGCCTGGGCTGGCTTCCCGAACAGGCCCTTGTGGAGCGCCTGACCCTGACCCAACCCAAGATCGCATCCCCAAATTATTATTATGTGGCCGTGAACCGTCTAAAACTGCGCCAACATCCCCTGAACAGCGCCAATGTCATAAAAACCCTGGAGTTTAACGACCAGTTACTCAAAGTGGCAGAGACCACTACGGGCTGGCTTAAAGTACGCCAAACCAAGAGCGGCGCCCAGGGCTGGGTAGAAAACCGGCACCTGAAATCTCTGCCGCTGAAGTTCCCGCTCCGGCCCAAAAGGCTTCAAAAGAAAGTTCCCCAACGCCCGGAGTCGGATCCCGAGATTATGTGAACCAAATGTGGTCCTGGCCGAAACTAATCGCGCTGGCGGATACGCTGGATGAGGTCGGAAACCGAAGTGGGCTCGGTGATGGGCACCAGGGACACCTGGCCGCCGTAGCCTGTGACGATCTCTCGGCCTGCCACCTGCTCTTCGGGGTAATTGCTCCCCTTGGTGAGGACATCGGGTTTGAGCGCGCTCAGGAGACCCGGCAATTGCCTGCTGTCAAAGAGAGTGACGTAGTCTACCGCTGAAAGCGCTGCCAGAATGCGCAAGCGTTGGTCTGCCGCGATGACCGGCCGCCCCTCCCCTTTCACCTGCCGCACCGAGGCGTCGGAATCCACCGCCACCACTAAAATGTCCCCCAGACGGCGGGAAGCTTCCAGAAACTTGATGTGCCCGCTGTGCAGCAGATCGAAACAGCCGTTGGTAAACACCACCTTTTTGCCCCGAGCCTGGAGTTGGGACAAGAGCAGGCGCAGTTCGGAGACCGGCCGGATTTTTTCTGCCAACCGGGTCCCCTCCCGGCCCAACTCCCTCGCCAGTTCGCCCCGAAAGATGGGGGCGGTGCCCACCTTGCTTACCACCACCCCGGCGGCGATGTTGGCCAGGGTGGCCGACAGAACCGGGTCGCCCCAGCGGGCCAGGCCCAGGGCCATGAGCGCCGCCACCGTGTCGCCGGCTCCGGAAACGTCAAACACTTCCCGGGCCCGGGTGGGGATATGCACCTCCGGGCCTTCGCCGCTAATCAGGAGCATACCATCCGCCCCCAGGGTGATGAGCAGGTATTGGAGTCCGAGGCTCGCCCGCATCCGGATTCCGGCCCGCACCAGATCATCCCAGTCGGCCAGGGAAGCGCCTGCGGCCAGCTCAGCTTCCTTACGGTTGGGCGTGATCACCGTAGCCCCGGCATACAGAGAGAAGTCTGTGCCCTTGGGGTCCACCACCACCGGATAACCAAGCCGGCGCCCTTGGGTGATCAGTTCCTGCAAAACTGGCGGCGTAAGCACGCCTTTGGCATAATCGGACAGGACCAGGGCATGAAGCCCGGGCATATGGACGCTTAAAAATTGCCGGGCGGCTTGCTCAAAGGCCGGGGGAGCCGGAGTGCGGCTTTCCCGATCGATGCGCACCACTTGCTGAGAGGCTCCCATGACCCTGGTTTTCCGGGAAGTGCGGCGCCCGGGATCCGCGAATAGCCCCTCTAC
The DNA here is from genome assembly GCA_022736495.1 of Desulfobacca acetoxidans. The sequence goes on from DZCR01000125.1 coordinate 4,404, forward strand.
CCCCACCCCCAGCCGGATCAGTTCCTGCTTCAGCAGGCGGCCGGGGTTGTCTTCTCCCGCCAGGCCCAGGACTTCCACCTGGGCCCCCAGGGCCACCAGGTTGTTGACCACGTTGCCGGCGCCTCCCAGGGTGTGGGTTTCCCGCTCCACTTCCACCACCGCGACCGGGGCCTCCGGCGAGATGCGCTCCACTTTACCCCAGAGATACTCATCCAGCATAAAGTCCCCGGCCACCAGCACCCGGAGGCTTGAAAATCCCTCCAGATCCACTTGGCGGAGACGTTCGGCTAGCAGGTCAGCGGGCACCCTACCCTACCCTTCGATTTTTTGGCCGATGTGGAAATATTTGAACCCCAAATTGGACAATTTGACCGGATTATAGAGGTTACGACCGTCAAAAATCACCGGGGCCTTCATCACAGAGTACATCCGCTCAAAATCGGGCTCCCGGAATTTGGTCCATTCGGTGCAAATAATCAGAGCGTCAGCGCCTTTCAGAGCCTCGTAAGCGGAAGCGGCAAAAGATACCTGCTGATGGTTCCCCAAATATTGCCGCGTGGCGGTCATGGCCTCCGGGTCATAGGCCTGCACCAAGGCGCCGGCTTCCAACAGACGGGCAATGATCGTCAGCGCCGGGGCCTCCCGAATGTCGTCCGTCTGTGGCTTGAAGGATAACCCCCAGATCGCGAAGACCCGACCCTTGAGATCATCTTTAAAGTAAGTGCGGACGACGTCCACAAAAATCCGACGCTGATCCTGGTTAATGGCCTCGGCCGCTTCCAGAAGCCGAGGGGTATAGTCGAAGGATATGGCCGTATGGATCAAGGCCTGCATATCCTTGGGGAAGCAGGAGCCCCCGTATCCCAGCCCGGGAAACAGGAAGAGGGGACCGATGCGGCTATCAGACCCAATTCCCTGGCGCACCTTGGCGATGTTGGCGCCGGTGCGGCTGCAGATGTTGGCCAACTCATTAATAAAAGAAATTTTCGTGGCCAGGAAAGCGTTGGCCGCATACTTGGTAAGCTCGGCGCTCAGCACATCCATGATAATGATGGGACTGTTGGTGCGCGTAAACGGCGCATACAACTCTTTCATTAACTCCGCCACTCTCACCTCATCGCATCCCACCACAACGCGGTCCGGCTTCATAAAATCATCGATGGCAGAACCTTCTTTGAGGAACTCAGGGTTGGAGACTACGTCGAATTCGAGGGTTTCTCCCCGAGCCTGCAGTTCTTCCTTAATGACCTGGCGCACCTGCCGGGCCGTACCCACCGGCACCGTAGATTTGTCCACGATCACTTTGTAGCCGTTCATTTGGCGGCCGATCTCCCGGGCTACCTGGAGCACCATGGACAGGTCGGCGGAGCCGTCCCGATCCTGGGGGGTCCCCACCGCGATGAAACAAACCAGGCTCTTCTGAATTGCCGGCCCGATCTCGGTAGTGAAAAACAAGCGATGTTCCTGATAATTGCGTTTGACATAGTCCTCAAGCCCTGGTTCATAAATGGGAATGCGACCTTGTTCCAGGGCCTCCACCTTGGCCGCATCCGCATCCACGCAGATGACTTCATTGCCCATTTCGGCAAAGCAGGCCGCGGTCACCAGACCCACATAGCCTGCGCCAATCATTGCCAGTTTCATGAATGTAGTAACCTCCTCAGTGCTTGCTCCAGGTTCCGCCTAAAACAGATCAGGACCTTCCTGATTTTTACTTTCATGGGGGAATCGAACCGGCGATCGCGACATTTTATCCCCCAATCCCGGGATGAATACGGTGAAACCAATCCTCTGATCATTCGGACGGTTGGTGTACGACAGGACTACGCCCCAACACTGGCGTTGTATTACCACGCCATAGCGCTTCTCCAACTGGTTGTTGGTCTTAAACGTATGACCGTACGTGAGCCAGGTTTTCACTGAACGAAAAAGGTTGAGATAGGTCTCGACATTGATTTGTTTGGCGAAATTTCTGACATAAATATAATTTGCGCTCACATAATTCTGACTCTGCGGATCCAGGAACGTTACCTTGAAATCTGCCCGGTCAAATGCTTGATTGTAAGGGGATATGCCCACGTTGCTCCCCAGCGCGATTTGGCGTATGGGGTAAAATTGCAATTCCCCCCAAAAATCGGAAAATCGGGAGTGAAACACGGGATTGCCGTCTAGACCCATGCTGGTACTATTAAAAAAGGCGCTCTGGCTCAGACGGAGCCATAATATATCGCGTACCGTAGCCTGACCTTGCTGATTCTGACCGCGCCAAAGGATGTTGTTGGAAATCCCATAGGTCACGGCATTGACCCCGCCGATGGGATCATCCCCATCCCGCACCGGCAGGTTCCGGTCGGCCTGGGCCACCCAGCCCTGGTCAAAAGGATCAAAGTCGGGATAGCGCTTGGGATTATATCGGGGAATATTCCAGTAGGTCACGTCAGGACGCACGATATGTCTAAAAAAATAACTGGACTCAGCCCCGCGGCCATAATCCCGAGACCAGGCCCCAGACAGCGCCACCTTGGTATCATACAAATTGCGCGGGATGTATTGCTCCGGCGGGCCATCGGGGACGCCCTGATCCACCCTAAACAGGGTCTCCCTCAATCCCACCCGGGAACTGAACGATATGCCTGTCACCGGTTGACCTTGCAACCAAAGCTGCGGATGCACATCCATCCGGTCACCGGTCATGCCATGGTTTTGATAAAAATAATTATAAGAGGAGCTTAGCCCTAAATAAAGGGGTAAACCGCCCAGGTTCAGCGGCACGGAATTGAACGAGAGCCCCGGCAGGCGGTTAAACAGGTTGGGGTCAGTGTTGATCAGTTTCTGATAGTAGCGGGTATAGAGGGTGAAATTGGCCACGGGAAAATTGCGGGCCAACAAGAGGCTGGAAACCCGCGTGTTCACCTCTTGCTGCTCCAGATCCCGGCCATACTGCATAAGCAAGTCCCGAGAATAGCGGTTGAGGCCCATGTACCCGAAATTAAAGTCGGCGAGATAATTGGAATCGCTTACCCGGTCCAGGGTGCCCCTGGCTTCCCATTCATCTAGGGGTTGGTTGATCATGCCTGAGGCCCAATAACGGCGATTGGTAACGCCTTCATTGTAAGGAGCATAGCTGTCATTGATATAGAAAAACCGGAAAGTGGCCGCGGCGTCGCCATATCCCAGGCGACGCAATTCCGCCCCTTGCATGTATCCCCGGTTAGAGAGCACGGTTTGGTAAAAGGTGGCGTCAGCCTGATTGTTGATGGCCCAGTAAAAAGGGGCTTCCACCACCGAACCGCCCGCCCGGTGCTGTCCATAGGCAGGGATCAAAAAACCGCTTTGCCGGGTAGTCATCACCGGTAGGGCGGCCACTGGCAAATAAAGAACCGGAATCCCGGCCAGTTTGATGAAGCCGTTCCGCCCCGTGGCATACCCCTCCAAGACCACAGAGAGTTTGTGGGCCGAAAAGCTCCATACGGGCTGATCCGCATCGCAGGTAGTAACTTTGGCCTCTTCGGCGTAATAGGTATGTTCGCCGGTCTTGCGCATCAGGGAGCTGTCCACATGAAAGTGGTTTTTATTCAGGAAAAGCCGCGCCCCCTGCATTTCGCCGCATCGAGTCGCCAGGTTAAATTGGCCCTCTTGGCCGGCAAAGATATCTTCTCCCAGGACCAGAACCACATGACCCTTGACCCGGGCGATTTTCGTCGCTTCGTTTACCTCCACCTGATCCGCAGAGATCCGCCGGTCGCCCTGGCGGATTTCTACCTGTCCTTCGGCGGTATAAATATGGTTCGCGGCATCGTAGGTGAGTTTCTCGGCGCGGATCCGCCAGGGCCCCCCCTGGAAGCGTTCGTGCTTGAACATTTCCATCTCGGTGACCGCACTGGCGCTCCCCACGCTGAGCAGGAAGATCAACAACCCCAAGGTCAGAATCAGATATCGCGCCACCACCGACTCCCCCAAGTCTGCTCCAAAATCGCTGCATCATACCACAGGCCCAGCCCGCTTTCAAGAAAGCCGCTACTGCGTGCACTTAGATTCCCATAAAAAAAGCCGGACTATTTGCATCGACAACGACACCCCCCGGGAGTCAAGAGCCGCTGGGCAAAGTCATTTCTTTGTAATTCCCAAACTCAAGTTCAACAGTCGAATTTGTAATATCAAGTTATATCAATTGGTTATATGGGCGGATTTATCCTTTGGCACCGCATTTTCTGGTATTGGTCGAAACGCTATCAACCAGCGACTTGGCGGCGCGGAACAAGACCTTGGCCAGGACGTCAAACAGCTCCCCGGTGATCATCTGAGGAAAATAGGCGTGATGGTGGCCCTCAAAGAAATCCAGCAATTCGTCGCTGCGCGGTAAGTTTTTCTTGGTGGCGTCGATGGCGTAGACCCCAAAGCCGTTCCAGTTGCAGCGGACAAGGAGAGGCCGTCTTTTGCATTCACAGTTCACGGCTCCCAGGACTGCAAATACTTCCATGAAAAGAAAAAGTAGGATAGACTAATCGTCAAACCTGGACGTCGGCTTGTCCGGCTCTGTATCTTTTCTCCTCACTTGGTTGATTAATAAAGGATATCTGCCGGTCCGCGGTGAATAATAATATTCTTGAAGCCCATATATAGGAGAGATGCACATGGATTGGGGTATGGCGAATCGCTTAGGGCAACTGATGCCCGATGGCAAATGTTTTTTTATGCCCATTGACCACGGGTATTTTCAGGGGCCCACCCGACGTTTGGAGAAGCCGGGCGAGACCATACAACCTCTGCTTCCTTATGTGGATGCGATCTTTTGCACCCGCGGGGTATTGCGTGCGGCTATCCCGCCCATTGGCAGTAAACCAATTGTGCTGCGGGTTTCCGGATGTACGAGCATGATGGGCAAGGATTTGGCTAATGAGGAGCTCACCACCTCCATTGAAGAAATTATCCGTTTGAACGCTGCGGCCGTGGGGATTTCCATCTTTATCGGCAGCGATTACGAAAAAGAGACTCTGAAGAATCTGGCCACCCTGGTCAATCAGTGCGAACCTTACGGCATCCCGGTAATGGCGGTGACCGCCGTGGGCCGGGAAATGGATAAACGGGAGTCCCGTTATCTGGCTTTATGCTGTCGCATCGCCGCGGAACTGGGCGCCAAAGTGGTCAAAACCTATTGGTGTGAGGAACATTTCGATAAGGTGGTGGAGGGCTGTCCGGTTCCCATCATCATGGCCGGGGGGCCCAAGTGCGAGACTGACCTGGAGGTGCTGGAATTTGTCGCGGACGGCATCCAAAAGGGCGCCGTGGGGATCAATCTCGGGAGAAATGTCTGGCAGAGCGCCCATCCTGCGGCCATGGCCAAGGCCTTACGGGCGGTGGTGCATGACAATATATCCCCCCAGCAGGCTCAGGAGATCTTTAAAGAGGCCAAAGAAAATAAATAAATCATCATATTAACAGTTCAAAGAGGGATGCCCTTAACCTTGAACTTCTCTTATCC
>DZCR01000126.1 GCA_022736495.1 Desulfobacca acetoxidans
TAGCTTGGTGGCTCCCATGGTGATGCACTTCCTCCAGGACTTTATCGGCATAGTCCTGGTGCCCTTACTGGGGTTGAAATAGTGAGCCATTCCTTTAATTCCGGAGCACAGGATAATCTGGACATGTAATGGAACACGATACTATATAGAACCGATTAAGCGAATTCATAACCCTTTTCGTTAAAGAGCCGCACGCAGGCTTCCACCGCTTCAGGATCATAAAGCTTGCCCTTATTTTGGGTAATCTCTTTCAGGGCCAGTTCAATGCCCACCGCCGGCCGATACGGCCGGTGCGAGGCCATAGCCTCTACCACATCCGCCACCGCCAGGACCCTGGCCTCCAGGATAATCTGGTCAGCCGTTAAGCCCATGGGGTAGCCGGAACCATCCAAACGTTCGTGGTGCTGGAACACCGCCTCGGCCACCGGCCACGGGAAGGCGATCTGTTTTAAAATGTCGAAGCCTGATAGGGGATGCTGTTTGATAAGGTTGAATTCGAATTCATTGATTTTGCCCGGCCGGCTGAGAATTTCAGCCGGCACCGCGATCTTGCCAATATCGTGCAGGTAGCCCATGACGCCGATGCCTTCGATCTGCTCTGGAGACAACCCCATTTCCCGGGCAATGGCGCAGGCCAGGTGGGTCACGCGCTGTTGGTGGCCGGCGGTATAAGGGTCTTTGCTTTCCACCACGGCGGATAGAGCCGTGACCGTTCCCGCCAGAGAGGCCTGCAACCTTTCATAGCTTTCTTTGAGGGATTCTTCCGCCTTTTTGCGCGCCGTAATATCCATGCCGATTTCCATGACCAGGGAGGAACCGTCGATATCTTTGTAGGGATAGTCATAGAGATGATAAGTGCGCCCGTTTGCGGCGGTCCATTCCCACTCCTCCGGGAGGCCGGTTTCCAGGACGCGCATGGTGGGACAGACTTCTTCCTGGCCCCCATGCATAGTGACGTAACAAGGCAGATTCTCCGGGTCTCCAAAATGTTCTCGAAAAAGGCGGTTGACAAAGCGCAGGGAATGATCCGAAGCCTGGAGATAGACATAAACCGGCAACCCTTCCAAAATGGCGAAAAGCCGATTGCGCTCCTCCTCAAGTTTCTCCTGCATGCGCTTGCGCTCGGTAATATCCCGGATGGTGCCGGTAAAGGCTTTTGGGGTGCCGGCTGCATCAACCGTCAGCACGGCGCTCACCTCTCCGGGAAATCTGGTTCCGTCCTTTCTCACAAAGGTGTATTCGGCGTTCAGTAAGGTTCCGGTTTCTAATAACTTCCTCGTACCCCCCAAGACCCGGGGACGGTCAGCGGGGTCGATCAGGTCGAGGAATCTCGTGCCGATGAGTTGGGTGGCCCGCTCGTACCCGAATAAGCGCTCGGCCATATGATTGAGCATCAGAAAATGGAGCTCCAGATCGACCTGTCCTATCACATCCGGCGAAGTTTCAAACAAACCGCGGAACTTTTCTTCACTTTCCCGAAGAGCAGCTTCCGACCGCTGGCGCGCCTTCTGGGCTCTCAGAGAGACAATGCCGTATTGGATGTCCTGGGCCAATTCCTCCAGCATGACCACCTCGTCAGAGTCGAAGCCATTCACCTCGGGCGCGCAAATGGTCAGAGCACACCAGGGAGCGTCATTGAGAGGCAGGGGCAGACTGATCACCGAGGCCAGACCGCAGCTCAGAAATTTTTCTCGCCAGGGTGCAAACGTCGGATCGCTCGCCACATCTTGCACAATCGCGGTTTTATTGGTCCTGATGGCAGTGCCCGTGGGTCCATGTCCTTTTTCGTCATCGGCCCAACTAATGCTCAAGCCTTCCAAATAACCTGCCTCGATCCCGGCAGAGGTCAGAACGCTGACTGCTTTGCTGGCATCGTGGTGGGCTTTGGCCACCCAGGCCAAGCGATAGCCTCCCACCTCTGTGATGATCTTGCAGATGTCTTGAAGAAAGGTGAACTCAACGTTAGCGTCCACCAGGGCATAGTTCACGGCGCTCAGAGTTTTGAGGGTGCGGTTGGCGCGTTGCAGCTTAATCTCGGCACATTTGCGCGCCGTGATATTTTCAGCAAACCCTTCGTAATAAAGGAGATTGCCGGCTGTATCGCGTACGGCCCGGGCATTTTCCGAAATCCACAGCGTACTCCGATCCTTCCGATAAACCTGTGACTCAAAATTTCTGACAAACCCATCCTGTTCTACGAGACGCTGAAAATCCTGGCGGCGCCCAGGGTCCACGTAAATCTGATGCTCGATATCCCTAATCATGTCCAGCAATTCTTCAGGTGACTCATATCCGCACATTTCGGCCATCGCCGGGTTGACGCTGATAAAGCGCCCCAGGGCAGTACTTTGGAAGATACCCTCCACCGCGTTATCAAAGATGTTGCGGTACCTGGCCTCGCTCAAACGCAGGGCCTCTTCCCCCCGCCGGCGCGCCTCCTCAGCAGCCTTGCGCTGGGTGATATCCACTGCCGCGCCCCCGAGAATCCGTTCCTGCTGATGAGTAGGAATGGGGAACTCATAGATGAGGTAGTCCCGGGGATTGCCCTCCCGATCCGGAAGCGTGGCCATGATTTCCACGGACTTTTCCTTGGAAAAAACTGCTCGATCCGCAGCCTGGAGCTGCTGAGCCACCTCAGGAGGCCACAGTTCTTCGTCTGTTTTCCCCACCAATTCCGAAGCATTCCGGTTGGATAGCTGTTCAATGAGCCCATTCACCGAGACATATCGGCCTGCTTCATTCTTCATAAAGGAGATGGCCGGGCTATTATCCATAAACACCCGGAGCCGCTTCTCGCTCAGGCGCAGGGCTTCCTCAGTGCGTCGCCGTATCGCGATCTCCCGTTTAAGGCAGTAAAAGATGACAATCAGCGTGCCAAAACTTATCGGGGCTCCGATTACCCGAGCCAACAGGGCCCTGCGTCTCATCGCTTCCGCCCCTGCCTGGCGCTCCCCCAAAACCTTCGTTTCCGCCTTTTCCAGGTCAGTGATCGTGAGCCTGATCTTGTTCGTGAGCTTCAGGCCTTCCTCACTTTTGAGGGACAGGATCGCCGCCTCATGGTTCCCCATTGCAAAGAGAGCAATTCTTTCTTGCCAGAGCGCCAATTTCTGGTTGATCAAAGGTTCAAGAGCAGCAAGGAGTTGCTGGGACTGGGGGTGGCCTGCAGTCAGGCTGCTAAATTCTTTTAATTTCAACGGGATGGCGTTTGCCTCTTTGCGGTATGACGCTAAGAATAGGTCGCGGCCGGTAAAGATATACCCGCGCTGGCCACTTTCCGCCTCGATCACCAGAGCCCGCAATTCATCAAGCACCCCGTGGACCTTCAAGGAATGGTTGAGGAGCTGGTTATAACGGATCAGACCCCGAGTGCTGATGAAGCTAAAAATGCCGATGCCCACCATAATGGCCAGGGAAAAGTAAAAGCCGATGGCAATAAGGAGCCCACGATTATGCCCATTCATCGATGCGGCGCTCCTGGGGCCCAGACAAATTCAATCATCTTCATCGCAGGAAAATTAATCGAAAGTCACGTAACAAACCGGGAATCCGATAGTAATAGGGAGATCTGACCTTTAATCCGTCAACAAATTAGCGCTCAATTATGTATCGGCTAGTGAGCAAGATTTGTTGAATTTCACCAGGAATTTTAAAGGTTATAGACACGTTAATGAGGCTTTGACTTGAAGCCACTGGGTCTCTGGAGAAGATGGGTAGGGGGAATCTAAGCATCGGCAATTTCTTTAAGGAAAACGTTATGAACCTCCAGAAGACTCATTTGCATGCCGCAATGCAGCCCCTCAGGGTCAGAGTCGATGAAAGCTCCACTCGATTTTCCTCAAGAACCTTTAAGCAGGCATCCACTACCTCGGGGTCATAGAGGATGCCCCGTTGCTTGCTGATTTCCGCGATGGCCCGGTCGGTTCCCAATGCGGCCCGATATGGCCGGTGGGAAGCCATAGCCTCCACCACGTCCGCCACAGTCAATATCCTGGCCTCAATGAGGATATCTTCCCCTGTCAGTCCGTGGGGATATCCTGAACCATCCAGTTTCTCATGGTGTTGCAGGACCGCCAGGGCCACCGGCCAGGGGAAATCCACTTCCTTCAAAATATCGTAACTTACCTGAGCGTGGAACTTGACGATATTGAATTCATATTCGCTCAACCGGCCGGGTTTGCTCAGAATCTCAGCGGGTACGGCAATTTTGCCGATATCGTGGAACAACCCCGTCACGCTCATCCCATCCAGCCGCTCCGGAGAAAATCCCATTTCCGCGGCAATGGCGCAAGCCAATTGCGCCACCCCGCGCTGGTGCCCCGCGGTATAAGGGTCTCGGGTTTCCACCGCAAAGGACAGGGCCGTGACCGTGCCATCCAGGGTCCGGCGCAGACGGTTGAGACTTTGAGGGCTTCTTCGGTGCGCCGGCGCTTCGTAATGTCTTCCCCTGAGCGCTGCCGCAGGAAATAGATATCTTTTCCTCACCCTAATTTTGCCCACCTAATGAGAAATTTCATGCTATAGTGAGATGCTGGTTCTGCTGGGGCAAAATCAATTATAATATGAATGATTCTTATAAGTTATAGAGAATATTCCAGATAGCTCAGGAAGACGGCGACCAGCCGTCGCGGCTCCCACCTTGAATACCAAGCTCAGGAAGGGGTAAACGATGGCTCCATCACCCACAGGACTTTTCTCTTTGAGGCCTCGCAAAACCGACTGCGGAAAACGGCAGGGCCGCGGCCAGATAGTGCACCGGCTGGCTTTATGGTTGATCTGGAGTGCAGCGTTAGGGCTGCTGGTGGCCGCCGGCCTGGCCGGAGCCCAAGCAACGCCCCGGGCCCCGCGCGCCCCCGAATTTGACGCCACAAAGCACTTCACCATCGTCAAGGTTGAACCGAACGCCATGCAAGAGGAGGTCAAGGTCTTTTTCAGTCAGCCCCTTGATCTGGACAGCCTGCGCGGCAATCTGCGGCTGTTGCCTCGGATCAAGCTCGATTGGCAGCGCATCACCATGAGCCCCCAGGGCGTCCTGACCCTGAGAGGAGCTTTCCGTTACGCCACCGGCTATATCATCACGCTGCCCCAAACCCTGCGTGTGGGCAACAAGACCTACCAGCAGACGGTCCACACCTTTTATATGCCCGACCGGCCGCCCAAGGTGGATTTCGTGGGGCCCCAGAATGTCATTGAGCGGGATAGCCGCCAACTGCTCCACGTCCGGGCCCAAAACGTCAATAACTTAAGATTTGAGGGGATCCGGGTGCCGCCGCTCTTGCTGCCCCTGGCCCTGGCGGTGGAGCACTCCCCCGCCGACTGGCCCGGCCTCCTCGCTGAACTCAAAACGGCCACCGCTGCGCTCAAACCCCTGCTAGCCGTTCATAAGGACCTGGCCCCGTTTGTCTCCCCGCCCCTGGACGAAAGGCAACTCTTCCCCGCCGCGGGTGAGAAGAACAAACCCTGGGCCGTGTCTCTGCCCTTAAGCTGGCGTCAGGGGAAAGAAGCCGGGGCCTTGGAGCTCATCCGGGTGGCTAACAACGAAGCCGGAAGCGCCGCAGCCTCTCATCCTCGGGTCTTCGAAATCACTGATCTGGGTCTAACCTATAAGCGCAGTCAGCAAAACCTGCTCGTCTGGGTCACCTCGCTCAAAGCCGGCGTTCCCGTGGCCGGGGTGCAGGTCATCGGTTTTACCAAAGACATGGAGGTCTTCCCCCTGGGGCAGACCAATGCCGACGGGGTGCTTTTCTGCGAACCCCGGAACCTGAGCGGCCTGTCCCTCAAGGACCCCAAGCAGCCCGCCGCAATCAAGCGCGCAGTGGACCAGGGCGATTTGGCGCTGCTGGTGGCCGGAACCAAAGACGACGTCGCCTTTATTCAGGTGCTGCCCCAGGGCAATCTCAAGCCCCAGGGCATCTGGCAGGCCAAGGTCGGCGAAAAGCTGCGGACCCTGCAGGGCAACATCTTTACAGAGCGGGGCGTCTATCGGCCCGGCGAAAAGGTCTTCTATAAGGCCGCGGTCCGGGAATACGACCAGGGCCGCATCTTTCCCCCCAAAGACGAGGTCTGCTCCTTTGAGCTTATCAGTCCCAAGGGCGAGCAAATCTTCACCTCGGAGGACCGCACCTCGGAGTTCGGCACTGCTGCCGGAGAAATCATCACCCAGAGCTACTGGCCCCTGGGAACCTACACCCTCAACCTGACCTATGGCCCCGAAATCCCGGCCGAGACTCCCGAAAAGGCCAAGGGCCGCCGGCGCGCCGGGGCAAATGCGGACAAGACCAGCCGAAACCAGGTGAGCGTCACCTTTCAGCTCCAGGAATTCAAACCGCCCCGGCACTTCGTGGGAATCAGCTTCCAGCAGGTCTCCCGGTCGCTCTCGGGTTACGTCAACCGGGGCGAGCCGCGCGCCCCTTTTGTCAAGATCGGCCTTACCGGCTCCTACTATGCCGGGGGCCCGGTCAAGCACGGCCAGGTGCGCTGGAAAATTTACCAAGCCAAAACCAGCTATCAGGTCCCCGGTCATGATAATTTCAGCTTCGGCTACGACGGCGACGACCAGGGCGAACTCATCGAGAGCGGTCAGACCATTTTGGACGAGCAGGGCAGGGCGGAGCTGGAATTTCCCCTGGACCGCCCGGTCATGGACGGCCAGCATGGCCTCTCCGTGGTGGCCACCGTGGTGGACTTCGATGGCCGGGCCGCCACGGAAACCAAGGTGTTTCAGGTCACCCCGGACAAATTGGTGGGCATCAGCCGCCACCCGGACACGGCCCGGGCCGATGAGGAGCAGGTTCTCAGGGTAATGGTGACCAGGCCCGACGGCAAAACCGTCCCCAAAGGCGTCGTGAAGGCCGCAATTCTTCAAAAAAGCTGGGCCTATGTACCCAAGCGTAACCAACAGGGCGACCTCTATTGGGACGAACAGGAAATCTGGGCCAAAACCGTGTCCAGCGATCTGACCCTGGAGAAAGGCGCGGCCGCGTTCCGGTTCGCCTTCGCCTGGGGCGGCCGCTACCTGGTGGCCTTTACCTATACTGACGCCACCGGCCGCAGCTTCACTTCGGCCACGCCCTTTGAAGTCATCGGCGAAAACTACGCCTTCCGACACCGGGAGGAGCCTTATCAGCCCCTGGCCCTGGCCGCGGATAAGCCCGCTTATAAGCCCGGCGAGACGGCCAAACTCACGGCCCGGCCCCAGCGCCCGGTGTCCCGCTACCTCCTCACGCTGGAGCAGGATGGCGTACTCAAGTACCAGGTCATCACCCCGAAACCCGGCGCCGACCGCCTGGAAGTGCCCATCCGGGCCGAGTATGCCCCCAATGTCTTCGTTTCGGTCCTGGGTCTGACCCCCCGGGGAGCCTTCCCGGTTTACGCCGGGCACTATGATATCGAAGCCCCCAACTTTTACTGGGGCACCCTCAATCTTCCCGTGCGCCAGGAGGTTGCGCCCCTGCATATTCAAATCAGCCCGGATGTGACGGAACTCAAGGCCGAACCCGCCGCCAAGATCACCCTGAACTTCACCGTATCAGACTCTAAGGGCGAGGGGGTGGCAGCCGAAATGGCCGTGGCGGTAGTGGATGAAGCCGTGTTGGCCCTCACCGGCTTCAAGACCCCTACCCTGGATTCCCTGAGCAAGTTTGACCGCCCCTTAGGGGTCTTTACCGGCGAACTCCTGTCGTTCCTGGTGCACCAGACCCCTTTTTATCTCTCTAAGAACGAGCCCCTCACGGGCGGCGGCGGCATGAACGAAGAGATGATGTCCAAGCTGCGGCGGCGCTTCGACGCAGTGGCCTTTTTCAATCCCCGGGTGTTAACCGACAGCCAGGGTAAGTCCCAGGTGTCCTTCACTCTGCCCGACAACCTGACCACCTACCGCATTTACACCGTGGTGCTGGACAAAGGCAGCCGCTTCGGCAGCGCCGAAAGGCCTTTGTTGGCCGCCAAAGACTTTTACCTGGAACCGGGTCTGCCCAACTTCTTCACTAAGGGCGACACCTTTAAGTTTCAGGTGGCAGCGTTTAACAATACCACCGCCCAAGGGCCGGTGCAGTTCAGCGCTGTGGGCGACGGCGGGCTGTTCCTCACCGCAGTCGCAGCGGCAGATCAGCTCAAACCCAAAGACAGCCTGAAGCTCAATGTGACCGGCAAAGCCGCCGCCAGCGGGCCCGCGGCCGCCCGTTTCCAAGGCGAATTCCAGCAGCGCACCGACGCGGTGGAACTCAAGCTGCGCATCAACTCAGGCTACGTGCGGGACACCCAGGTCTGGTTCGGGTCCCTGGCCGGGACCTCCGAGATCAAGGTGGCGCTCCCCTCCTACCTGGAGGGCCAAATTGACCCCCAGGAGGTCCAGGCGGTCCTGACCGTGGCCGGCTCGCCTTTCTTGCGGATGACCGAGGCCATTCATTACCTGCTGCAATACCCTTACGGCTGCGTGGAGCAGACCAGTTCCGGAGTCCTGGCCCTGGCCGCCTTAAGGGGCGCAATCGAGAAAGGTCTGGTGACTGGCGTCAGCCTGGCCGAAACCGACAAATATCTCAACCGGGGACTGGCGCGTATTCTCGGCATGCAGACTGAGAACGGCGGCTTTGCCTATTGGCCGGGCCAGCGGGAACCCCACGTCTGGGGCTCCATTTACGCCGCTGCGGCCTTGAGCCTGGCCAAGGCCAACGGCCTCGAAGTACCGGAGGCTTCCCTGAATCAGGCCCTGGATTACCTGAAATCCCAGATTCAGCATGAAAAGCGTTCCCTGGCGGTCAAGGCCTTTGCCTGCTACGTGCTGGCCTTAAACGCCGCGTTGGACCGCGACACCTACAATGCCGTGCACGCGCACTATGCCAGGCTGCACCGGGAGAGCAAAATCCTGCTGCTTTTGGCGGCCACGCTGGCTGACCTGACCCCTGTCAAAGAGCTCCAGGCTGCGCTGCAACCCCTGGTGGGCAGCCGGGTTCCGGTGGCCCCGGCCGACCAGGACGATGAGTTCCGGGCGGAATTCCGCACCCCGGCCCTGGCGCTCTTGGCTGCGGCCACCATCATGCCCCAGGCTCCCGCCACCAAAGAAGAGGCGCTGCTCCTCCTGATGGGACTGGACCGCCAGGGCATCTGGACCTCCACCAGCGATACCGGCTGGGCGCTCATGGCCCTGGGGCAATACTTCAAGGGCGCGACCTTTGGCGCCGAGCCGGTGGAAATCGCCATCAGCCAGCCCGGCACGTCCCAGACCGAGCGCCTCAAACTGGACCCCAAAGGCTTCCGCACCATCGGCCTGGACGCCGCGGCCCTGCTCAAAAACCCGGTCGTCAACATCGACAGCCAGGCCGGTAAAACCTGGCTCTACAAGCTGGAACTGACCGCCCCCCGGACGGATATCGCCGCCGCCGGCCAAGCCCACGGCTTTAAGGTCCGCCAGGTCATTAAAAACACCGATGGCTCGGATAACATCAAGGTGGGCGACCTGGTGAAAGTGACCGTCTTCCTGGATGTCGCCGGCAAGGAGCAGCGCTTTGTGATGTTGGACGCCGCTCTACCCGCCGGACTCATGGCCCTGAACTCCGCGTTCACCATCGAGGAGCAGGTTCCCCAAGAAGACCAGGATAACGGCGACGACTTCGATTACGTTACCAAAGAAGGCGCCATCCGCTTTCGGCCCAACTATTTCGAAATCAAAAACGACCGGGTGCTGGCCTTTAGGGACCAGGTCTATCGCGGCTCCTACCGGTTCGAATATTACTGCCGGGCCATCTGCGCAGGCAAGTTCGTGGTCCCCGCCACCCGGGCCGCGGCCATGTACTCCCCCGGAGTGAACGGCTTCTCCGCCCAGGGCGAACTGG
>DZCR01000010.1 GCA_022736495.1 Desulfobacca acetoxidans
CGAACCGGAGCAGCACCGCCCCCTCCCGGGTCAAACAGGCGGCTTCCCGCCAGTCGGGGCCCAAGAGGTTGGCGGCGAACTGGTGCAGAAAATTCCGGTCCGGGAGGTGGGAGGCAATCAACCAGAGTCTTTGGGGAGACGCCCCCGTTTTTTCCGTGGTGTCCAGCCCCTTGTCTACGCAGGATCGGCCCCAACAAACGCCGTTATCCGGTCCCCGGTAATAGTATTTGAAGGGCGCGACTGCAAAATAATAGACGTAAACCAGGTCCTGGGGCTGCCGGTGGGCTTCCAGGTGGGCCACCAGGGGTTGAATCTCTTCCCGGTTATGGAGAGGTTGGAGGTTTTCCCGTAAGTTGACCAGGGGATGAAGGGCTGCCAGGAGCACCCCGGTCAGGGCCAGGGCCAGCCAGCGCTGGCGCCGGTGCCAGAGCCAGGCGAACCCGGCCCAGCCTCCCGCCGCCACGATGAGATAGAGGAACGGCGCGCTGAACAGCATTAAACGGTTGCCGCCGTAGTGGGCCATGAAGGGGTAACGGTGCAGGCTGGCGGCCCCAAAGGCCAGCAGCAACGGCCCCCCCAGGTAAAATAAGACCCTGGCGCGGCCCTGGCGCACCATGGCGACCATGCCGGCCGCCAGCAGGAGTGGCCCCCAGAGCACCCCCCACTCTCCCAGGAAATACCAGAAGTAGCGGTAGAGAGACGGCCCTAGCCATTGAAAAAACGGCAGCAAGCCGGAGAAATTTGGGAAGTCTTGGGTCCAATACGCCACCAGTTCGGGGTCCATTTCCTGCCGAATAAACACGATATAGTAGGTGGTAAAGGCCAGGACCCAGGCCCCCCCGACCAGGGCCAGGCGGCTTCTGAGGCCTGAAGGCAAGGTAGCCCACAAAACTGCTCCCACCACCGGTAGCGTGAAAATCAGGGGATGGGAGAAACCCAAACCGATAACCCCAGCCAGGGCCAGAGCCGACCAGCCTCGCTTACCTTGGGAGGTCAGCAGGCGTTCCGCCAGCCACACCAACAGGAGGGCAAAAAACGCGTCTCCGCTATATTGCTTAAGCTCCTTGGAGTAGTAGACCATGACCGGGGAAAAGGCCACCGCGGCCAAGGCCAGAATGGCGGCGGGAATTTCCACCAGAGAGCGGGCCAGCCGCCAGATGAGCGCCAGGGTGCCCACGCCAAACAGCAAGGGCAGCCCTCGGAGCACCAATTCACTATGGCCCCAGAGCTGCACCGCAGCCCAGAGGCTCAGGAGGTACAAGGGCGGCGTGGATTGCCCCGCAGCCAGGGCCTCCCGAGCCGTAGGCTTCATAGCGGCCAGGGCCACCCAGGCCTCATCGGTCCAGAGGTCACGGCCCCCCAAGTCATAGAGGCGGAAAAAGACCGCCACCCCTGCGATCAGCGTCAACGCCACCGCGGTGAGGTATGGCCGGGATAAACTTTGAGACTGGAACTCAGTGCGAGGGATGAGGTTCATCTCCTGGCCGCCAGCCTTGGGGGCATGATGTGCGGTCTGGCGACAACCGGTGGGACCGAGGGAGCATAAGGCTTGTGCCTGCCCATAACCTGAATGGTATTAGAATCTGGCCCAATAATGGTCTCATCCCACCCAAAATTCATAATTCTCTGGAACATCGGAACTGGTTGAAATATTATTATTTTACCATTCCGTTTTACCCACCTTCAAGGGGAAAGAGGTTTTAAAGCCTTAAGACCATGAAACGCCGAGACTTTTATTGGCCGCCGCCGGTGCTTCCCGGGGATCTGCTGGCAGTGGCGGCCCCGGCCAGCCACGTCAGCCGGGCTCCCTGGGAGGCCGGGATGCAGATCCTCCAAGATTGGGGCTTTCAGGTGCGCTGCGGCCCGGAGGTTTTAGAACCCCGCCCTTATGGGATAGCCGCCGATAAGCTGGCCGCCCGGCGTTTTGAGGAACTCTGGCTGGACCCGGAAGTCAAGGCCGTCATCGGGGTCAGGGGGGGCTATGGCTCCCTCAAAGTGCTGCCCCACCTGAATCTTGCCGCCCTAAAGAAAACCCCCAAGAGGCTGATGGGGTTCAGCGACCTCACCAATCTTCTCTGGGACCTGCACCGGCGTTTGCAGCTGGTGACCTTTCACGGCCCTGTGGTAGCCCAACTCCCCGAGTTGACCCCGGCGGCCCGGGAAAATTTCTTTACCTGGCTCACGGCTCCGGGTCCTCAGCCTCTCACCTATCCAGGCCTGACCATATTCCACCCCGGTGCGGCCGAGGGTCCCCTGGCCGGTGGCAACCTCACCACCCTGTGCCACCTGGTGGGTACGCCCTACGCCCCGCAATTCGGCGGCTACCTGGTGTTCCTGGAAGACCACAACGAAGCCCTGTACCGCCTGGACCGCATGCTCCACCACCTTCTCCTGGCCGGGGTCCTGGACGGCGTGCTGGGAGTGGTGTTGGGGGGCTTCGTCAACTGCGGGTCCCAAGACGGCCTTTTGGAGGTCTTCACCACGGCCCTGGGGCCCTTGAGGGTGCCGGTGCTGGCTGACTTTCCGGTGGGCCACCAGCCGGATAACCACACCCTACCCCTGGGAGCTTGGGCTCGGCTGGATGCCGACCTCGCCTCTTTGACCCTGTTGGACTGAACCTCTCGTCCTTCCGCAATCCTAAACTGTTTAGGCCGGCCGTCTCGGTCTTTTAAATTATGTAATAAAATGGTCGGCCCATCCCATTGACAAGTGCATTTTGAACCTTATATTTCTTTAAAACCATATCGCTATGAGGAGAAGTTATGGCTTACACTTGTAAAACCTGCGGTGCCGTGGCGAAGGATCCCGGCCATTTGTGTAACCCTTCCCAGGAAGTCACCACCTGCCCCTATTGTGGGGAGACCGCACCCCACGTCAAACATTACTGCAAGGGCAAGATGGCAGACCTGAAGTACGTGTGTGAAAGCTGTGGGCGGCTGGCGCCTTCCGAGGAGTTGCTCTGCAAACCCAGCAAGGTGCCGGCGTAATCAAAGGGCAGGCCTGAAAGGGGCATCTGGCGTCTTCTCGCCGGATTCGGTCATGGCCAGCGTTTTCGGCTGGAGCAGGCCGATGCCGGGTTGATACCATTTAGCTATCCCCGGGACCACATCTCCATATCCTCAAGGGGTTGAGAATCTCTCCGTTCTCAGCCCCTTACCTGTTCAGGTCAGGTAGGCGTGCAGGCCGGTAAGCAGGAAGCTGACGCCGAAGTAAGTGAACAGCACTGCCATGAACCCCAACACCGCCAGCCAGGCGATGCGGCGGCCGTGCCAGCCCTTCAGGAGGCGAGCATGGAGCAAAGCCGCGTAAATAAACCAGGTGATCAGCGACCAGGTTTCTTTGGGGTCCCAACTCCAGTAGCGCCCCCAGGCCGTTTCGGCCCACACTGCGCCGGTGACAATCCCCAGGGTCAGCAACAGAAATCCCAACACCGTGGTCCGGTAGATGAGATTGTCTATCAAGGGCAGTGGCGGCAGGGATGGCCGGGGCCGTCGCTCCTGGATCAGATAGAGGAGGGCGCTTCCGAAGGCCAGGGCAAAGGCGGCGTAACCTAAAAAGGCCGTCACCACGTGGACGAGCAGCCAGTTGCTCTTTAAGGCCGGCATCAGGGGTTTGATGCGGCTGTCCACCCCGAAAGAGGCGTAGGCCAACAGGAGGGTGGAGAGTAATGCGATCAGGGCCCCCAGGTAACCCCTCAGGTAGCGGCGGAAGGCCAACAGACCCAGGGCAGGCAAACACCAGGCGAAAAAGATCAGGGACTCATAGAAGTTGGCCAACGGCGCGTGCAGGATGACAAGCCGCAGTTTTTCGGTCAAAGCCGCTGGCGGGGAATGCAGCAGGGCCAGCCGGTAGTTTTCCATCCAACGGCCGATGAGGCCGGCGGTCTGGAGCCCCAGTCCCAGCCACAGTATAATCCGCCCCGCCTTTTGAAGCCGGGAAGACGACCAAAGCTCTGCCATGAGGAACAAGATGGCCACCAGCAAATAGACCAACATGACAACCCCGAAAAGCTGGCTGATCATGGCGGGGTCCCTCGCTTTAACTTCATCAGAAGCCGTTCCTGGCGAGCGGTGAATTCCTCACGCTGACGGGGACTGGTCCCCAGCAGGCGCGCATGCCAGGCCCCTTGAGGAGTTTTGGTCAACACCAGGGCCCACCGCTCTGTCGGCCGGAAGAAGGCCAGGTAGAGTCCGGGCAGAAACATGAGGAAGCCGGCGTACACCCACCACACTCCCGGATCGCGCTTGACCTGGAAAACTGAATAGTACCTCAAGGGGATGGACTCTGCGGTAAACCGATAGGGACCGGGTTGCTCGCCCAATTCGGGATGATCTTTAAGGACCCAAAACACCAGGGGATGCCCGGAACCGGGACTATAGGCCATCAACACCGCCGGACCGTAGCCCTGGAAATTGCCGTCCACCCGGATCGCAATGATCCTGCCCCGGCCCCCGGGCAACCCCACCGCCTGGCGCAGGGGCGCTTCGATGGTCTGATGCTGGTCTCCCTGTTGCATAATGAGGCGGATGGGACCGGCGGCTTCGGTGCCATAAGAAGATTGATAAAAGGTTAAGCCGCCGAAGCTCACGGGTTCATTGACCCGGCAAGTGGCCCGGCGCACCTCCCGGCCATCCTGCAAAAACGTCAGGTCCGAGCGGAATTCCTTGGGCGTGCCCCCTGGTTCGTAATAGGAAACCTGGAATTTGTCCAGTCGCACCTGGAAAGGCAAAGGCAGTTCCTTCCGGGGTCCCACCTGAAAAGCGCTGGCCACCGCCCCCTGGTCCAGAGGCAACTGGCCCTCCACTCCCCAGAATTTGCCGATGAGGCCCCCGGCCAAAATCAACAGCAGGGCCACATGGATCAGGTAAGGGCCCAGCGGCCGCCAGCGGCCCCGCTCCAGAAAATAGATCTCTTGATCGGGCCGCGTCTCCCGGCGGCAGTGACCCAACTCCCGCCGCAGGACGTCCTGGATCACCGGGTGGGGATCGGCGTCCGCCGGCCAGGTGACCTGGCCCCGTTCAGGCAAGGAGAGGGCCATCTCTCCGGTAAGCGGGTGCGAGGCCCGTTTCACCGCCTGGGGCAGGCCGTGGACTATACAGGCGAAGATATTGAGCGCCAGGAGACCAATGGGCACCAAAAACCAGGGGCTAAAGTAGACCTTGGTAAAACCGGCCCGCCAGACCAGTTCTCCCCAGCCCTCCCCAAAATTCCTGAGGTATTGGCTATGGGGCTGGTTTTGGGGCACCACGGTGCCGATAACGGCCACCGCAGCCAGAATCAGGAGGACAAAGACGGTCAGGCGAATGGATGTTAACGTCCCCCACAGCCATGACTTGGGTTTAGAATGGATCCGAGTAGCAGACATGCATTGGTGGGCGATGCCGATAATTATCAACCAAAGGACCGGGCCGCGCCCGCGTTAATTGGGGTAGGAGGATGACCGTGGTAAAATCGCGGCCAAGACTCAGTCTTCTTCCTGATCTTCTTCGTCACTCAGATGGTCTGCGTATTCCTCTTGGGTGAACAACTCATCGAATTCCTGACCGGAAGATATCTCCACTCTGACCAACCACCCTTCCGTCAGAGGGTCTTCATTGATGATTTCCGGCACCTCCGCCGCCTCGTAGTTGACCTCGACGATCTCGCCGGAGATCGGGGCCTTCAACTCCCGGCGCCCGTTTTTGGCTTCAATCATGCTAAAGGGTTCATCTTTGATGAACTCCTCGCCTTCCTCGGGCAGTCGCAGGCTATAGATTTCCCCCAGTTTCTCCTGGAGGTAATCCGTCAGACCGATGGTCGCCTGGGTGTCATCATCCATCCGGACCCAGACATGGTCCGGACTAAAGCGCATTTCACCGATGGTACTCACCCCGCTTCTCGAAATAGTCTGATTCCCTTAAGGGGGTAGACGCTGGGGAAATATAATAATCCACAAATGGTTTGGCAAGGGTTTTTTGCAAGGCTCGCTTATCTTATTTGATTATTGCAACATTTTTCTCTCCGTTCTGCACCTTGGGGCGACTCTGGCTTTTTAACTTGACAAGAACAGAGGCATTGATTAGTTTACACTAAATTTCACAATCCCCGCGCAGAACAGCCGAAGGGAGGCTTGCTCGATGAAACAAGTGCACAAAATTCTTTTTCCCATTGACTTTGCCTCGCATTTTGAAAGTCTGGTGCCTTGGGTTTCCACCTTTGCGCAAAAGTTCGACGCCCGCGTTTATGTCCTGTTTGTCACACCGGATCTGTCGAATTTCTCCACTTTTTTTGTGCCCCACGGCAATATCCAGAGTTTTCAGGAAGAGGCGGTAAATTCGGCCAGAAAGAAAATGGCCGGTGCAGTGCAGGATCTCTTCAAAGGGTTTCCCAAGCTGGAGACCCGGGTGGAGGTGGGCTCCCCCGGGGAAAAAATCGTAGAGTTGGCCAAGAAAGAAAAGATCGATATGATCATTATGGGAGCCCATGGCCGCAAAGGCT
The DNA here is from genome assembly GCA_022736495.1 of Desulfobacca acetoxidans. The sequence goes on from DZCR01000010.1 coordinate 6,478, forward strand.
TGGATCGGGCCATTTTCGGCAGCGTAGCCGACAAAGTAGTGGCCAGCGCCCCTTGCCCGGTGCTCACCGTCCACCCCTGATACGCATTTTCCTTCAGGTGCTGATCTCTCACCCCTCCGGTTACCGCCGGAGGGGTTGCTGGGTCGGTAGTGCGCAGAGTCCCGCGGTTAATCCCCGATAAACTTCAACTCCCGCAGTTTTCGGATCAAGTCTTCCTTCTTGAAGACGCCTTCGTGGCGATACACTTCCTGGCCCCTGGTGTCGAGAAACACCTGGGTAGGTACGATGACCACTTTGTATCGGCGAAATAAATATTCGTCCTCGTCGATATAAAGTTTGCGCACCGCGAAACGGCCGGGATACTGGTCCATGACGGCCAGAATAACCAGCTCCGATGCCCGGCAGACGGGGCAAAATTTACGATCGAACTCCAGCAGGACCGGCAGGGTGTTAGGGGCCTTCGGCCCCTGGGCCAGCACCGGTAACACCGGAGCCAGCCACATCCATCCCGCCAGCACAAGGATCAGGATACTACTGCGGCCAAATTTCATGAGATTCTCCTATGCTTACGCCTGGCAAATGCGGTCAGCCGGCGGAATCAGGAGGAGAAAACAGGGGGCAAACCGGGAGATATTGGGGGCCATGCTGCCCGGAGCGATTTCGGCAATGCTGCTTTGTTCCTTCCCCTCCCCGAAAATAACAAATCCTTCACCATCAGTATAACAAGGCCGGGAAAAAATCAAAGCTCGACGGCCTCCAGCCGCACCTTTCTCCCCCGGGCCGTAATTTTCCCTTTATAATTCTCCGCTAATGGGTGTATATCAAAATACTAGCAACGGGGATTTGCTGATCTGCAACGCTTGGCGGGTGTGCATGACTGCTGCAGATTTTCAGGACTGGCTTTGCCGCAATATCGTGACCGAGAGCCGGGACGCCATCATCTTTGCCGATCGCGAGGGCCGCATTGGCCTCTGGAACGCCGGGGCCGAGGCCATGTTCGGTTACCGGGCCGCCGAGGTGATGGGCCGCGATTTGGCGGTGATCATCCCCGAAAAGTTGCGGGACCGGCATAATGAGGGCTACCAGAGGGTTATGGCCACGGGCGTCAGCCGCTACGCCACCGAACTCCTGGCCGTGCCGGGCCTCAAACAAGACGGCAGCCGGATTTCCCTGGAGTTCACCATCACCTTGGTCAAAGACGACGGGGGCTTAGTCCTGGGGGCTGCGGCCATTATTCGGGACGTCACCATTCGCTGGCAGCTGGACCAGGAAATGAAAAAGCGTCTGGCGGAATTGGCAGGGCAGGGGTAGTAAAACGCGTTTCGCAGAAAGTTGCAGCCACAAACTTAACCAGAAAATAATCATGTCATTTTAAACAGAGCCAAGAATCTCGGGGCTTCAAGACCGCTGCTTCGACGCTCAGAAAAAGCCGCACCGGGCGAGGTCTGAGGAGATTTTCATGCCCAAAGAGCACATCCTGGTAGTGGAGGATGAAGAAGACATCCTGGAGTTATTGCGGTACAACCTGATAAAGGAAGGGTACCGAGTGACCGGGGTCATTGAAGGCGAAGCAGGCCTCAAGGCCGCCCGCTCTCAACCCCCGGACCTCATCGTCCTGGACCTGATGCTGCCGGGGATCGACGGGCTTTCGGTTTGCCGGGAACTCAAAATGGACGCCCAGACCCGGAATCTCCCCATCATTATCCTCACCGCCAAAGGCGAGGAGGCCGATATCGTGGCGGGCCTGGAGTTGGGCGCCGACGACTACGTCACCAAGCCCTTCAGCCCCCGGGTGCTGCTGGCCCGGTTGCGGGCTGTGCTCCGCCGCCGGAAGGCGGAACCGCAGCCGGAATCCGAATCAGTCGAACTCCACGAACTGACCATCCACCCCGGCCGCCACGAAGTCCTGGTCCAGGGCCGGCCCGTGGACCTGACCTCCACCGAGTTCCGCCTGCTCTCCTTCCTGGCCCGGCGGCCCGGCTGGGTCTTTACCCGGTCCCAGATCGTCCAGGGAGTCCAGGGCGATGACTATTCCGTCTCCGAACGGGCTGTGGACGTTCAGATCGTGGGGTTGCGTAAAAAACTGGGCCCCGCCGGCAAATATGTCGAGACTGTGCGGGGCGTGGGTTATCGGTTCAAGGAATAAGCGCTCAATTTTTCGATTTAACTCAATGATATAAAAGTAATTGGGTAATTCTTATTCTTTTAACCGCAAACTGAAAACGGTATTTAAAATGCGACGTCGCCGCCTGGTAGCCCAACTGTTTCCCTCCTATCTAATCATCGTTTTGTTGGCCCTGTTGGCGGTCACTTGGTACGTGTCCCAGGCCTGGCGCCATTCTTTCCTGAGACAGACCGCCGCGGACTTAACGGTCCGGGCCGACCTGGTCACACCCCAATTCCAGGAACTGCTGAGTCCCCTTGACCCCCAGGCGGTGGATCGTCTCTGTAAGGAATTAGGCCGACTCAGCCACACCCGCCTGACCGTGATTCTGCCCTCCGGACGGGTCGTGGGCGATTCCTCGAAAAACCCGGCCCTGATGGACAACCACGGCGACCGGCCCGAAATCCAGCAGGCCTTCAAAGGCAAGATTGGCATCTCCACCCGGCACAGCTATACGGAAGAGACCCCCATGATATATGTGGCCGCGCCGATCATGGAGCAGAGCCAGGTAATTGGTGTGGTGCGGACCTCCTTGCCCGTGCTCTTTATCGGCCGGGCGCTCAGCGGCATGTATTTTAAGATCGCTCTGGGGGGCATGGGCGCCGCCCTTCTGGCCGCCCTGCTCAGCCTGCTCATGGCCCGCCGCCTGTCACGCCCGCTGGAAGAAATGAAGCATGCGGCCCAGCGTTTTGCCCAGGGCGATTTACGGGTCAAGGTGCCCGTCCCTGCCTCCGATGAACTGGCCAGTCTGGCCGAAGCCTTAAACGTCATGGCGGCGCAACTTGACCAACGCATCCGCACCATCATCATCCAGCGCCAGGAACAGGACGCGGTGCTGGCGTCCATGGTGGAAGGCGTCATGGCTGTGGACCAGCGGGAACGCCTCATCACCCTGAACCAGGCCGGGGCTCGGCTGTTGGGGGTGGACCCAGAGGCCGCCCGGGAGCGTCCCTTGCCGGAAGTGGTGCGCAACCCCGATCTCCAGAACTTTGTGACCCGGTCCCTGGCCAGCTCCCGCCAGCTGGACGGGGAACTCATTATGAGCGATAACGACCGGGACCGTCTCCTCCAGGTCACAGGCACCACCCTGCGGGACCTCCAGGGCAAGGCCTTCGGGGCCCTGATCGTCCTCAATGACGTGACCCGGCTACGCCGCCTGGAGCAGGCCCGGCGGGATTTTGTGGCCAACGTCTCCCATGAGCTCAAGACCCCCATCACCTCCATCAAAGGTTTCGTGGAAACCCTGCTGGACGGGGCCATGCAGGAACCGGAAAACGCCCTGAGTTTTTTGCAGATCATCGCCAGGCACGCCGACCGCCTCAACGAAATCATCGACGACCTCTTAAGCCTGTCCCGCATCGAGCAGGATTCGGAGCAGGGCAAAATCGCCCTGGCCCCCGGCCGCCTCAAGGAAGTCCTGAACAATGCCATCCAAATCTGCCGGGAACGGGCCGCCGCCAAGGACATTGCCATCGACCTCGCCTGTCCTGATGATTTGGTTGCTGAGATCAACGCCCCGCTCCTGGAGCAGGCCGTGGTCAATCTCATCGACAATGCCGTCAAGTACAGCCCCGCGGCCCGGCCGGTGCAGGTGGAGGCTCGGGAGGAACTTGGCGAAGTTTGGATCCTGGTGCGAGATCAGGGTCCCGGCATCGCCCCGGAACACCTGCCCCGGCTCTTCGAGCGCTTCTACCGCGTGGACGCCGGCCGCAGCCGCAAGGTGGGAGGCACCGGCTTGGGATTAGCCATCGTCAAACATATCGCCCAGGCCCATGAAGGCTATGTGACCCTCCAGAGCGCCCCCGGCAAAGGCAGCACCTTTTTCATCCATCTGCCCCAGGACTGAATAGTTCAAGGTCGAAAGTTCAAGGTTAAAAGTGTTGAACCTCGAACCTTGAACCTTGAACTTTGAACTTTGAACTCTCGTTTCCAAGTCGCACTGGGGAACGCTCCGGCCCAAGCTCCGCTTGGGCGCCTCCCGTAAGGCGGGGTGTCCCCGCCCAGCAACCCCTGCAAGGTACGGTCAAGGGCAATGATTGCGCAAATCTAGCCGACTGCTCATCTTTTGCTAATTTTCACCAGATATTGTTAAGGGCATTCCTCAGGAGGGCGACCTCTTGCGGGATCGACCAATTCTTTTGAGGCTGGCGGCGGCGGGTGGCGAGAGAAAGCCCCTGATTTTTCCCCGATCAGATCCTTGTCTAATCCTCATGGGATGCTAACAATAGCCTAACAAACTTGCCTTATAAATTAACTTTAACAAGGGAGAGCATTGATGAAAAAAGCAGCATGGTTGGCAGCAGCAGTGGTGGGTCTCATGGTCGCAGTTGGCATAGCGCAGGCCGATGAAATGACGATCAACGCGGCGGGCGCGACGTTTCCTTACCCCATCTATTCCCAGTGGGCCCACAAGTATAATTCCATGACCGGCGTCAAGCTCAATTACCAGTCCATCGGCTCCGGCGGCGGCATCGCCCAGATCAAGGCCAAGACCGTAGATTACGGGGCCTCGGATGCCCCTCTGAAAGAAGCGGCCCTCAAAGAGGCCGGCTTGGTGCAGTTCCCCATGGTCATGGGCGGCGTGGTGATGGTCGTGAATCTTCCCGGCATCGGTCCCGGTCAGTTAAAGCTCACCAACCCCGTACTGGCGGATATTTATCTTGGCAAAATCAAGAAGTGGAACGACCCGGCCATCACGAAGCTCAACGCCGGGCTTAAGCTGCCTTCCCAGGACATCACCGTGGTGCACCGCAGTGATGGCTCCGGCACCACCTTTATCTTTTCCAGCTATCTTTCCGCGGTCTCTCCGGAATGGCAGCAGAAAGTCGGCGCCAATACCTCGGTGCAGTGGCCGGGAGGCGTCGGTGGTAAAGGCAATGAAGGCGTGGCCGGCCAGGTGAAAAACATCAGCGGTTCCATCGGCTATGTCGAATATGCCTACGCCCTCCAAAATAAAATGGCCGTTACCCAGCTCCAGAATAAAGCCGGCAAATTTTTGAACCCGAGCCTCGATGCTTTTGCGGCAGCCGCAGCCAACGCCGACTGGAGTAAAGCCCCCTATGGCTTTTACTTGATGATCGTTAATGAGCCGGGCGAGGCGAGCTGGCCCATCGCCGGCGCTACCTTCATCCTGGTTCACAAAGACCAGACCGATCCTGCCAAGGCCGCGGCCATGCTGAAATGGTTCGACTGGTGCTATAAGCACGGCGGCGAAATGGCTAAAAAACTCGATTATGTGCCCATGCCCGAAAGCGTCGTGAAGCTGGTGGAAGCATCCTGGGCCAAAGATATTAAGGTTAATGGCCAACCAGTCAAATATTAACCAACACCGCTTGCATCTGCATCCCTGGGGGCAGGGCGATGACCCTGCCCCCATGACGTTAACCCACCCTGTCTTACGGCTCCTTAATCATGGCCAAAACTAATCCGGCAACTTCCAAAGGCGACACCTACTTTAAGTGGCTCACCGCCTTGTGCTCCCTGATCACCCCCCTCCTCATGGCCGGGATTTTCTTGGAGTTGGTGATCCATTCGTGGCCGTCTATACATAAATTCGGGTTTTCCTTCTTATATACCGAGGTCTGGAATCCGGTTACCGAACAGTACGGGGGGGCTTCCAGCATCTATGGCACCATTGTGTCCACCGTTATCGCCATGCTCATCGCGGTGCCTTTAAGTGTCGCCATCGCCCTGTTCCTGGTGGAACTGGCCCGGCCCGGGGTCAGCAAGGCAGTGGGCACCATGATCGAACTGCTGGCCGCCATCCCCAGCATCATCTACGGCATGTGGGGCATGTTCGTCTTTGCACCGTTCATGGCCAAATACGTGCAGCCGGCCTTGCAGAACACCCTGGGGTTCCTGCCCCTCTTCCAGGGGCCGCCCATGGGGTTGGGCATGCTCACCGCCGGGATTATCCTGGCCTTCATGATCCTGCCCTTTATCTGCGCCATTACTCGGGACGTCTTTCAATTGGTGCCCAACGTCGTCAAGGAATCGGCCCACGGCATGGGGGCCACCACCTGGGAAGTCACCTATAAAGTGACCATCCCATACGGCCTGGTCGGGATTATCGGCGCCCTCTTTCTCGGTCTGGGCCGGGCCCTGGGTGAAACCATGGCCATCACCTTTGTCATCGGCAACGCCCATAACATCTCCGCCTCCCTGTTTGCCCCCGGCAACAGCATCGCCTCCACCCTGGCCAATGAGTTCACCGAAGCCACGACCACAATGTACATCAGTTCTTTGATCGAACTGGGTCTGGTCCTGTTTGTCATCACATATCTGGTGCAGGTGCTGGCCCAATTCATGTTGCGGCGCATGTACAAATCCTGGAGCGTGGGCTTATGATGAAACCGCGGCCATCTACCGGTCGGCGCTTTATGGATAAGCTGGTGAGCGTCTGGTCCGTGACCTCGGCGCTGCTGGGTATCGGCATCCTCATCTGGATTCTCTCCGGGGTCATCATGCGGGGGATAAGCTCCATCAACCTGAACTTCTTTACCCAGTTGCCCACGCCGCCCGGCATGGAGGGAGGCGGGCTGGCCAACGCTATCCTGGGGACGCTGGCCATGACCGTGGGCGCCACGCTGATTTCAGTGCCCGTTGGCCTGCTCTCCGGCATCTACCTGGCGGAGTTCGGCCAGGAGTCCAGGGTGGCCGACCAAAGCCGGTTCTCCTCCAATGTCCTCATGGGCATACCCTCCATCATCGTCGGGGTGTTCGCCTATACCTTGGTAGTTATCCCCTTGGGCCACTTTTCCGGGTATGCCGGCGTCGTAGCCCTGGCTATCCTGATGATGCCGGTGATCACCCGGACCACTGAAGACATGCTGCGGCTGGTGCCCAACACCTTGCGGGAATCGGCCCTGGCCCTGGGCGCCCCCCGCTGGAAAGTCACCCTGGCGGTGGTGTTTCGGGCGGCCAAGGCCGGCTTGCTGACGGGAATTCTCCTGGCGGTGGCCCGGGTCAGCGGCGAAACCGCGCCCCTGCTCTTTACCGCGCTCAACAGCCCTTATTGGTTTAGCTCTTTGTCAGGCCCCACCCCAAATCTTACCGTCACGATCTTCAATTATGCCGTGTCCCCCTATGACGACTGGCAGCGTATGGCCTGGGGCGCGTCTCTCTTGATTACCGCGTCGGTGCTGGCTTTTACCCTGTTGGCCCGTTTCGCTTTGAGGACCAGACAATAGGCCTTCGGAGGCAATGACCATGGAAGACTCTCAGCAACCTGCCAATCTCGCGGCGCCGTATTATGATACGGCTCCGGGCGCTCCGGCCCCCAAGATTTCGGTGCGCCATCTGAATTTTTTTTATGGCGGGACTCAGGCCCTCTTCGACAACAACCTGGATATCGCCGAACATAAAGTGACGGCCATCATTGGCCCCTCCGGCTGCGGCAAGTCCACCCACCTGCGCATCTATAACCGGATCTACGAACTCTATCCGGATCACTATGCCGAGGGACAGGTGCAGGTGAATGGTTGGGATGTCCTTTCTCCCCAGACGAATGTCATGGAACTCCGTAAGAAAGTGGGCATGGTCTTTCAACGTCCCAGCCCTTTCCCCATGTCCATCTTCGACAATGTGGCCTTTGGCTTGCGGCAGCACTATCGGTTCAACAAACGGGACACGGGCGAACGGGTGGAAAAGGCCCTCCAGGGCGCGGCCATCTGGGATGAAGTCAAGGACCGTCTGGACCGGCCCGGTACTTCGCTGTCCGGCGGGCAGCAGCAGCGACTGTGCATCGCCCGGGCCATTGTAGTGGAGCCGGAAGTGTTGCTCATGGACGAACCCTGCTCCGCCATCGATCCCTTGAGTACCAACAAGATCGAAGCCCTGATCCATGAATTGAAATCACGCTACACCATTGCCATCGTCACCCACAATATGGCCCAGGCGCTCCGGGTGTCTGATTACACTGCCTTTTTCTTTGAGGGGCACATCATTGATTTCGGCACCACCAAAGAGATCTTTGACCGGCATTCTCTGCTGGATGAAGTCCCCCCCAAAGAAAAACTGAAGGGACTTCTGGAAAATAAACCAAAATATGAAAGCCTTTCTTGATCTGCAATAATATAATGAGCATGTTCAGTTTGGCGCAGATTAACCGGGAAGCAAGTCACGTGACCGACGAGTCCAACCATACCAGCGCTATGGAAGAAACCTTCCCGTCCGCCGTCCTGCTGAAAAATTTGGGCCTGCCCGCTAAGCTTTCCGTCCGGCGCTTGAATTTTTACTACGGCGACCACCAGGCCCTGTTCGACAACAACCTGGATATCGCCGAACATCAGGTGACCGCCATCATCGGCCCCTCCGGCTGCGGCAAGTCCACCCATCTCCGGGTTTACAACCGCATCTATGAGTTGTACCGGGACCAGCGGGCTGAAGGCGAGATCTGGTTGGACGGCGCCAACATCCTGGACCCGAAACAGGATGTCATGGAACTCCGCAAGAAGATCGGCATGATCTTCCAGAAACCCACGCCGTTTCCCATGAGCGTCTTTGAAAACGTCGCCTATGGCCTCAAGATGCACTACTCGCTGAGCAAGAGCGAACTCGCTGACCGGGTGGAGGACGCCCTGAGGCGTGCCGCCTTGTGGGATGAAGTCAAAGACGTCCTGCATCGCCCTGGCACCGCCCTGTCCGGCGGGCAGCAACAGCGGCTGTGCATCGCCCGGACCATCGTGGTGGAGCCCGAACTCCTGCTCATGGATGAGCCCTGTTCAGCCGTCGATCCCATCGGTACCGCCAAGATTGAAGAACTGATCAACGAATTGAAAGCCGCATACTCCATTGTCATCGTGACCCACAATATGCAGCAGGCCGCCCGGGTTTCCGACTTTACCGCCTTTTTTTATGTCGGCAAGGTCGTAGAATTCGGCACCACCCAGCAAATCTTCACCAATCCCGCCAATAAGCAAACCGAGCAATACATTACCGGCCGCTTCGGTTGAGCCGCGGGGATCACGCCTGGCCAATCCCCGCCCGCCGCCCGTTTTTGATAAATCCCATATATATCGGTGGCACAGGCGCCTCGCCTGCGCACAAGTTCCAGCCCTTTTGATAAAATCCCTACTCCTCTTAAAACCTTGATTATGGTAAAAGCATAATGAACCGATAATAACATCAAAGCCTTCGGGAGCGCCCCATGCCCAAGACCTTGAGAAGAATAGCCCGCAAGGCCGGTATGCCCCCCGGTTCCCTGGTCTATACCGGAGAAAAGGGCCATGCGCCGGCCTGTATCACCATCATTCGCTATAGCGACACCGACCTCGTCGAAACCGGGTTAGACGCCTTCACGGAATGCCCCCTGGTCGCCGACCCGGCCGTGGTGACCTGGATCAATGTCAGCGGCATCCACCAGGTGAAGAATCTGGAGAAGGTGGGAGAATGCTTCAAGATTCACCCTTTGGTGTTGGAAGACATCCTGGAGGTGGGACAACGGCCCAAAATCGAGGACTATGACGATTATCTCTATATCGTCTTAGATTCCATCAGGCCTGTGGCCGAAGATGAGAAACTCGTGTCGGAGGAGATCAGCCTGGTTTTGGGCCCCCATTACGTCCTTTCTTTTCACGAAGGCAACGGCGATATCTTTGCCCCCATCCGGGACCGGCTCCTGAAGGCAAAAGGGCGCATCCGCAAGCTGGGGGCCGATTACCTCGCCTATACCCTCATCGATCTTATCGTGGATAATTATTTCGTAGAATTGGAAAAATTTGGCGATCAGGTGGAATTTCTGGAAGACGAAGTGGTGAGTAGGCCCACCCCCCGGACGTTGAACGCGGTGCACCGGTTTAAGAATGACATGATCATGTTGCGCAAGTCCCTGTGGCCCTTGCGGGAAGTGATCGCCCGGCTGGAACGCCGGGAGTCCCCCCTGATCAGCGAGAATCTCGGTAACTATTTTAGAGACGTCTACGACCACACCATCATCGCCATTGACACGGTGGAAACTTACCGGGATATCCTGTCAGGGATGCTGGATATCTATCTCTCGTCCATGAGCAACCGGCTCAATGAGATCATGAAGGTGCTGACCATCATTGCCACCATCTTTATGCCCCTGACCTTTGTCACCAGTCTGTACGGCATGAATTTTAAGTACATGCCGGAGTTGGGATGGCGCCATGGCTATTATGTGGTATTAGGGGTAATCGTAGTGATCGCTGGCGCCATGCTCCTCTACTTCCGGAAGAAGCGCTGGATTTAACCCCCTGCGGTCACGGTTGTAGGGGCAGTAGATGCGCCTTCAAAAATTATGGAAAGTTAAATCTGGGATCCGATACTGGGCCTTATTCCCCCTTGCTTCCCAGACTCAACATACCTATAATAAAACAAATTTAATCTCCATGCACCACCGAGGCAGGGGGCGCGCTGCGCCGCCCTGGCCTCCCATTTGCCCACCTGCCGGATTCGGGAGGCGATTATGCGGGCTATCTGGAAAGGCTATTTGAAGTGCAGCCTGGTGACCATCCCCATCAAGATGTTCACCGCCACCACCAAGCGACCGCTGCAATTCCACCTCTACCATAAAGCCTGCGGCAGCCGCATCCACCAGGAAAATGTCTGCCCCGTCTGCGGCCAGACCCTGGGTCCCGAAGACATCGTCAAAGGCTACCAGTACGGCAAGGACCTCCATGTGGTCCTCACTGACGACGATTTCGCCAAGGCCCAAAAGGAGTCCACCGACACCATCAACATCCTCAAGTTCGTGGACGCCGGGCAGATCAACCCCATTTTTTATACCGACGCCTATTATCTGGTGCCGGACGGCGCCGCCGGGGCTGAGGCCTTTGCCATCTTCCACCGGGCCATGGCCGAAACCGGCAAGACCGCCGTGGCCCGCGCGGTCATGCGCCAGCGGGAATATCTTTACAACCTCCGCCCCTATAACGGCGTCTTCGTCGCCTTTACCATGCACTATCCCCAGGAAATCCGCGACGTGGCCGAAATCGAAGCCACCGTGGAAATGAAACAGATCACTGTCAGCAAGGATAATCTGGACATGGCCAAAACCATCATCGGGCACTTGAGCGGCGATTTCGTGCCGGCAGACTACCGGGATGAATATACCGAAACGCTGGAGGCGGTCATCCGGGCCAAGGCCGAAGGCCAGGAAGTGACCGTCGAACCCAAAGTGGAACGGGAAAAGGTCATCAATCTCATGGACGCCCTCAAGAAGAGCGTCGCGGCCACAAAGACGGGAGCGGCGCCCAAAAAAGAAATGGCCCGAGCCGGGAAACGGGCCACCGCCAAACAGAAACAGCGCCAACAGGCCTAAATGCTGGACGAAACCATCGCCCCGATGCTGGCCTACAGCTCGCCGCCCTTTGATTCACCCCGGCACCTTTACGAAATCAAGTGGGACGGCACCCGCTGCATCCTGTTCGTCCGGGATCAGGGCATTCGTCTGCAAAACCGGCGGCTCCTGGACATTACCCGGCGCTACCCGGAACTGGCCGGCCTGCATCGGCAGATAAAGGGAAGAAATGCCATTCTCGACGGGGAATTGGTGGTTCTTTCCCAGGGGCGCCCCGATTTCCGTAAATTGCAGCAGCGGGACCAGGTGGCCGACCCCATGAAGATCGACTTGGTGGCCGGGCGGCTTCCGGCTACCTATATCGTTTTCGATGTGCTCTACCTCAACGATGAGCAGTGTCTCCACCTTCCCTTGAGTCGACGCAAAGAGATCTTAACAGAACTTCTGCGAGAATCGGCGCACATGGTGGAATCCGGATACCTAGAGCAACAGGGCAGGTCTTTTTACCGGGAAGTGGTTTCCCAGGGTTTGGAAGGAGTGATGGCCAAGGCCTTAGACAGCCCCTACCTGGTGGGGCAGCGCTCCCGCCACTGGCTGAAAATCAAGCCCCGGGGAATGGCCACCTGCTTCATCGTGGGCTACTCGGAAGGGCAGGGGTCCCGGCGGCAGTCTTTCGGAGCTCTGGCCCTGGCGACCCCGGAGCAGGAGGGCTGGCGCTTCCGGGGCCTGGTGGGCAGCGGCTTCAACGCCGCCGAGTTGCAGGAGATCACGGGACGGCTGCAACAACTCAAAGTTGACTCCCCGGCTATACCCCTGAAGGAAATAGCCGCCGGGATCACTTGGGTAAAGCCGGAGTTGCGCTGTGAGGTGACATTTCAGGAAGAGACTCCCCGGGGGCATTTTCGGGCCCCGGCCTTCAAAAGGCTCATCGAGTGAAGAAGCTCTATGACCAGCGGGAGGTGTCCCGGCTCACCGGCATCTCCGAAACCCAGATCCGCTACTGGGACCGCCAGGGTCTCATCACCCATCGGGAAAAAGACCGGGGCCACCTCTGGTTCGACTTCCAGAGCCTGGTGGCCTTCCGCACGATCAAGGATTTGCGCCGGCAGGGCGTCTCCCTGCGTAAGATCAGAAATTGCGTGGAAAAACTGCGCCAGATCATGCCCGGCCTCAAGCAGCCCTTGTCAGAAGTCCGCATTTCTCTAGTCCAGGACCAACTTATCTTAGGCAAAAACCGTCGCCGTTTCACCCCCGAAGGCCAGCTCTTCATGGATTTTACCCAGGAGGTGTGCGCCAAAGTGACCCGGGCCACGGAAGCCTGCGACGAGTTGTTCTTGCAAGCCCTGGAAGATGAGGACGCCGGACGGCTCAGCGAGGCTCGGGAGAAATATGAAAAGATCCTGGCAACGATCCCGGACCACGTCGACGCCCTGGTAAACCTGGGCACCATCCTGTTCCTGTCAAATTCCGAAACCGCCGCGGCCTCCCGCTACCTCCAGGCCCTGGCCCTCAATCCGGATCATGTGGAAGGCAACTACAACTTCGCCAACCTTCTGGAAGGCCAGGGAGAGCTGGAGGCCGCGGCGCTCTTTTACAAAAAAGCCATCCAGGCGGAGCCGGAATTTGCCGACGCCCACTTCAACCTGGCCATGGTCCTGGAGGCCCTGGGAAATGCCGGCCGGGCCCGGGATCACTGGCGGCGCTACCTGGAGCTTGATCCCGACAGCAAATGGGTGGATTTCATCAAATTGCGGCTGGACGAACCCTGAGGGCGGCAGCGGTCCTTGTCCAGGTTTTCAAATCGCCCCGCCCCCTCTTTGCAATCAACTTTTTCATAATTTTCCCCTTGAGACCTCGGCAAAAATGATGATCTTGTAATGAGGGTAGCTTAAAAAAATGACTTATAGGGGCGCCTCTATGTCGGCGTCCTCAGGATTGAGCATGGCTAAAAAGCCCAAAGATCAACCGGTCTTCGCTCTGAAACGGGTCTACGAACCATCCTCCTCGGAAGACGGTTTCCGGGTCCTGGTAGAGCGCCTCTGGCCCCGGGGCCTGAAAAAAGCCGACGCGGTCCTGGACCTGTGGCTCAAAGAGATCGCGCCCAGCCCCGAGCTGCGGCAGTGGTTCAGTCACGACCCGGCCAAATGGGAGGAATTTTGCCGGCGCTATTGGGTCGAACTTGCGGACCGGCTGGACGCGGTTAACCTGCTCAAGGAGAAACTGCGCCAGGGCCGGGTCACCCTGGTCTACAGCTCCAAAGACGAGGCACACAACGCCGCGGTGGCTCTGAAACAATATCTGGAAGAAATCTTTTCACAGAAAACGATCCATAGAACCGGGAGGTAATCCCATGCAACGGCTCATAACCCTGGGGTGCGTCATCGCGCTGCTCCTTACCTTAACCGCCGTATCCGGCTCAGGAGGACCAACCATGCAGATTACATCGAGCGCCTTTTCAGATAGCGGCAAAATTCCCCTCGAGTACGTCATGCCGGGCGCGGGCGGCAAAAACGTCTCCGTTCCCTTAACCTGGAAAGACGCCCCCGCAGGCGCCCAGTCCTTCGCCCTGGCCATGGTGGACCCTCATCCCGTGGCTCACAACTGGGTCCACTGGCTGGTGATCAACCTCCCCAAAGACGCCGCCGCTATCCCCGAGGGGGCCTCCGGCCAGAATATGCCCACGGGCGCGGTAGAATTGCAAAACTCCTTTGGCAAGCCCGGTTATGGGGGCCCGCAACCCCCGCCGGGCAGCGGCGACCACCCCTACGTCTTTACCCTCTATGCCTTGAGCGTGCCCAAAGTCGAACTACCCAAGAGCACCAACTTGGCTGCGTTCAAACAGGCCATGGAGGGCAAGACCCTCGCCACCGCCACCCTCACCGGCTACTTCGGCAGGTAGGAAAAAAGTTCCGGTTCCCCAGGCTTCAGGCCGCAGAGTCGCGCCTGCCCCCGGGGAAGCTTAACCAACACCGGGGGAATTTTCCGCCTCCGGCTGATTTCGGCCAGCCAGGCGTCCTCAAAAGACCGGGGGCAAAGCCAGTTACACCAGGACCTGCCTCGGAAGGTGGCCAGCCTTAGAGGTCCCGGCGATACACAAACACATAGGCCTCATCATTAATATCAATCACCAGGTCGCCGCCCCGGGACTCGGCATAAATGAGCCAGGTGGGCTTGTCCTCCCCACAGCACGTCACCCCCGGTGAGAACTCGCCCGTCACGCCGTTATACCAGGCCAGCAACATGGGCTCCCCCCCGGCCTCCCCGGCCCGCTGGTCGGCCAGGGCCCGGGCCCTAAAAAAATCCAGGGGGTCTTCGGCAATCCTTAACTGAATGGGATCCTTTAACATTTCTCGCCTCAAGGCGATACAGGCGCTCATATATCCTCCCGGGGCAGTATCCTGCCCCTCGCTTCACGAATCCTCATAAACAAGATTAAGGAATAACCCGCAAAATGTAAAGGAGGAGTGGGGGCCGATGATATCCGTTGCTATTGGCGCCTTGAATCATTTAGTATCAATTGATGGAGCCTTGTCTGAATCATGACAGAGGCGGGTCGGTGAAACGAGAATTATTCAAGATTGGAACATCTCATATCATATGGTTCCTAAGCCAAGCTTGCCATTTTCTCCCTGGCCCCTTTGGGGGAGAGGGGTTAACGGTTACATTATGCATGGGCCCCAGGGTCCCGAGTAAATGCCATGAACATTCTGGTACGACCTTTACAAGAAATCGACCTGCCCGACGCCCACCGTATTTTCCGGCTGGCCTTCGGCACCTTCAACGGCCTGGCGAATCCCCTGGAATTCGGCGGCGACATCGATATGGTTCGCACCCGCTGGCTGGCCGACCCGGCTGCGGCCTTCGGGGCCGAAGGGGACGGGATCCTGGTGGGCTCCAATTTCGTCACCCACTGGGGCAGCGTCGCCTTCTTCGGCCCCCTGACGGTGGACCCGGATTATTGGGATCAGGGTATCGGCCAGAGACTTCTGGAACCCGCCCTGGCCTTATTCAGCACCTGGGGTTGCCGCCACACCGGCCTCTATACCTATTCCTGCAGCCCCAAGCACCTGGCCTTGTATCAGAAATCAGGCTTTTGGCCACGATTTCTCACGGCTATCATGTCCCTTCAGGTCAAATCCCGGCGCCCCCAAGGGGAAGTCAGCTATTATTCCCAGGCGCAACCCCACGAGCGCCCCGAGCTGGTTAAGGCCTGCGCCCGGCTTACCGATGCCATTTATCCTGGCCTAGATGTGCGCCGGGAAATCCACGCCCTCCAGACCCAGGGTTTGGGCGATACCCTCCTGCTCTGGGGGGAGCCGGGTCTGGTGGGGTTTGCCGCGGTGCATTGCGGCCCGAACTCCGAGGCCGGGAGCGACGTCTGCTATATCAAGTTCGGGGCGGCCCGCTCAGGCCCCCAGGCCCAGGAATATTTCGATCGGCTTTTATATGCCTGTGAAGTCTATACCGCCTCCCGAGGCTTGGCCCAGCTCACTGCCGGCATCAGCCTGGCCCGCCAGACCGCCTACCAACAGATGCGAGCCAGGGGCTTTCAGATCGATCTCGTAGGTATGAACATGCATAAGCCCAACGAGCCAGGCTACCACCGCCCGGATGCGTTCGTGATTGATGATTGGCGATAGCTAAACTTCACCTTTGTAAAAGGAGAATGAAAATCCCACTTATGTGGATTGGGGGATGGGGTTTGGAAAGATTTTTTGTAGGTACAAGGGCACAAAAGTAAGGCCCCCGCCGCGTGGGAGGAGGACTCGCCGGAAAAGGAGAGATGGTTCATTAAACTTGGCTTTTCTTCCGCCAGGGCAAAATCCCCAGCCCTAACAGCCCGGTACCCAGCAGAATTGCGGAGGGGGCAGGGGAACACAACCGGAAACCACATCGTTGGCGCAAGTTGCCGTGCCCCACGTAAAGCACCAAACTCCGTTCGGGTCATCCTGGTATATGCCCTTAGAGCTGCCCCCAGGTCTAATTCGTTCACTCGCCAATCCAGAAAGTCCTGCAGCCAGAGCGTTCCAGGTAACCATGGCACGCGGCCAGATTGGCGGTATTCCGGCGCCGCCATTCCATCTGAATCATATCCCCGTTTGGCCTTAATATCCCTTTGCCTTACCGGACGTTTCCCTGTATTATAAAGGGCGGCTCGGCACAGAAAGAGATTTCGCAGCATTACCGCAGCCCGCATGGAGGACCCATGAAGCTAACCCGGCGATATATCCCGATCATTCTGGTGGCGATAGCATTGGTGGGCGGCTTGGTGTACTGGCTGGTCTGGTGGGAGTCCCGGGCCCCCAAAAATATTTTGCCCCTGCAAGGGCATATGGAAGCCACTGAGACCGATCTGGCCTTTAAGGTCGCCGGCATCATTCAATACATCTTTTTCCAGGAGGGCGACTGGGTCTCCCTGAACCAGGTAGTGGCCGGTTTGGAGGCCAAAGACCTCAAAGATGAGGTGGACCGGGCCCGGGCCGCCCTGGCCGCAGCCCAGGCCAATCAGGCCAAGCTGGAGAAGGGGTACCGGCCCCAGGAGATCAAGGAAGCCGAGGCCCAGGTAGGTAAGACCAAGGCCGACCTGGTGAACAAGCAGCAGGATTACGAGCGCTATGAAAACCTCTATAAAAGAAAGGTGGTCCCGGCCCTTACCCGGGACAGGTTTGAGGCCGAGTATCTCATGGCCAAAGAATCCCATAAGAGTGCGGTGCAGCAATACAGCATGTTAAGGGAAGGTTATCGGCGGGAGGACATCGACCAGTCTCGGGGCCAGTTCAAACAGGCCCAGGCCGGTCTGGAACTGGCCCTCACCCGGCTGGGATATGCTACGATCAGCTCCCCGGTGAACGGGGTGGTCCTGGTGCGGCCCATGGAGCCCGGCATGACCGCGGCGGTAGGGGCGCCGGTACTTACGGTAGGGGATATGGACAATATTTATTTCCAGGGGTATATCCCCGAGGCTGATCTGGCCAAAGTCAAGTTCGGCATGCAGGCCTACATCACTACTGACGCCTACCCCGGCAAAAAGTACCCGGCCTGGGTTTCCTTCATCAGCTCCAAAGCGGAATTTACCCCCAAGACGGTGGAAACCTACAAGGAAAGGGTCACTCTGGTTTACCGGTGCAAGATCCGGGCGCAAAACCTCAACTACGATTTGAAGCCGGGGATGCCGGCGGAAGCGGTCATTCTCCTTGACAGCAAAGCAACCGGCCAGCCGCCCAAGTGAGCCCGCCATTCGCACCGACGGGCTGACCAAGCGTTTTGGGGACCTGACCGCGGTGGACCACCTCAACCTGGAGGTCTTTCAGGGGGAAGCCTTTGCCTTGGTGGGGCCCGACGCCGCGGGGAAAACCACCACTATGCGCCTGCTCACCGGCATTATGGACCCTGATTCCGGCCGGGCCGAGGTGCTGGGCTTCGACACGGTCACCCAGTCTGAAGCTCTCAAGGAACACATCGGCTATACGCCCCAGCGCTTCGGTCTCTATGACGACCTGACCGTGGCCGAGAATATGGCCTTTTATGCCGACATTTACCGGGTGTCCCGGCAAGACCGGCAAAAACGCCTGCCGGAGCTCTTGGGCTTCTCCAATCTTACTCCCTTTCAGGACCGGCTGGCCGGCAATCTCTCGGGGGGGATGCGCCAGAAGCTGGGTTTGGCCTGCGCCCTGATCCATACCCCGCGGCTGCTTTTCCTGGACGAGCCCACCTTCGGGGTGGACCCCATTTCCCGGCGGGAATTCTGGGATATCCTCAACCGGCTCCTCAAGGAAGGCCTCACCATCTTCCTGTCCACCGGTTACATGGATGAGGCCGAACGCGCCCAGCGGGTCGGCCTGATGCATAATGGCAGGCTGCTGGTGGTGGATACCCCCAAAGCGATTAAGGCCTCCTTTCAGGGAGAGCTCCTGGAAGCCCGGGCCTCCAACCTGTGGACCGCCAGGCGAGTGCTCAGCGGCCACCCCCTGGTGCACCTGTCTCTGGCCATGGGCGACCGGTTGATGATTACGGTGGACCGCGCCTCCCAGGCTTCCGGCCCGCTGACCCAAGTCTTGAAAAACGCCGGCCTTACCGGTGTCTCCCTGGAGCGGGCCGCTCCCAACCTGGAAGACCTTTTCGTTCAGGTGATTCGCCGGGATGAAAAATAGGCGACAGATTTATTAGTTATACCTTCTCCCCCAATGGGAGAAAGGATCAGGGTGAGGGGGAATTTAACCTTTGCCCCGGCTATCCTCAGCATAGATAAGGGTTTGAGAACCATGCCGGACCGGGAACAGGCCATTGTCGTCAAAAATCTCTCCCGCCATTTCGGGGACTTCAAGGCCGTGGACAATATCAGCTTTGAGGTCAGCCGGGGGGAAATCTTTGGCTTCCTGGGGCCCAACGGCGCCGGTAAATCCACTACCATCCGTATGCTCAACGGCCTTTTGCTGCCCACCAGCGGCGCCGGCCGGGTGGGCGGTTACGACATCATCAAGGAAAACGGCCGGATCAGGGGCAATATTGGCTACATGTCTCAAAAGTTTTCCCTCTATGAGGACTTGACCGCCGAGGAAAATCTTACGTTTTTTGGCGGGGTTTACGGCCTGTCCCCGGTCCGGCTGGAGGCGCGCCTCACCGAAGTGCTGAACCTGGTGGGACTGGAGGACCGTCGCCACGATTTGACCCGAACCCTGCCTCTGGGCTTGAAGCAGCGGCTGGCCCTGGCTTCAGCCATTATCCACGAACCTTCCATCCTGTTTTTGGATGAGGCCACCAGTGGGGTGGACCCCATCTCCCGGCGCAATTTCTGGGATCTGATCTACGCCATGGCCCAGGAAGGCAGGACGATTCTGGTCACCACCCACTATATGGAAGAGGCGGAATTCTGCGATCGCCTGGTGCTCATCTACCAGGGCC
The DNA here is from genome assembly GCA_022736495.1 of Desulfobacca acetoxidans. Next base: position 25,806 of record DZCR01000010.1, read on the forward strand.
ATATCATTGCCCAGGGTACCCCCGGCGAACTCAAGGGGGAAGTGCGGGAAACCATCCTGGAGGTCTTTCCCGAGAACCTGGACGGCGCCCTGAGCCTCATCAAAACCTTACCCCAAGTGTCCGAGGCCGCGATCTTCGGCAATGGTCTGCATATCTCCACCTTCCGGCCGGATGAGACCGAGCCGGCCATCAAAGACGCCCTGGCCGCCCACCACATCGCGGTAGGGAGCATCGAACGGGTGCCCCCCAGCCTGGAGGACGCCTTTATTTCGCTGGTGCAGCGGGCCGGAGAGGCTTAGCGGATGAATCTGCTGCGCACCTGGGCCATCTCCCGTAAAGAGCTGATTCACATCCGGCGGGATCCCATCAGCCTCCTCCAGGTCATCCTGCTGCCGGTGGTGCTGCTCTTGCTCTACGGCTACGCCCTTACCTTCGATATCAAGCATGTCACCATTGCGGTGTATGACCAGGAGCGCAGCCAGCTCAGCGAAGATTTCATCAACCAGTTTCGGGGCAGCGAATACTTCCGGTTGGAGAAGTTTACCAATAGCTATGATGAGCTAAAAAACCTGATTACCGACCACCAGGTCCAGGCTGGATTGATGCTCCCCTTTGATTTTTCCCAGCAATATCTAAGAGGAAAAACCGCCGGGGGCCAGGCCCTGGTGGACGGCACCGATTCCAACACCGCCAATATCATTTTGGGTTACGTTCAGGCAGTGACTTCTGCCTATAGCCAAAAACTCCTGGAGCAGCGAGTCACGGAAAAAGGGCCAGGCCGCAACCAGATGCCGGTGGACGCGCAGACCCGGTTCTGGTTCAACGAAGCCTTGGAATCGCGCAACTACATCGTGCCCGGCCTGATAGCAGTCATCATGACCGTGGTGGGGGCCTTGCTGACTTCCCTGACGGTGGTGCGGGAGCTGGAGCGGGGCAGCATGGAGGGACTGATGGCCACCCCTATCAAGCCTACGGAGTTGCTCCTGGGGAAGCTCGGTCCCTACTTCATTATTGGCATGTTTGATATGGTCATCGTCTTGGCCATGGGCAAGTTTCTCTTTCAGGTGCCGCTCCGGGGCAATCCTTTGCTCCTGATCGGCCTGGCGGCTATCTTTCTGATTGCCACCCTGGGGCAAGGCCTGCTCATTTCGGTTACCTCAGAAAACCAGTTACAGGCCTTTCAGATGGGCATATTAGTTACTTTCTTGCCGGCTTTTCTTCTGTCCGGCTTCGTGTTTTCCATTTACCTGATGCCCCTGCCTTTGCAGATCGTTTCCTATATCATCCCGGCCAGATATCTGGTGACGATTGCCAAGGGCATCTACCTCAAGGGCCTGGGATTAGACTATTTGTGGCCCGATGCCGTGATGCTGACCGTGTCGGCCCTATTTTTCGTGGCTTTGTCCATCAAGAAGTTTGTCAAAAAGATCAGATAAGGGGAACTGTCAGCGGCCAGGTAAAAGCAGAAAGCAGTTTCGGAGAAAAAAATCGAATCATTAAACAAAGGCTAAGAGAAAATAACGAAACCTTAAAACCATAAGCTGATCCCCGAGAACTCACCATGTTCCGTCGTATCCGGCACATTATCATTAAAGAATTTATCCAGGTCCTGCGGGATAAGAAGCTCCGCTTTTTCATCATCGTGCCGCCCCTGGTGCAACTGCTCACCTATGGTTATGTAGTGAACTTCGATATCAAGCACGTAGCCTTGGCGGTGTTCGATGAAAGCCGCACGATGGAGTCCCGGCAACTCATTGACCGCTTCGTCTCTAATGAATGGTTCAGCGTCAATTATTTTGTCGACAGTCAGAAAGAACTGCTTGATTTGATCGACCGAGACAACATCACCATGGCCCTGTGGATCCAATGGGATTTCGCCACCCGGATGGCCCAGGGCAAGTCTGGGAGAATCCAGGTCATTGTGGATGCCACTGATTCCAACGCCGCCCTCATTGTTAGCCGCTATGCCGGCACGGTGATCGCCGATTATAACCAGCAGAAATTAGAGCAGCGGTTCGCCCGTCAGGGCCAGGAGTGGGCGGGACAGACCGGTCTGCCCTTGACGATGGAGCCCCGGGCCTGGTTCAACCCTAACCTCATCAGCCGTTATTCTATGGTGCCCGGGGTTATCGCCATAGTAGTGCTGCTGGTCAGCCTGTTGTTGACGGCCCTGTCCGTGGTGCGGGAGAAAGAGATCGGCACTCTGGAACAAATCCTGGTGACTCCCATCCGGCCCTTTGAGTTAATGTTGGGCAAAACCATTCCGTTTGTTCTTATCTCCATACTGGAAGTGATTATGGTCACCGCCGTGGGGGTCTATTGGTTCGAGGTGCCCTTGCGGGGCAGCATTCTGGTGCTGTTTTTGGGCACCATGGCCTTCCTGTTAAGTTCCGTGGGACTGGGGTTGCTCATTTCCACCGTCTCCTCCACCCAGCAACAGGCCATGATGGCGGGCAACCTGTTCCTGACCCCGGCCATTCTGTTGTCCGGTCTCATTTTCCCCATCGCCAACATGCCCGTGTTTTTTCAGTATCTTACCAGGCTCAACCCCCTGATGTACTTCATCATCGTGACCCAGGGGGTATTTCTCAAGGGCGCCGGTCTGGCCCTCCTGTGGCCGCAAATGCTTTCCATGATCGTTTTGGGGATAGGCCTGCTGACCCTGGCCGTGGTCCGCTTTAAAGTTCACCTTGCATAGCGGGGAGAAAAAGGGTAATGTATTCTGGTATTTTTGCCTAATCCTGATTGTGGATGTTTTGCTTGAGTAGGGCCATCCAGAAACCATTAAAGAGAGAATTCTCATGGTAACCTCCCAACTCCCGCCCCGAATAGAATATCTTCGTGTAAGAAATTACCGTGCCTTGCGTGACCTTGAATTGAAGAATATTACTCCCTTAACCGCCTTTCTTGGCCCGAATGGTAGCGGCAAGTCAACTATTTTTGATGTTTTTGCCTTTTTATCAGAATGCTTTTCCGTGGGATTGCGCAAGGCTTGGGATCGGCGCGGGAGATTCAAAGAGCTTCGGACCCGGGGGTCGGATGGGCCAATCGTGATTGAATTAAAGTACCGTGAGAAAGCCGGATCTCCGATTATCACCTATCATCTTGCCATAGGAGAGAAATCGAGAGGGCCTTATGTGGCTGAAGAATTGCTTCGCTGGCGACGAGGACAAACTGGAAAACCATTTAGTTTCCTTGATTTTAAGATGGGTGAGGGCAAAGTAATTTCGGGAGAAATGCCTGATGAGAGTGATGAACGGGTTGAAGAACGCCTCGATTCTGCGGAGGTGTTGGCAGTTAATACTTTGGGTCAGTTTGCCAAACACCCACGGGTGAGCGCTCTCCGCCGTTTTATCACTGGATGGTACCTTTCTTACTTAAGCGCTGATAATACCAGGGGCACTCGCGAATCGGGACCTCAAGAGCGTCTCTCCGCTACAGGTGATAACCTCCCTAATGTAATCCAATATCTAAAGGAGCAGCACCCCGAACGGCTTGATCAAATATTGACGAGATTATCGAGCCGAGTGCCCCGATTGGAGAAAGTGGAAGCTGAATTGATGCCGGATGGATATCTTCTATTGCAAATCAAGGATGCCCCTTTTGATAGACCTATTTTAGCAAAGTTTGCTTCTGATGGGACCCTCAAAATGTTGGCCTATCTGACCCTTCTATATGATCCTGAACCACCACAACTCATTGGTATTGAAGAACCGGAAAACTATTTGCATCCCCGGCTATTGTCCGAACTTGCCGAGGAATGCAGAAGCGTTACCGATCGCACTCAACTCATGGTGACAACGCATTCGCCGTTCTTTGTTAATGGGTTACGAGCAAATGAACTTTGGGTACTTTATCGAGATTCCAAAGGATATACGCAAGCGAAGAAAGCTGAGGACATGAAGGGAATCAAGGACTTTATGAATTCTGGCGCTTTATTGGGTCAACTTTGGATGGAAGGCTATTTTGAGATAGGTGATCCATTAACTGCATCCGGTGGACCAAAGTTTCCCGTATCTCCTCAACCTGGAAATTGAATCGCCATGCACATTGAGTTTTTAGTGGAAGAACCTTCAGCTGAAGCGGCCTTGCGAAATCTGTTGCCCAAACTCTTAAGCGAGAAGGTCTCATATCAAATTCATGTTTTCCAGGGTAAACAAGATTTGTTAAAAAACCTTCCTAAACGGCTAACGGGCTATCGTCTTTGGCTGCCTGATGACTGGTATATTGTAGTCTTGATAGATAAAGACCGGGAAAAATGTGTTGAACTAAAACAGAGATTGGAAAATATAGCTCATAATCAGAAATTTATTACCAGATCAAATGTCAGTGATAATGGAAAATTTAATGTTATCAATAGAATAGCAATCGAAGAATTAGAAGCATGGTTTTTGGGTGATGAATCTGCTTTACATCAAGCTTATCCAAGAATTCCAAGATATTTGGATAAGAAAAAGAAGTTTCGTGATCCAGATGCAATCCACAAGACCTCGGAAGCTCTGGCAAGGGTACTGAAGCGAGCTGGTTATTACAAGGGTGGTATGCCAAAGATAGAGGTGGCGCGGAGAATATCATTGCACATGGAGCCAAGTCGCAATATCTCCAAAAGTTTTCAGGTTTTTCGGGGCGCTTTGCAAGAGCTAATCCCTTTAAGCAATAATTCTTTACCTCAATAAACAAATTTAACCCTTCTGGGCGTCGCCCTCATAACCCTGGCCGTGGTCCGCTTCAAGGTGCATCTGGCGTAAAAGTCTGTGAAGATGTCATTAATCATTTTTCTGGATTTAAGGAAAAATAGTTAATATAATAACTAAATAAGTGCTATTATCCGGTTCCGGGCCGAGGCCTTGAATTTTTCAGGCTCGAACCGCGGGAAATGAGCTTTTTTGACCACCTTGAAATCTCGACCCAACCCCAATAATCGCTCCTGGTTTCCCGGCTCTTCTCTTTTTTCCCGAGCCCTGGCTGTTCTTTTCATGGCCTGTCTATTCTTCGCCTCCTGTTCCAGCGAAAAGCAGAAGCCTGCGCCCCCGCCGGTCCCGGTCCTGGTGGCCACTGTAACGGAAAAGACCGTGCCGGTGGAATTGAAGGCCATCGGCAACGTCGAGGCCTACTCCACCGTGTCCATCAAGTCCCGGTTGGCGGGCCAGTTGGTCCAGGTGAACTTCAAGGAAGGCCAGGATGTTAAACAGGGGGAACTCCTGTTCGTCATCGATCCTCGCCCGTATGAGGCGGCGTTAAAGCAGGCCCAAGCCAACCTGGAGAGAGATAAGGCCCTGGCCAACAAGGCCAAAGCCGATGCGGTGCGCTACGCCGAGTTGATCCGCAAGCAGTTCGTCAGCCAGCAGGAGTACGATCAGGCCAAGGCCACCGCCGAATCCCTGGGCGCCACGGTTAACGCCGACCAGGTGGCGGTGCAAAATGCCCAGCTCAATCTCAGTTATTGTTACATCAAGGCCCCCATCACCGGCCGCACCGGCAGCCTGATCGCCCAACAAGGCAATATGATCAAGGAAAACGCCGATACCGCCATGGTGATCATCAACCAGATCCAGCCCATCTATGTTTCGTTTGCCCTCCCGGAGCAGAACCTGGCGGAAGTCCGGAAGTACATGGCGATAAAGCAGGTTCCGGTAGAGGCTATCATTGCCGGGCAGGATAATCCCGAGATGGGGGTGCTCAGCTTTATCAACAATACCGTGGATACGGCCACCGGCACCATCCTGTGCAAGGGCACCTTCACCAACCCCCACAAGCGCCTGTGGCCCGGACTATTCGTCAATGTGGTAGTAAAACTCGCCACTGAGCCCGACGCTGTCCTGGTCCCCTCCCAGGCTGTCCAAACGAGCCAGGAAGGGCAGATTGTTTTTGTGGTGAAACCAGATATGACCGTTGAAGTGCGTCCCGTGGAAGTAGGGCGCGCGGTTGACCAAGAAATCATCGTCAAAAAAGGGCTCAAGCCCGGAGAACAGGTCGTGACCGACGGCCAGCTCCGGCTGGTGGCAGGGGCGAAAGTCCAAATCAAAAGCGGGCTCTAAGACTGCCGGGAGCGGCCCTATGCATTTCACCGAGCTTTTCATCCGCCGGCCGGTCATGACCACGCTGGTCATGCTGTCCATTTTGATTTTCGGGGTCATGAGCTATCGCTACCTCCCGGTGAGCGATCTGCCCAACGTCGATTTTCCCACCGTCATGGTGAGTGCCAGCCTGCCCGGGGCCTCTCCTGAAACCATGGCCTCCGCAATAGCCACCCCCCTGGAACGCCAGTTCTCCACGATCGCCGGCCTGGACTCTATGAGCTCCACCAACGCTCTGGGCCTCAGCCAGATCACCCTGCAATTCGCTCTCAGTCGCAGTATCGATGCCGCCGCCCAGGATGTGCAGGCGGCCATCTCCAAGGCCGCAGCCCAGCTGCCTCCGGAGATGCCCACCCCTCCCACCTATCAGAAGGTTAACCCGGCGGATCAGCCGGTCCTTTACCTGGCCCTGAGTTCCGACACCCTACCGCTGTCCACTGTGGATGAATATGGCCAAACCCTCATGGCGCAGCGCATTTCCATGGTGGAGGGGGTAGCCCAGGTCCAGATCTTCGGTGCTCAAAAATATGCGGTGCGCATCCAGTTGGACCCCAAGGCCCTGGCCAGCCGGGGGCTCGGAATTAACGAGGTGGGGGAGGCGGTCAAGAACCAAAACGTCAACCTGCCCACGGGAACCTTATATGGCGCCCACAAGGCCGTCACGGTCCAGGCCACCGGCCAGCTTACCAACGCAGAGGCGTACCGGCCGCTGATCGTGGCCTACCGCAACGGACAACCCGTGCGCCTGTCTGAGCTGGGCCGGGTGCTCAACAGCGTCGAAAATGACAAGATCGCCTCCTGGTACAAAAACTCCCGGGCCGTCGTCCTGGCCATCCAGCGCCAGCCGGGCACCAATACCATCCAGGTGGTGGACTCCATCAACAAGATTTTGCCGGTCTTGCGGAGCCAGATTCCGGCGTCGGTAGGGATCTACACGCTGTATGACCGCTCCGCCACCATCCGCGAATCAGTGAATGATGTCCAGTTCACCCTGCTGTTGGCCCTGGGTCTGGTGGTCCTGGTGATCTTCCTCTTCCTGCGCAACCTGTCCGCCACCATCATCCCCAGCCTGGCGTTGCCCATGTCCATTGTGGGCACCTTCTCTGTCATGTATCTGCTGGGCTATAGTCTGGATAACCTCTCCTTGATGGCCTTGATCCTGGCGGTGGGGTTTGTGGTGGACGACGCCATCGTGGTGCTGGAAAATATCGTCCGTCACATGGAAATGGGTGAAAAGCCCTTTGAGGCAGCCCTCAAGGGTTCAAGGGAGATCGGCTTTACCATTCTCTCCATGACCCTGTCTCTGGCCGCGGTCTTTATTCCAGTGTTTTTTATGGGGGGCATCCTGGGACGACTGCTCCATGAGTTCGCGGTGACCATCGTGGCCGCCATCCTGGTGTCCGGTCTGGTCTCCCTGACCCTCACCCCTATGCTGTGCAGCCGTTTCTTAAAACCGCCCAAAGAAGAGCATCACGGCCGTCTCTACATGGTAACAGAGGGGTTTTTCGAGGGTATGCTCCGGCTTTATGACACCACCCTGCAATGGGTCCTCAGCCATCGGCGGAGCACCATGCTGGTCTCCGGCCTGCTCCTGGTGATTACCTTCGCGCTCTTCGTTATGGTTCCCAAAGGCTTCCTGCCCAGCGAAGACACGGGTTCCATCTTTTGCTTCACGGAAGCCGCCGAGGGCATTTCTTTCGAGGCCATGGTGAAGGAACAAAAGGCGTTGATGGCCATCGTGACCCAAAACCCCTATATGAAGAATTTTTTCTCCAGCGTGGGAGCCGGCGGCCCCAACGTTGCCGGCAATACCGGCCGCATGTTCATCCGCCTGATTCCCCGCAATAAGCGTCCGGGGGTGGAGGAGATCATCCAGGACTTGCGAGTCCAACTGTCTAAGGTCCCGGGTATCCGGGCCTATCCGCAGAACCTCCCGCCTATCCGCATCGGCGGTATGCTGACCAAGGGCCTCTACCAGCTTACCCTGCAGAGTCCGGACACGAATGAGCTCTACAAATATGCCCCTGTGCTCCAGGAAAAGATGCGGGGGTTGCCGGGGCTGGTGGATGTCAACAGCGACCTGCAAATCAAGAACCCCCAGGTGAACGTGGTGATCAACCGGGACAAGGCGGCCACCCTGGGGGTCACGGCCCAACAGATCGAGGACGCCCTCTACTACGCCTACGGCTCCCGGCAGATCTCCACCATCTATGCCCCGAACAACGAGTATCAGGTCATCATGGAACTGGAGCCCCGGTACCAGATGGATCCCACGGCCCTGCAATGGCTTTACGTGAGGTCGAGTAACGGGCAACAGGTGCCGTTGGATGTCCTGGCCAACTTAACTCAGACCCTGGGACCCCTCACCATCAACCATGCCGGGCAGCTTCCAGGGGTGACCATTTCCTTCAACCTCAAGCCCGGAGCGGCCCTGGGGGATGCCGTGGCCGCGGTGCAAAACCTGGCCCGGCAAATGCTCCCGGCCACCATCACCACCAGTTTCCAGGGTGCGGCCCAGGCCTTCCAGGCGTCCATGCAGGGCCTGTGGCTGCTGCTGGCCATGTGCATCCTGGTGATTTACCTGATCCTGGGTATCCTCTACGAGAGCTTTATCCACCCCGTGACCATCCTTTCGGGGCTGCCCTCTGCCGGGGTGGGGGCCCTGTTGGCCCTGTTGCTTTTCCACCGGGACTTAGACATCTATGGCTTTGTGGGGATTATTATGCTGGTGGGCATCGTCAAGAAGAATGCCATCATGATGATCGACTTCGCCCTGGAGGCCCAGCGCACCAGTGGCAAAAGCCCCATAGAGGCCATCTACTCCGGGGCACTGGTCCGTTTCCGGCCCATCATGATGACCACCATGGCGGCCCTCATGGGGGCGCTGCCCATCGCCCTGGGGCTGGGCGCCGGAGGTGAATCCCGCCAAACTCTGGGCATCTCGGTAGTGGGGGGTCTGCTGGTCTCCCAACTCCTCACCCTTTACATTACCCCGGTCTTTTACCTCTATATGGAATCCTTCCAGAAGAAGCTTGCTACGGCCTTCAGCCGGCGGAGCCGCCCAAAAGCGGCCACTCAACCGGGTGATTTTCTCCCTTCCCCGGAAGCCGCCTCTGTCGATCCGCCGACCAACCCGCGGTAAACCAAAATTAATTCCTCGCTGCCAGCAGGTGGCACAGGCGTCTCGCCTGTGTAGCCAGGCCAAAAATGTAGGGGCGGACCCATGGGTCGTGTCCGCCCTTTCCATACAAGTTCTCCTTGTTCCCAAGTTGTACTTGGGAACAATAATGGCTCTAACAAATCCTGGGCAACAAATCCCCCGACGGCGGGTCCAGGATGCGGGCGGTGCCGATAACGGTGCGCACCTGTACCCGCCCGGCAGGACCCTCGCCTACCTTGCCGATGACCCGGGCCGTCTCCCCGTACGGGCTGCGCCGGATGATGAACAGGGCTTTGGCCGCATCCTCCGGGGCCACGATGATAAGCATCTTGCCTTCATTGGCTACCTTGAAGACGTCCAGCCCCAAAGCCTCACAGGCCGCAGCCACTGCGGGTTGCACCGGCACCCGGTCCGCGATGATTTCCATGGAAATTTGCGACTGCCGGGCGATTTCGTTCAAGGCTGCGGCAATCCCCCCCCGGGTGGGGTCCCGCATGGCGTGAATCCGGACACCTTCTTCCAGCAGGTTCAGCACCAACCCGGAAAGAGGCGCGGCGTCACTGGCAATGGCCTCGCCGTCCAGGAGCTTTTCCCGGGCCAGCATCACTGCGGTGCCGTGATCCCCCACCGCGCCATTGAGGATGATCTCGTCCCCAGGCCTGGCTGCGGCGCCCGAAACCCCGGATTGCAACACCAACCCCACCCCTGCCGTGGTGATAAAGACCTTGTCTGCGGAGCCCTTGGGGACAACTTTGGTATCCCCCGTCACAATGGCAACCCCGGCTTCGGCCGCAGTCTCTCGCATGGACTCGGCAATGGCCTGCAAAACAGAGATTTCCAGGCCCTCCTCCAGGATGAAGGACGCGGATAAAACCAACGGCCGGGCCGCGGCGGTGAGCAGATCGTTCACCGTGCCTGCCACCGCTAACCGGCCGATATCGCCGCCGGGAAAAAACAAGGGGTCCACCACAAAGGAGTCGGTGGTAAAGGCGAGCTGCTGGGAACCTACCAGCACGGTGGCGCTGTCGTCGCCCACCCGGTTCGGGTCGCCATACCGGGCCAGGAAGACCTCATGGATGAGCGCCGTCATCTCTCGCCCCCCGGCGCCGTGACTGAGCAGAATGCGTTT
>DZCR01000127.1 GCA_022736495.1 Desulfobacca acetoxidans
CCCCCAAGCCCCCACCCCCAATCCCTTATGGAGGGGAGGGGAGTTTGAGGAGAGGGCGGGGGACCCTTACGAAAAAGTCCCCCGGTCCTCCCCTCAATTATCCTTTCTCGAAATATTCAATAATCGCCGCGGCCAATGCCGGGATGGTAAACGCGGCCGGTTCGATCCGGGGCGTGATGCCGTATTCCTGCAAGGTGGCCGTGGTGATGGGGCCGATGGAGGCCACGGTGGCGCTGGCGGCTAAATGCTGAAAGCGGTCCTTGCCCACCAGGCCGGCGAAGTTGTGGACCGTGCTCGAGCTGGTGAAGGTGAGGATATCCACCCGGCCCTCTTTGAGCACCCCGGTGGCTTCGTCAGGAACGGCCGCGGGCGGCACTGCCCGGTAGACCGGGACCACGTCCACCGCCATCCCGAGCCCGACCAGACCTTCGGGCAGCACGTCCCGGGCTTGTTCGCCCCGGGCCAGGAGGATCCGAGTCCCCCCCAATAAGCGGGGTGTCAATACCTCCAGCAGGCCCTCGGCCTGGAAGGTCTTAGGCACCACATCTGCCCTCAGGCCGTATTGCTTCAAGGCATCGCCCGTGGCCGGACCGATGACGGCAATTTTGGCGCGTCCCAGGGCCCGCACATCTCTACCCATATGGAAAAGCCGGTCCATGAAAGCGGTCACCCCGTTGGCGCTGGTGAAAATCACCCATTCATATCGGGCGAGATGCTGCAAGGCCGAATCCAGGGGCGTAAAATCAGCGGGGGGCCTGATCTCGATGGTAGGAACTTCCAGGCACCGGGCCCCGGCGTTATTCAGCAGTTCTACGAGGCGAGAGGCCTGGTCCCGAGAGCGGGTCACCACTGCGGTTTTCCCCCACAGGGGCCGGTTTTCCCACCACTTCAAGGTTTCGGCCAGGTCCACCACGCCACCCACCACCAGCACTGCCGGCGGCTTGATCGCGGCCGCCCGGGCGCGGTCGGCGATGTCGGCCAGGGTTCCCGCCACGGTGCGCTGGGCCAACGTGGTGCCTTTTTCAATCACCGCGGCCGGAGTCTGGGGGGCGCGGCCCGCCTGGACTAATTGGCGGCAGTTTTCCGCCAGGTTTTTCACCCCCATGAGAAAGACCAGGGTGCCGGGGTTTGCCCCCAGGGCGGTCCAGGGAATGGTGCTGGCGTCTTTGGTTGGGTCTTCGTGGCCGGTGATGAAGGTCACCAGGGTGGTGTAACGCCGGTGGGTTACCGGGATTCCGGCATAGGCGGGCACTGCTACTGCGGAAGTCACCCCAGGCACGATCTCAAAAGGAATTCCGGCCGCGGCCAGCTCCTCGGCTTCTTCGCCGCCCCGGCCAAAGACAAAGGGGTCGCCGCCCTTAAGGCGCACCACCATAAGACCCGCTTTGGCTTTCTCCACCAGAAGCTCGTTGATGCCTCCCTGGGGCAGGGCATGGGCCCCGGCCTTCTTGCCCACGTACAGGAGTTCGGCTCCGGCCTTCGCCTCTTTCAGCAGCGTTGGGCTGGCCAACTGGTCATAGACCACGACGTCGGCCCGGCGCAGTAATTCCAAGCCCTTAACGGTAATTAACCCCGGGTCTCCGGGGCCGGCGCCTACTAAATAAACCATTTTGATATTATAACATAATTTTAGAGACCGGGTTTTGGCGGTGCCCCTCTCAATGGCAGTTCTTACAGCCCCGGTGCTGCTCGATGCGTTCCACCACGCCGCGGTATTTTTCGTGGATTAACCGGCGGTCGAACTCCGCCATCTGGGCCAGCAAGCCGGCCTGCTCGGCCTCGCTGAAATAGGCCATGCAGGGGATAAAGAAGTGCTTGTCCTCTGTTTCGATGTGCCGGGGATAAAACCCCAACAACTCCCCCATATGCAGCATGAGATCGTTCAGCGCGCCGGGAGTTTCGAGGAGATAGCCTTCCTTGGCCTTGACTATCTTGGCGGTGGTCTCCCGGGCCCAGACATGGTCTTTGATCAACTCAGCCATTACCTGGCGGAGTTCCGGGGAGAGGTCTTTGGCTGACAGGGCCTTGAACAGAATATCTTCTTCTTTGCCGTGGTGGCAGCGGTCGGCATAAGTGCGGATGAAATCCACCGCAGTGTCGATGAAGATCGGGTCTACAAAAGCGAATTCCGGGTCGACGTCGATATTGGCTTTGATGCGGGCGAACTCCTGCTGCATCAGGTGCAGCAGGCGCTCAATCAGGCGGTGTTCGATCATTAAAGGGCCGATGGGTTGCATAACATAATCCTTAATTTTTTAGCTGCCAATGCACGCCGATGCACACGGATAAAAAATCTCCGTGCCTCGGCGTCGATCAGCGGTTCAGATTTTAATTATCTCATACTCCCGCGCCCCCAGGCCCAACTGGGCGGCATAGTCCAACTGAATGTGCCAGTCAATCTGGGGGTAGATATCTTTAAATTTATCGCTTCCGGCACTCAAGTCTTTCAGGGCGGACCCGGCAATGCCCGGGCTTTCGATGACCAGGTCCACACAGGCTTGGTCCAGGGCCACGGGGTCCCGGGAGGCCAGGATGCCGATGTCTCCCACGATGGGCAGGTCGTTGTGGCCATAGCAATCGCAGGCGGGAGAGACCTGAGTGATGAAATTGATGAACACGCTGCGGTCCTGCTTGGTTCTAAGGACCCCGTAAGCGTACTCCATCATCTTCTTGAGGAAAATCGGGATGGATTCGTTCCATTGAATCTGGATGTTGCCGTAAGGGCACACCAAAATACATTCCCCGCACCCCACGCACTTTTCGGGGTCAATGACCGCTTTTTCCGTTTCAGGGTTGAAGCCGATGGCTTCCTGGGCGCAGTGGGCGACACATTCGCCGCAGGCGGTACACTTTTTTTCGTTCACCATAGGGGAGATATTGGAGTGCTGGGCCAGTTTGCCTTTCCGGGAAGCGCAGCCCATACCCAGGTTTTTCAGGGCGCCGCCAAAGCCTGACATTTCATGGCCCTTGAAGTGACTGAGCGTCACCAGGCCCTCCGCCTCCACAATGGCTTCCGCCAGAAAGACGCTCTTGAACTGCTCCTGATTGATTTCCACCTCCACTTCGGCCTTGCCGGTGAGGCCGTCGGCGATAACCAGGGGCGCTTTCACCACCGCGTAGGCAAAGCCGTTTTCAATGGCCGTGGTCAGGTGGCTCGCTGATTCGCTCCGGGTGCCCACGTATAAGGTGTTGGCGTCGGTAAGGAAGGGCCGGCCCCCCAGGTCCCAAACCTTGTCAACCACCTGGCGGACGTAAATGGGCCGGATAAAAGCGGTGTTGCCCTTCTCCCCGAAATGCAGCTTGAGCGCCACCAGGGGCCGCTTCTTTTTGCGGTGGATGATGCTCTTGATATCCAGGGCGTCCAGCAGGCGGCCGAATTTCTTAAAATTGGGCTCCTTGGCCGAAGCCCGGAGATCCATGAGAAAGACTTGGCTGGGCATTGGCACCTCTTATAGCCTCGATTCAATCAATATTAACTTCCATAATTCAACAATATCATGTCAGGGATTCCCCCTCTCCCCCAATGGGGGAGAGGGGGTTTTAATGAAATTGGTTATTGGGTACACACAGTCTGCATCGGCACGAGATTAAATCCCCAGCCCAGGCCAAAGCCTGTAGCCACATTTTTTATCACCAAGGAAGACTGACGTATGACCCCTGGACCCTGATCCCTATCCCTCCCACACTACCTTTCCTCCCACGATAGTCATCACGGCCTTACCTTTCAAGGTCCAGCCATGGAAGGGGCAGTTGCGGCTTTTGCTGGCAAAGGTGTTGACGTCCACGGTCCATTCGCGGTCGAGGTCCACGAGGGTGACATCGGCAACAGAGCCGGGGGCCAGGGTGCCGCCGGGGACGTTCAGGATGCGGGCCGGGTTGGTGCTCATGGCGGCCACCAGTTGGCTCAAGGTGAGGACGCCGTCGTGCACCAGTTTGAGGCTTAAGCCCAGGGAGCTCTCCAGGCCGATGAGGCCGAAGGCCGCGGCCTCGAACTCCAGGTCTTTTTCCAAAGAGGTGTGGGGCGCGTGGTCGCAGGCAATAGCGTCCAGCGTCCCATCCGCCAGGGCCTCTTTGATGGCGGCTATGTCCGCGGCGGTGCGGAGCGGCGGGTTGACCTTAGCATTGGTGTCATAGCCATACACCGCTTCATCGGTCAGGGAAAAATAATGGGGCGCGGTCTCGGCGGTGACGGTGAGGCCCGCGGCCTTGGCGGTGCGGAGCAGGGCCACGCTGCCGAAGGCGCTGACGTGGGCGATATGGAGGCGGCCGCCGGTGAGTTGGAGCAGGGCCAGGTCCCGAAAGATCATGGCTTCTTCGGCCGCGGCCGGGATGCCCCGTAAGCCCAGTTCCAGGGAGACCCGGCCTTCGTGCATCACCCCGCCCCCCTTGAGGTCCAGGTCTTCTTCGTGGGCGATGAGGGGGACGTCGAAGGTACGGGCATACTCCAGGGCCCGGCGCATAAGCATGGGGTTCATGACCGGATGGCCGTCATCGGAGAAGGCCACCGCGCCGGCTGCCTTTTGGTCGGCGTACTCGCTTAGAGTTTGGCCCTTTGATCCCATGGAGATGGCCCCCACCGGGTGGACCCGGGCGAGCCCCGCCACCTTGGCCGTTTCCAGGATAAAGCGGGTCACCGCAGCGTTATCGTTTACCGGCCGGGTGTTGGGCATGGCGGCCACCGCGGTGAAACCGCCTTGCACTGCGGCCCGGGTGCCCGTCAGGATGGTCTCTTTGTACTCTTCTCCCGGCTCTCTTAAGTGCACGTGCATGTCGATGAGCCCGGGGGTCACCACCAGGTTGGACGCATCAATCACCCGGCGCCCGTCAGCGGACATAGTCCCAGGGGATTCTATGGCGGCTACTATGCCGTCTTCAATGAGCAGGTCTCTCGGGGCTGCCAGTTTCTGGGCGGGGTCCACCACCAGGCCGCCTTTTATCAGTAAGCTCATGCCTTTTCTCCGCCGATCAAGAGGTAGAGCATGGCCATGCGCACTGCCACGCCGTTGGTCACCTGCTCTAAAATCACGGATTGGGCGCAGTCGGCCACTTCCGGAGAAATCTCCACTCCCCGGTTGAGGGGGCCGGGATGCATGATGATCACGCCGGGGTTGGCCAATTCCAGATGTCGGAGGCCCAGACCGAAATAGCGGCTGTATTCCCTTAAGGTGGAGAGAAACATCTGGCCCATGCGTTCCAGTTGCAGCCGGAGCATCATGATGACGTCGGCGCCGGCCACCGCCTCTTCCAGGGAGCAGGTGACCCGGGCCCCCAGAGACGAAAGAAACGGGGGCAGCATGGTGGCCGGGCCGGCCACGGTAACTTCAGAGCCCATTTTGATAAAGGCGTGAATATCGGAGCGGGCCACCCGGGAGTGGGCGATGTCGCCGATGATGGCGATCTTCAAGCCGGCCAGGGTGCCCTTGGCTTCCTGGACGGTGAGGAGGTCCAGGAGGGCCTGCGTGGGGTGCTCGTGGAGGCCGTCGCCGGCGTTGATCACGCCGCATTTGAGGCGCCGGGCCAGGTAATGGGGGGCGCCGCTGGCGGGGTGGCGGATCACCAGCAGATCCGGCTGCATGGCCTCGAGATTGTGGGCGGTGTCCATCAGGGTTTCGCCCTTGACGGCGCTGGAAGCCGCCACCGTCAGGTTGAGGGTGTCGGCGCTGAGGCGTTTGGCCGCGATCTCAAAGGACATCCTGGTCCGGGTGCTGGGCTCGTAAAACACCGTCACCACGGTCTTGCCCCGCAGGGTGGGGACCTTTTTGATGGGACGGGCCGAGATTTCCTTCAAGGACGCGGCGGTATTCAGGATATGGCGAATCTCTGCGGGGGCCAGATCCGCGATGCCCAAGAGGTCCTTCCGCCGGAATTCCATAATGAGACCTTTCTCGCGTGCGAGGCTGGAGGTTTTTGGATTATGCCGCTTTTTATCGGTTTCTTGGCACGGGACGGGAGCCTTTAATCTCACCCTCCGGCGCCTTCCTGTCAGCCTTGAGGATCACGTTGCCGTGACTGCCGGTGATCGCCGTTTAGGACCGGGAAGAACACCTGGAGAACTCACCGCTGACCGGATGATAACTATAGTTCTCCGAGCCCTTAATGATTCTCAGGATAGGAACAAAAAAAAACCTCCTGGTTTGGTAAGGAGGCCTAACGGAAAGTTTGCTTGAAATTCTGCTCATATTGACAGCCTTTTTAGCATCTTAATTTTACTATCACTATGGGCGGCTAAATTCAAGAGGATTTTTCGGCAATTTTCCCAAGGGCGAGTTGACAGGGGCCAGAGAAGGACTTATTTATTTAGCAAAGAGGCAGGAACTGATACCTCTTTATTAAGCATTAACAAGACGTTGTCCTTTAAGCCGGATGATTATCCGGCCCTGAGCAGTCATTAAGATCCACCTGTGTTAAGGAGGAACGAGATCATGGCTAATGAACTGATGGAATGGCGGCCGTTTCGGGAAATCTCTCGCCTGCGCGGGGAAATGGATCGTCTCTGGGATGATTATTTCGGGTCCGGCCGGCGGGGGCTTCGGCCTTTGCAAGCCGAATTTGCCCCTGCAGTGGACGTCAAGGAAACGGATACCGAGATCGTGGTGAAAGCCGAGGTCCCCGGAATCGACGCCAAGGACATCAACATCTCGGTCGCCGGTGAGGTGCTCACCATCAAGGGCGAAAAGAAGTCGGAACGGGAAGAAAAGGAGGAGAACTATCACCTGGTGGAGCGCAGTTACGGTTCTTTTTCCCGCTCCCTGGTGCTGCCCGCAGCAGTGGACCTGGATAAAATCGAGGCGAAATACGATAAGGGGGTGTTGACCGTTATCTGTCCCAAAAGAGAGGAGGTCAAACCCAAAGCCATTGAGATTAAGTCCGCTTAAACTATGTTAACATTCCAGGTCTGACCGATTCCTCCATGCTTGCCGCTCCGCTTCAAGGGCGCTGCAGGGATGGGGGATTGGTATTTCAGCGGTTTTGCCTTTAAGATACGCTTTACCTGCATAAAGCCGCCGTCTCGACCTTAACTCTGTGATCAAAGGAACCCGTTATGAGTGCTGAAATGGAAGCCATCATCAAGAGCGCCATTACCCAGGAAGAGATGTCCCACGATTTTTACCAGCGCCTGGCCGGCTTGGTAAGCCATCAGGAAACCAAAGATATCTTGGAATTTTTGGCCAAAGATGAATTGGAGCATAAGGCCTTTCTCATGAGCTGCGTGACGCCCCAAGGGTGCAGGCTGGCAGGGGAGGCCCAGAATGTCCATCTGGCGGAAATGCTGGAAGCCCCGAACATCAGCGAAGACCTGTCTCCCAAGGAGGCTCTGGTCATTGCCATGAAGCGGGAGGAGGGGTCCTACCGTTTCTATCAAACCTTAGCCGCTCTGCAGCCCCCCGGCGAAATTCAGACCTTCCTGGAAAAGATGGCCAACGTCGAGCTGAAACACAAAGAAAAGGTGGAATACCTTTACGATAACGCCGCTTTTCCCGAAGTGTGGTAGTGTCTTAAGGTGACGGCGACGGGCGTGCTGCTGGCCCTGGAAGGGGTGGACGGCTCCGGGAAGACTACCCAGGCGAAGCTTTTGGCCGAGGCCCTGAGGCAGCGTGGGGTGGAAGTGGTCCTGACCCGGGAGCCCACTACCTTCCCCACCGGCGAGAAATTGCGCCGTTATCTGGCGGGGCCTGGCCGGGACCTCAGCCCGGCCGAGGAATTGGCGCTGTTTCTTGAGGACCGCCGGGAGCACGTGGCCAAGGTGATCCGTCCCGCCCTGGCCGCGGGACAGGTAGTTATAACCGACCGCTACTATTACTCCTCGGTTGCCTATCAGGGGGCTTTAGGGCTGGACCCGGCCAGCATTCTAGCCGCCAATGAGGCCTTTGCCCCCCGCCCGCACGTGGTGTTTATCCTGGTCTTGCCGCCGGAGTCGGCAGTGGCCCGCCTATCCCGGAATCCCCGAAGAACGTCCCAGGTAAGCGAAGGGCAGGATTATCTGGAGCACGTGGCGGCCATCTACGCCTCCCTGACCAGCCCCCAGATTCACCGGGTGGACGCGGCGAGGCCTCCCGATGTAGTGCATGCCGACCTCCTGACCATCACGCTCAAGGCCCTGGAATCCCGCTAACCGGGACAGAAAGGCCATTGCCGGGACCAGGTTCTCGCCAGAGCCGGTGGTGAGTCCGCTAGGCATTCTGTCCGCGACCAAGGCGGATAAGTCGATAAGATTGATTACGGCCACGGAGGTGCCTTGACAAGTCTCTCCTCAGGGGTTAATAATAATCCGTTCGGGCCGTTAACTCAGTTGGTAGAGTATCTGCCTTTTAAGCAGAGAGTCGTTGGTTCGAGTCCAACACGGCCCATAAAAACCGTCCCCATCGTCTAGCCTGGTCCAGGACACCGGCCTTTCACGCCGGCGACCGGGGTTCAAATCCCCGTGGGGACGCCAAATGAAATCAATGGGTTAGGTAATTTGGCCTAACCCTTATTTTTTTGTTCCCAGCAATATTCCCAGCAGCATAGACAGGGGGAGGACATTTTTCGGTTGTCATCAGCAACCGTCAAAACCGATTGCCCTGCTATCCCCCCCAGGCCGGGTGTCGCAAGCCATGTCGTGAGCCTGTCGCAAGTTGTGTCGCAAGATTGTCGCAAGTTAAGGTTACCCCTTGATCCGGTAAATCAACTGATTGGTAGCGCCTTCCGAGAGCAGCACCCCCCCATTGACCATGGCTTTCAGATCCCGCTGCAGCGTCCGGCGGTTGACGTCCGGACATAGGCCTTCGAACTCCTGGATGGTCAGACTGCCATGCTCAAGGATATGCTTTATCGCCCTGGCCTGGCGATCTGAAAGGCCGTACTGCTTAACGAGCACGTCTCCCCGAATGGCTTGCTCCCCCCGCTGTCTGACCTCGGCAAGCTGGGTGGTCAGGCCCTCGACATAGTACTCAAGCCATCCGGTCATATCCATGCCGCTTTCCCGGACGCTCTGAATTGCCCGGTAAAAGGACGGCCGATCCCGGTCGTAATACTCGCTGATCGTGAACAGCCGCTTGAAATCATACCCCGCCCGGTAGAGGCATAGCGTTGAAAGCAGCCGGGAGGTGCGGCCGTTACCATCCAAGAACGGATGGACATGCACGAACTGGAACTGGGCGACGCCGCTCACCAGTACGGGATGGACCTCCTGTTCACGGTTGAGCCAGTCCACCAGCTCTGCCATCATAATCGGGACATCGTGCGCTGGAGGCGGCGTGTAAACAATCTCGCCGGTGACGGAGTTGGCCACGTAGTTCTGGACTTTTCGGTACTCGCCGGGAGCTGCGCTCCCTCCCCGGACACCTTCGACCAGCCGTTGGTGGATTTCACGTATCAGTCCCTGGGTAATCGGGCCGCCGATCTCCAGGTATTCGGAGACGAAATCGAAGGCTCTCCGGTAGTTCAAGAGCTCCCGCACATCGTCGGGATCGGCCTCGGGAACCGGTTTCCCTTCCAACAAACGCTCGGCCTGCTCAAGGCTCAGCCGAGTTCCCTCAATATGCGTAGTGTGGTGGGCTTCCAGGATCAGCGCTCGACGGCCCATCTCGCGCACCCAGGCTTCGGACAAAGTAGCGGCCTCTAAGAAACCCCGGGCTCGCTCAATGCGGGTAAGACAGGCGGTTATCCGATTGGTAATATT
>DZCR01000128.1:0-4531 GCA_022736495.1 Desulfobacca acetoxidans
TTTTTGATGTTATTGGTGAAGTCCTTTTCGCCCCAGATGTAGTCAAATTCGGTGTCAAGTCCCATGTTGCCGCCGAATTTGAACTGGCCCACGCCCTTGAAGCGATTCGCAGTGGTCTCAAAACCATATGCAGTAATGGTATTGGCATCCCAGATGTCGACATTACTGGCATCGGCCAGTTTTAAGCCATAAGCGAGGGTGGCAGTACCCCAGCCGCCTTTCATAGAGGCCGCGACCTCATAGTAGTCGGAATCCATGTCGTCGGTCTCGCCAAAATAGGCCTCACCCTCAACAAGTTTCTGGAAGAAGGCGTAGGTGGAGAATGCTTCACCGAAGAGCTTGCCTGACTTCCAGAAGATACGATCGCCAGCACCTTCGCTATCAACGAAGGAAAGTCCCCAGGCACCGGCAGGGCGACGACCGATCTCCCAGATACCGACGGGTGACTTGTAAACCATCCACAAGCGCTCAATGGACATGTTGTGACCATTGTTGACATCAATGTCATCTTGCTCACCCCAGACACTACCCCAGTCAACGAGGCGAACCCGGCTCATCATGCTGATCTTGTCATTGACGATCATCTCCGCTTCGATGTTGAACATGTGCTGCAACCAGGCGTCAGAGTTGGTCTCAACGTCAGCAAGCAAGGGGCTGGTATAATCAGAAGCGAGTTGCAGGCCATTGCTGCCGTCACCATCATAGGCTGCGGCGCCGGCAGCATTGTCAATGTAGAAACCGTCAACGGTGTAATCGCCTTTTACCTTCAATTCCAGCGCAGAGGCGCTTGTTGCAATGCCGGCAGCCAGGCCGAGGGCGGCAACGGTGAAAAGTACTTTTTTCATCTCTTCTCTCCTTAATATTCAGGGATGATTGATCTCAGACGACCCTTTGTCATCATTTGAGTGTGATTGCAACTTGGTACAAAAAGAACGACCAAGTACAAAATTTTATACATATAATTCATATATAATGGAGATTTGATAATGTCAAGCTATAGGTTTGTCTTTTTTTACTTTTTTTTGAAATTTGAAAAAAAGGTGAGAAAAAAGCGAGCGAGGCAAAAGCGTTTGCACCTTTTTCTCGTTCGGGAAGGTGATATTTGGATTTATCAAGATGAGCCGTGTCTCCAAATAAGGGGTGCCGTCTGCGGGATGTTGTGCTACCTTACCTGGGCCTTATGATAGATAATCTGGTGTTCCTGCTGTGCAGAGGAACCAGACATCCCCTAATGTCGCGGCCTCTTCGGCTTATTATCGAATCCTTTCTCCTGTCCTTATGCCGCAACCTACTCTCTCACGTCCATGGGTCTCTTTTTCTCTGGTGGCCATCGGGGTCTTTCTGGCCACCATGGACAGCAGCATGGTGAATGTGGCCCTGCCCACGATCATGCGCTCATTTGGCGCTACGCTGGCCCAGACCGAGTGGGTGGCCCTGATTTACCTGTTGACCATCACGGTGACGCTGCTGATCTGGGGCAGGCTTGCCGATCGTCTCGGGAAGCGAAAGATGTACCTGCTGGGGATGCTGGTTTTCGGCCTGGGTTCGGCGGCCTGCTCTGCGGCCTCGACCCTGTTGCTGCTGGTGGCCTGCCGATTTATTCAGGCGGCGGGGGCTTCGATGATGATGTCTTCCGGGCCGGCTATCATCAAGAGGGTTTTCCCGGCCCATCAGTTGGGTCGCGCCCTGGGGCTTATCGGGGTTGCCACCTCTCTTGGCCTTATGAGCGGGCCGGTCATAAGCGGGCTGATGATTCGGGTCTATTCCTGGCGCGCGCTTTTTCTGGTGACCGTGCCGATCAGTCTGATCTGTTTCGTGGGTGGCTGGTTCGGATTGTTGCCGGTTTCCGCCCTTACCTCGCCATCAAGTCAGAAGCGGGAACCGTTTGATTGGTCGGGGTTGTTGCTCTGGGCCCTGGTGGTCATTTTGTCGGCCCTGCTGGCAACCCATTATACCATGTGGTCGGGCGCGATGACGTTTGTCGGGCTGTGCGGTATTGGTGGACTGTTTGTGTTGCTGATTGTGGTCGAGCGCCGGGCGGTGGAGCCGCTTTTCCCCTTTGCCCTGTTTCAGGAGCGTCATTATGCCATTGCCATGATCTGCGCCGCCCTCTCGTTTACGGTGTTGTTCGTGGTCTTGATTCTTGTCCCTTTTTATCTGGACTATGTCCTGAGGTTGCCGGTTGACCGGATTGGTCTGGTGATGATGGCGGTGCCGGCGGCGGTTTTTGTGGTGGCCCCGTTTTCCGGCTGGCTTTATGATCGAACAGGCGCGCGGATCTTGACTACATCGGGACTCTCCCTCTGTTGTCTGGCCCTGATTCTGCTCTGCCTGCTTGACGCGCGCTCCGAAATGCAAGATGTGGCCTGGCGACTGGCGGTGTTGGGGGCGGGTCAGGCCCTGTTTCTCTCACCCAATTCGGCATCGGTGTTGGCCACTGCCCCACTCCGGTATATTGGAGTTACGTCGGGGATGTTGGCCACAGTGCGCAATTTAGGGATGCTTGCGGGAGTGATGCTTGCCGGACTGATCTTTGGCGGGGTTTTTTCCTGGTTGAGCGGGGGGATGGATGTGAAGGACTTTACTCCCGCCCATGTGGCGTCGTTTGTCACCGCCCTCAGGATAAGCTTTGCTCTGGCGGCGCTCCTGGCTTTGGTCGGGGTGATCCTTTCAGGAAGACGGGGGTGAGGAGACTTCGCCCGTTGTACCGTTTTCCCCCAAAGGCAGGGTAACGGTGGCAACCGTACCGCTGATCGGTCCCGGGTGCAGGGTAAAGGCGCCCTGGTGTTCGGCCACGATTTTCTTGACCAGGGTCAGTCCCATGCCGGTGCCATAGACCTTGGTGGTAAAAAAGGGGTCGGACACCTTGGATATATTACTGTTGATGATGCCGGTGCCGCTGTCGGCGATAAGAATCGAGACCTTCTCGTCGTCGAACTTGACGTTGATGTGGAGGAGGCCGCCGTTCGGCATGGCCTCTATGGCATTACGGATCAGGTGGAGGAACATCTGTCTGATTTGCTGGGCATCAATATAAAGGGAGGGGCCGGGGTCATTGAAGTCGAGCTGATATCTGACCCCCTGTTTTTTCATGGAGCCGTAGAGGAGCATGACGCTCTTGCGGATCAGTGGATAGAGGAGCTGGTGGGATTTTTGGGGCTTGTTTTCGGCGACAAAGTTGAAAAGATCCTCAAGGGTGGATTCAATCTTGGCCGCATCCTGGGCCATGATGTCGAGGAACTTGATGATGTCGGGATCGCTGACCTTCCTGGTGAGAAGTCTGGCCGTGCCGCCGATGGAGGTGATGGGATTACGGATGGCGTGGACTAACTGGGCCGCCATGTGGCCGAGCGCGGTGTAGCGTTCGGCATCCACCAGCAGGTCTTTGTTTTTTTCCAGCTCCTGGGTGACATCCTCCAGCTCCTGCATCTTGCGGCGCATGGTGGTGTAGAGATAACTGTGCTCGATGGCAATGCTTGCCTGGCTGGCAAAAATCTCCAGATCGCTGATGTCGCTGCTGCTGATCGGGTGGTTGGTGATGAAGTTGTCAGCGATGAGAACGCCCAGTGATTGACTGGGAGAAAAGAGGGGGACGATGACAAAGGTGTCGGTCTGCAGGAGATTCAGGAGCTCAGCGTCTACGGGAGAGCCCTGATTCGCGCCATGCTCGACAAGTACGCTTTGACGCTCGGCGCAGGCGCGAATCAGGGTGTGGTCAGTGGCGGTGACCGGTACGGCGAGACTCCTGATAATGCGGTTGACTTCCAAGTTGGTATCCTGGAGGGAGTCATGGAAATTTTGGATAATTTCGTTTAAGTGCAGGGCCTTCACCTTGATCTCTTCCCAGACGCGCCCCGCCTCTTCGCGGGAAGAGGGGCCGATTGCCAGGCGTCCCTGCAGGGTCTGATGGCCCTCGTCAAAGAGGGCAAGAAAAGCACGGTTGAACTGGAGTCCTTCCCCGGCGGTGATCCCTACGAGAATGGCCTGAAGCACATCGTTGAGCTCAATCCTGCTCAGGTAGGCGGAACTCATCTTCAGGTTGAGTTGATGGAGAAACTGGGTGCGGAAGGTGGTGGTCTCCAACTTTTGCTGGTAAATCCGGTTATCGATGACCAGGCGTCGTTTTCCCAGGGTGACGTGAATCGCGTGACTCAACTCATCAAGCCCCATTGGCTTGGTCAGGTAGTCGTCAGCGCCCAATCGCAGACAGGAAAGGGCGGTTTGGAGATCGGCGGAGCCGGTGATCATGATAATGGCCATCTCCGGGAAGCGACTGGCCAGTTCGGGCAGGAGTTCGGTGCCCTTTTTGTCGGGAAGCCCGATGTCGAGGAGGGCCAGAGCCACGTTTCTGGTGGAGAGCAGTTGAAAGAAATCAGCGGCAGTCGATGCGTGGAGGACGGGGAATCCCTGGCTACCAAGAAAATCCTGAAAGAGGAGGAAGATGTCGATTGAATCGTCGACAACGACGATAACCTCATCCGGATTTAGTAGTTGCGAGGGTTGCATAGGGTTGTGTACCGGCAGTGTCGGC
>DZCR01000128.1:4631-9612 GCA_022736495.1 Desulfobacca acetoxidans
ATGGCAGAGGTCAGCGACGCGGAATTGAAGAAGGTGATTGGGGACTTCCTCGACATGGGGCATGTAGAGAATATTGCGGCCATGTTCCGGCGGGAGCCTCGCTATTATGCCTGGACTGGCGAGATTCTCAACGATCCGCGCTTTCAGGTCCGCCTCGGGGTCTCGGTGCTGTTTGAGGAATTGCGCGAGGTGGCGCCCGACCAGATTGATCTTGCCACCCCGTCCCTCCTCGATCTGCTGGATACGGAGCCGCCCTTGCCACCCTATGTGCGGGGTGAGGCGGTGAGCGTCCTCGCCATTATCGGGAGCGAGAGGGCGATGGCCGGGGTGCGGGCGATGGTGGCTGACGCCGACCCGCAGGTCGCGGAAGTGGCCAGGGATATTCTGGGGGGAGGGGCGTGAAGGGAGTTGAGACTGACATGGAGAAGATCTTCGCGGGCGGCGGGTTGCTGGCCAGGAATCTCGCGGCCTTTGAGCCGCGCGTCGGGCAGTTGCGGATGGCGGAGGCGGTGCGGGAACTTCTTGCTGCCGGAGACCGGGATGGCGGGCAGAGTGATGGCCCCGGTCAGCGGGCCCGGGTGCTGGTAGTCGAGGCCGAGACCGGTATCGGCAAGACCCTGGCCTATCTCCTTCCGGCGATTCTGTCAGGGCAACGGGTGGTGGTCTCAACCGCTACTATCAACCTCCAGGATCAGATCTTGAAGAAGGAGATCCCGTTAATCGAGCGGATTCTGGGGCGTTCGACTGCGGCCCTCTGTGTCAAGGGACGGCAGAATTACCTTTGTCTCTATCGCTGGCAGCAGTATTGTTCCTCGCCGCAGCTCTCGCTGATTGAGGATAGTGACATCGGCAGGATCGAAAAATGGCTGAGGACTACCGACAGCGGTGATCGGGCTGAACTGGGATGGCTAACGGATAGCTCCCTGCTCTGGCCGAAGATTTCGGCGCAATCAAGTCAGTGTCTGGGCGGAGATTGTCCTGACGGCGCGGATTGTTTCGTCAATCAGTTGCGCAAACAGGCGGGATCGGCGCGGCTGCTGATTGTCAATCATCACCTCTTCTTCTCTGATCTGGCCCTGCGGCAGGGTGGTTTTGCCGAGATCCTGCCCCGGTATCAGGCGGTGATCTTCGATGAGGCCCATCATCTGGAAGGGGTGGCGACGCAATTTTTCGGCAAACATTTCAGTCAATATCAACTCCTCGATCTGGTGGCCGATATTGAGCGGCAGGCCGAAACCGATCTTACGGCCAAGAGCCGGGACAAGATCGTACCCTTTGCCCGTGGGCTTTTACAGCGCATCGAGCGTTTTGCCCTGCTCTTTCCGGTCGCGCGCGGCCGCTATCCCCTGACGCCGATCATTGACGGTCACGGCTCCTGGACGGAAGAGGTTGAGGGGATGGCGGCGGGGCTTGGTCAGTTGACCGAGATGCTTGCAGGTCAGGCCAACAGCAGCGAGGTCTGGAACGGGCTGAGTTCACGGGCGGACGAGCTTGAGGCCAATCTGCGTCATATCTGTCTCTTTCGGGAAACAGGGGCGGGCGACCGTTTTGTCCACTGGTATGAGCGGCGCGAGCGGGCGATCACCCTGTCGGCTACCCCGATTCGTATCGACCGCGAGCTGGCAAAGACGCTCTACGCCTCGGTAGCAAGCTGTGTCATGACCTCCGCCACCCTGACCGCCGGCGGTGATTTTTCCTATGTCAAGGAACGGTTGGGGCTGGATGATACGGCGGTCACCCTCCAATTTCACTCCCCGTTTGATTATGGTGGGCGCACCCTGCTCTATGTGCCGGAAAAGGAATTTCCCGAGCCGACCAGCCCGTCCTATAATGAGAGTGTGTGCGAGAGGGTGCTTGCCCTGTTGCAGATCAGTCAGGGGCGGGCCCTGGTTCTTTTTACCAGTTTTAAGGGGATGGAGATGATGGCGGAATTTCTGGAGGCGTCCCCGATCTCTCATCCCATTCTGGTGCAGGGTCGGGCCTCACGTCAGGCCTTGCTCGCCCAGTTCAAGCAAACCACCGACTCGGTGCTGTTGGCCGTGGCCAGTTTCTGGGAAGGGGTGGATGTCCAGGGGGATTCTCTCAGTTGCGTGATTATCGACAAGTTGCCCTTCGAGGTGCCCAGCGATCCTGTGCTTGCCGCCCGGATTCAGGCGATTACCGAAAGCGGGGGCAAGCCTTTTTTTGATTTACAGGTGCCCCGCGCCATCCTCACCCTGCGGCAGGGGGTGGGCCGACTGATGCGGGCGGCCACCGATTGCGGGGTGATTGCGATTATGGATGTCCGCCTGTTCAGCAAGGGCTATGGCCGCAGTTTCCGGGCCAGTCTGCCGCCATCGCCTGTGGCGCGGAGTCTGGCGGAAGTGGAGGAGTTTTTTGCGCACAAATGTAGGCAGGAGTAAAGAAGGTGGATAGGTTGAAGACTGAAGGTTACGGCAAGCGGGCCTCTGGCCCATCTGTTTTTACCTTCAGCAGAAGTAGGGTGCGTTCCACGCACCGGTGTATAGGCAACACCCTGCATTGGTGCGTGGAACGCACCCTACTTACTTCAACCTATCTACCTTAAACAATAACCGAGAACACATATGAGTATTGAGCTAAAAACTGCCATCGCTCCCGATGTGGCGAGAATTGAGCAGGCCATGCAGGATGATCTGGCCCTCTGCGCCACAGAAACGGCGCCGTTGCTGGCAGAGGTGCTGCGCTACGGCCTGTTGCATGGCGGCAAGCGGATCCGGCCGCTGCTGGCCGTTGTCTGTTATCGCCTGAGCGGCGGCGGGAAAGGGGTGGATGGAATGAATATCGATATCCATCGGTTGGCCATTGCCTTCGAGTATCTCCATGGCGCGACCCTGTTCCATGATGATGTGATTGACAAGGGCCTTGTCCGTCGCGGCAAGCCGTCGGTCAATGTTGCTTATGGGGAGACGGCGGCAATCCTGGCCGGGGATTTTCTCCATGCCCGTTCAATGCTGTTGATCGGTCGCGCGGGAGGGATCGACGCCCTGGAGGTCTTCTGTCAGGCCACGACCGCCATGGTGGATGGTGAATTTCTCCAGCTCCATAATGTGAGCAGGGTTAATCTGGCGGAAGAGGATTATTTCGCGGTGATCATGGGGAAAACAGCGCGGCTGATTGGGGCGGCCTGCGAGATTGGGGCCTTGCTTGCCGGGGCCAATACTCAGGCCCGACACGCCTTGCGAGACTATGGCCTGCGTCTTGGCTGCGCCTTTCAGATCATCGACGACCTCCTTGATTATCAGGGGGACGAGGCGGCGACCGGCAAGGCCGTCGGCAATGATTTCCGTGAAGGCAAGATGACCTTGCCCCTGATTATCGCGATCAACCGGGCCGAAGAGGTCGATCGGGAGCGTTTGCTCTGCATGCTGGCCGACGCTCACGAGCGAGAGGCAGGTTTTGTCGAGGCCCGCGACCTGATTGCCCGCTACGATGGTTTTACCCTGGCCCGTCAGAAGGCCGAAGCGATGATTGCCTGCGGGCTGGAACTGTTGCGATCCCTTGAGCAATCAGGCCAAGGCCAACAGACCGAAATTGTGGTATTGACGGCCTTGGCCGGTTATGTCTTGCATCGGAACAAATAGTAATGTATTTGAGTGGTGAAGGGGGGCTGCTATCGTCAGCCTTCCGTCTTCAGCCTTGGGTTGCGGGATTCCTCCCGCATTAGTCTCCTGGCCCCGCCTTTTACCCTGCGGTTCTTTCCTCTCGCGTAAATCGTCCTGACCATCTGATGAAGCCCTGCAATATTTTTTGGGCGCCTCGATTTTGCGCGAAAATTCTTATTTCTCAAGGGGCCCCTTTTGTTCGAGGAAGAAAAAGATGAGCACACGTTTGGTCCCTGAGCTTGTATCCTGCTTCAAGGAAGGATGCGCCCGCCATCACATGGGTCGGGAAATACTCTCTGGGGTTATTGTCGGGATCGTGGCCCTGCCCCTGGCGATAGCCTTTGCCATTGCCTCCGGGGTCAAGCCGGAACAGGGGTTGATCACGGCGATAGTCACCGGTTTTCTCATCTCGGTCCTGAGCGGCAGCCGGGTGCAGATCGGCGGGCCAACCGGCGCCTTTGTCGTTGTGGTCTTTTCCATTGTCAGCAAATTCGGGTACGACGGACTGGCGGTAGCGACGCTTATGGCCGGGGTGATATTGGTCTGTATGGGGCTTGCCCGGATGGGGGCGGTGATCAAGTTTATCCCCTATCCCATGACAGTTGGTTTTACCAGCGGTATAGCCTTGATTATCGCCACCTCTCAGATCAAGGATTTTTTTGGGTTGAATATTCCCAAGCCCTCGGCTGAGTTTGTGCACAAGGTGGTCGAATATGGCCATCACTTCGATACTATAAACCCCTACTCTCTACTGGTCGGCGGGATTTCCATGGCCGTGATCGTCTTGTGGCCCAAGGTCTCCCGCAAGGCGCCGGGGTCGATTATCGCTATTCTGCTGGCAACAGCCCTGGTGCAACTCCTTGATCTCCCCGTGGCCACCATCGGTTCCCAGTTTGGCACGGTGCCCAGTGTTATTCCTATGCCGCATCTGCCCCGTTTTGAATGGTCTACCCTGCCCCAGCTTGTTCCGTCGGCCCTGATTATCGCCCTGTTGGGGGCTATCGAGTCGCTGCTTTCGGCGGTGGTGGCCGATGGTATGACCGGTATGCGCCATCGTTCCAACATGGAGCTGGTGGCCCAGGGGGTGGCCAATATTGTTTCTCCCCTGTTTGGCGGCATTCCGGCAACCGGGGCTATCGCCCGTACCGCCACCAACATCAAAAACGGCGGACGCACCCCTGTGGCCGGCATTGTCCATGCGATAACCCTGCTCCTGATCTTGATTTTTCTCGGGCGCTGGGCGGTGCTCATCCCGATGGCCACCCTGGCGGCCGTTCTGCTGGTGGTTGCCTACCACATGAGTGAATGGCGCCATTTTGTCAGACTGCTTCATGCGCCCAAATCAGATATCTTTGTTA
>DZCR01000011.1 GCA_022736495.1 Desulfobacca acetoxidans
GAGAGGGTTTGGGAGAGGGGGCAGGGGCTTTTGTCCCTGGCCCCCTCTCCCAAATATTATTTGCCCTTTGGCGTCAACTCCAGCAGGGCGGCGATTTGCCCGGCCAGGTCCAGGGTTTTCTCCTCGGGCTGAGCGGTCTTGGGCGTGAGCAGTTGGGGCCGGTTTTGGTATTCCGGCTTGGGCTTCACTTCGAACTCCGGCGGGAAGGAGTCTTCGAAGTACATCTGCTGGAAGCCGATGAATTTCAGGTGATGCGCGGTGGCGTCCAGCACTGCCGTGGCGTTTTTCCCTATCAGGCCCGCCTGGATGGCCGCCCGAAAGCCCGCCAGGGATTCGCCGCCCTGGGTGCAGGCGATATGGCCGTGGCGGTTGGCCAGCAACATGGAGTCCATGATCTCCTGTTCGCTCACCTGGACCACCGCGACGCTGCCAGCCCCGGCGCGGCGGTGATATTCCGAAACCAAACGGATCACCCGGGGCATGGACACGGGGTTGCCGATCATGGCGGCCTGGGCCACGGAGGGCTGCACCGCTACCGGCACAAAGACCCGTTTGGCCTCATCCGGCTCCAGGTAGTAGCGGAACACCGGGTCGGCGTGGCGGGATTGGACCCCGACGACCTGGGGCAGGGTGTCGATGATCTTCAGGTCAGAGAGGCGTAGAAAGCCCTGCATGATGGCGGTGATGTTGCCGGCGTTACCGATGGGCACCACCACCGCTTTTTCTGTAAGGTCGTAATCAAACCACTGGGCGATTTCATACGCATAAGACTCCTGGCCCCGAATGCGCCAGGAGTTCTTGGAATTGAGCAGGGCCACCTGGTAGTTATCGGCCAGGGCCTCCACCACCTTCATGCAGTCGTCGAAGACGCCAGGGACCTCCAGGACCCGGGCGCCGCTGCCCAGGGGCTGAGCCAGTTGCTGGGGCGTGACCTTGCCGTGGGGCAGGAGCACCGCCGAGGCCACTTTCTCCCCCAAATAAGCCGAGTAGAGGGACGCGGCCGCGGAGGTGTCCCCGGTGGAAGCGCAGATGGCCAGCAGCTTCCCGGCCCCCGGCTGGTGGGCCAGGAAGTTGAGATAACTTAAGGCCGCGGCCATGCCCCGGTCTTTGAAAGAGGCGCTAGGGTTCTGACCGTCGTTTTTAAAATAGAAAGGAGCCCCCACCTCGGCCTGGAGGTCCGCGTTGGCCGCCACCTGGGGGGTATGGCCTTCGCCCAGGTAGATGATGTCCGAAAGCGGTATCACCGGCGCAATGAGTTCGTAAAACCGGAAAATGCCGTTAAGGGCCGGGAGATTGAGCATCTTGCGGTAATCGAAGAGCCGCCGCCAGAAGGCCCCGGGGTGTTGCGTCAGGCGGGCCTCGTTTTTGTCTTCCAACATGAACAGGCCCCGGCAATGGGGGCAGGTATAGAGGAGCTGGGTGATATCAAATTCGGCGCCGCACTCCAGGCAACGGTAAACCATCTCGCCTTCGGGCGTGGGGATGAGGTGCGGGCGGATGTCGTCGGGGAATTGGTCGGGTTTCAAGGGGGCTCCACTTAATATTTTACCTCAAAGAATTTAAAGCATGTTTTACTCTTCATTATATCCTATATTGCGCGCAATATTCTTAACAGTAAGTTCGATCTCGGAACAAAGAGCAGATAGATTTTCATTAGTAACATCATGTTCCCAATAGCGGATCACGGTCCATCCCCTCTCATTTAAATCTTTATTTTGGCGAAAGTCGCGCAACATATTATCTCTAATCTTTTCACTCCACCATTTTGAGTTTATTTTAGGAATTTTAAAGTGAATTGGACAGCCGTGCCAGAAACAACCATCAATAAAGATACAGATTTTTTGTTTTGGAAAAACGATGTCGGCTTTTATGTTTAGTTGGCGTTGTGGTTGGTAGTCTTTTCGAAAGCGAAGTCCTATCTTATGCAATGCACTTCTAAGTTTTTTTTCAATAGAGGTTTCTCGTCCAGTATTTCGTTGCATTACATGGCGGACTATCGGTGATGATGCCCTTGGTGCCCGCGATCTAATCGATTTTTTCTCTCTCATCTCCATCCACAAAAGACCTTCCTGACTCTAATATACCTTCAGAAAGAAAAGATGCTCTTTTAAACCTCACAAGTTCCTCTCCGACAATTATAGAAAACATATTGTCTTTCATCCCAAACGTAATATCTGGCAGTTCGTCAGGTGAAGAGTTGAGAACTTGCTGCATCGGGGCTTTCACATATTTATCGAGGAATATACTCATAACTTGGCCTGCCGCTTCTTCGAGGTGACTCCAAGCAGCATCACCTATGTAAGTGTCACCGCCTACGTTTTCGAAAGCACTAATAAGCTCAGTTAGCTTTGGATTTGGGGTTGGGTCTAAGACGATCAATACAGGCTTGAACCCGCTATCATTACAATCCTGAGGAAAATCTAATTCTTCTCCCCAACGACCTTGTCCTGACGCTGCTATAGTAACACGTATTTTGAATTCATATGCCAATTTGTCTCTTATACAATCAACCTGACGCCTCTTCGATTTATCTTTTCGCCTCTTAATAGGACTTGTTTTGGCACTGAACGGTGATCCACCAATGGCGTGAGCAATAATAGGCTCAAACAAATAACCAGTTTCTTGACCAGCCCTATTATCAATATCAAATAACCACTTTCTCCATAATAAAAAAATAGCCAGGATTTGTGAACTCATCTGTCCATATTGTAGTAGTGCCCGTGGCCCAACTTGATCCATTGTAGGAATTGGCTGATATTCAAGAATACGTGAATATTTCAGACGGCTTTTTTGTAGTGCGGCGAGACAGATAAAATACGTGTCTGCATCTGGTACAAGACTAAAAAGTTGGGCAATGATTATATTGAAATCCAAGTTTGAAATTATCAACTTATTAGGGTCTGGTTCTGCAAAGAATTCGGGAAAGTCTTCGGAAATATCTGTAAAATTATCAAGAAGTTGGAGGTCTCTGATGATTATTGCAGAAATGAAAGCACAAGTTTCATCGCTGAGCCTGGTACCCAAATCTGCAGTTCCAGCAGACCGAGCTCTCTCAATCAGTGTTTTTTGCGATTGGGTTAGGGCCATAGTGGTAACTGTTCACCTTTTTTAGTGATTTGCTGGGTCAGAAATTTATCTTTTACGCGCTTGCATAGTTTTTCTAATGCCGGGCTTTTCCCATTTGAAGAGGTAGGCACAAATGAAAGGAGAAGACCTTTCGCAAAATCAGGTGGATATGTTTGGGCCAATAGGTCCTTTTTTAGACTTCTGGCAAATATCTCTGCAAGACGAGGAGGCACTCCATTTCCAATTTGCGAAATACATTCTGCCACGGTACCGACGAACACGAATTCGTCTGGGAATGTCTGGATTCTTGCGCACTCCCTTAGAGTCATAAAACGATTCTCAGTGGGATGTACGAACTCTGAAATAGCTCCACTTGTAATAGCCTTAGAAGGTTGATCAGACAACAGCCGCCGAAGACCAGACGGTGCCCCTCCGCGTCGTTCTGTGGGAGTACCGTCCATAACCCGTCTATAAGCGCGCCGTCTATAACTGTCGTGCCAAAGCTCAACAGGGAGATCCTTCATTGTTTGTCCAGGCATTAGGAGTATAATTCGGTCAAAATCTTGTTTTGAGATAGGACGCACATAGTGGCCTTCCGGGATTCCCGGAGGATTCTCTGAAGGCTGAACCAATCCCATCAATGCGTCAGACAATGTAGGGCAAGGAGAAAGATGTTTAAAAGCCCTTGAGGCTCCAGGGGCTCCAAATGCCCTGTGTGTAGGTTCAGGGAACGTAGGGGTCCAACCATGGCCACCGATAGCAATCACCCGCTTTCGATGTTGAGGAACCCCATAGTTAGCTGCGTTAACCTTACGAAGATGAATAAAGTATCCAGCGTGGATTAATGGCTCTAGCAAATCAAAAACACGATTGCCACTGTCAGCCGTGAGGAAACCCTCAACGTTTTCAAATAGAAATGCTCTTGGCTTTACACGTGCCACAATTTCTGAAAAGACTCTGACCAGGGTATTTCTTTTGTCTTCAGGTCGTCGTAACCCAGCTGAGGAAAACCCTTGACACGGTGGGCCACCGATTATTATGTCTGCATAAGGCAAGGTGATATCTTCTGTGATATCCGTTTGGATGATATTGTCTATAAAGTTTGCCCGGTAGGTCTTCATAACACTTTCATCATTATCAATGGCACAAACACATTCAAACCCTACTTTCTGAAAACCAATAGACAGCCCCCCCGCCCCGCAGAATAAGTCAACATATTTAAATTTAGATTTGTTATTTAACTCGTTCAAAAGCTAATCCATTCTTATAGTTTTCAATCCATCAAGTGGTCAAATGATATTTCTTCAACTTATACTGCAGCAAACTTTTGGTGATCCCCAGAATCTCCGCAGCCCGGACCTGGATCTGGCCGCTCTTTTCCAGGGCCCGGCGGATCATCTGTTCTTCGATGGTGTCCAGGGCTTCAGGCAACGGCGTATGGAGCGGGATGAAGCGGTCGATTTCGAGTTTGGACTCGGCTGGGGCGGGGGCCAACTCGCCGGGCAGGTCCTGGGGAGTGATGGTGTTGTTGCTGCACAGGATGACTGCCCGCTCTATGACGTTTTCCAGCTCCCGGACGTTCCCCGGCCAGGCGTAGTGGATCAGCACCTTCAGGGCTTCAGGGGTGATGCGGGTTTTGTCCCGGAGGTTTTCGGTGACATACTTGCTGATGAAGTGAGTGGCCAAAAGGGGTATGTCCTCCTGGCGCTGGCGCAGGGGCGGCAGGTGGAGATGGACCACGTTGAGGCGATAGAACAGGTCCTCCCGGAAGCGCCCGGCTTCCACCTCCTCTTTCAAGTCCCGGTTGGAGGCCGCCACCACCCGGACATCCACCTTGATGGTGCGGGTGCCGCCCACCCGTTCGAACTCCATCTCTTGCAGGACCCGGAGAAGCTTGACCTGGAGGGCCTGGGACATCTCCGCCACTTCATCCATAAACAGGGTGCCGGTGTCGGCCAGTTCGAACCGGCCTTTGCGCATGGCCACGGCGTGGGTGAAGGCGCCCCGCTCATGCCCGAAGAGTTCGCTCTCCAGGAGGGTTTCGGTCAGGGCGCCGCAGTTGACGGAGATAAAGCTTTTGGTGACCCGGTTGCTGCACTGGTGAATGGCCCGGGCGATGAGTTCCTTGCCGGTGCCGCTCTCGCCGGTAATCAGCACCGTGGCCCGGGATTGGGCCACCCGTTTGACCAGGGTCAGGATATCGTGCATGACCCGGGATTCTCCCACAATATTGGGGAAGCCGTATTTCTTGTCCAATTCCTGATTGAGCAGGCGATTTTTCAGGATCAGATGGCGGTGCTCCAGGGCCTTGGCGATGGTGACCAGGATTTCTTCATTCTTGAAGGGCTTGAGGATGTAATCGAAGGCCCCCTTTTTCATGGCCGTGACCGCTTTTTCCACGGTGCCGTAAGCGGTCATGATGATTACCGGCAGGTCCGGATAGAGGCGCTGCAATTCGTCCAAGAGTTCAATGCCGCTCATCTTGGGCATCTTCATGTCGGTGAGGACGAGATCCAAATCCGATGCCCCGGCAATCTTGACGGCCTCGATGGCGCTCCCGGCCGTGAGGACCTCATAGCCCGCCTCGCCCAGGAGGGTCTCCATGACGGTGAGATAATTGATTTCGTCGTCAACGACTAAGATCGTATCCATAGGGCTTCGGACTCGCTTTCAGCATGGCCACAGGTTTTCAGGTTTGTCTGCCGTGGCGTTAACCCGCTTTCCGGGACGCCAGATCGGGCAGGGTAATGATGATGGTGGTTCCCTTGCCCATGGTGCTATTGATCTGCAAGCTCCCCTGGTGGGCCTCGATGATGCTTTTGACAATGGGCAGCCCCAGGCCGCTGCCCTTTTCCTTGGTAGTGAAAAACGGGTTAAGGATCTTTTTCAGGGTTTCGGGCTCAATGCCTTCCCCCTCATCCTGAACCCAGATTTCTCCCCCCTGACCGTGGGGGCCGGGCATGGTGGACACGGTCAGGTGGCCACCCCGGGGCATGGCCTGGATGGCATTCAGAAAGATATTCAAAAAGGCCTGATGCAGGAGATCCGAGTCCACCGTGAGGGGCCGGCCGTTCAGCTGATATTCCCGGCTGACCTGGATGCCCAGGCGGTCAATCTCGGGTTGCAGCAGTTCCAGGCTGCGGTTGAGGGTAGCTTCCAGGTCGCAGGAGCGCAGGTTAGGGATGCGCGGTCGGGCAAAATCCAGGAATTCCGTGACCTTTTCATTGAGGCGGTTGGACTCTTCCACGATGATCTGGGCCAAGCGGTTTTGGGGTTCATAGCGGGCCAGCCGGGCCTGCAGCAGCTCGGCGGTGGAACTGATGATCCCCAACGGGTTGCGGACCTCGTGGGCCACCCCGGCGGTCATCTCCCCCAGGGCTGCCAGGCGCTCAGACTGGTGGAGCTGCGCCTCCAGACCACGCTGCTCTTCCTGGCGGCGTTCCAGGATGGTGCCGGCCTTTTTGACGATTTGCCGCAAGACGAGGAATAACAGCCCCATGATCACGATCAGGGTGACCAGGATGATAAGGCGGAAATTGGCGATCTGGGCCAGGTCCTCGGAGATATTCTGGGTAATCTCAATGACCCCCACCACCGGACCGGTTTGGGGCAAGGCCTTGTCTTCCAGCCGGAAGGGAATATAGGCCTTGAGGTATTGATGCCGATAACGGTGCGGCCAGAAGATGCTCCAGATAGGGCTATAGCCGGGTAACTCGAAGTAATCTTCCCCGGCCAGGGCCTTTCGCACCCCCAGGACGTGGTCACATTTTTTCCCCAAGGATAGCTCGGCGGCGGTGCTATAGGAAAAGACGCCCTCCTGATCGTACTGGTTCAATTGCTCCACGTGAAAGCCATGGATGGTGGTGCGGACTACCATATCCAGGCGCTTGGATTGCTCCGGGTCAGACAGCGTGATGCGCCCGCCCTTTTCAAAGGCCGTGGGCAAGACGAACTGCTGATAAATCTGGTGGTTCAGGTTGGAGGCGAGCAGGATCAGATAGTCTTCGTTTTTTTTCAGGGCCATCTGTTGGGCCCGCAGGGTCAGGAGCACCGTCAGAATAACGGTAAATACCAAAATGACCACAAAACCGGGCAAAGAGAAGAATTTTACTAACCCGAAAGTATCCAGGTCTTTTCCCGGACGCCACCAGGAGGTGGTGAGTTTGAGATGCTTCATAATCCCTAAGTAATCCGGTAGTTATCCAGAGCCGGCGGGGCAGCGGCGAATTCCTGGCGAAAGGTTTCGAACCCCGGGCGGCCCATCAGGCCAGAAGTGGTCTGCTTGCCCCCTTCCACTCCCGGCTGATCAAAGGCATTGACCCCAAAGAGACCGGCCGCCGCCACCGTCACCATCTCCAGGAGATAGATCAGTTGGCCGATGGTAAAAGGATTGATTTCCGGCAGGTGTAGCGTCAGGTTGGGCTGGCCCGCCTTCATGAGATTGAAGGCGGTGGCTTGCTGCTCCGTCAGGAGCAGCTCCTGCATGGAGTGGCCCCCCAGGTAGCTTAAGGCGGGGTCATCGGGAAAACTATCCGGAATCTCCAGACTATTCGTGAACTTATCCACGGTCAGGAAGGTGACCAGCTTGTCGGCCGGCCCTTCCATATAAAGCTGTAATTGGGAATGCTGGTCGGTAGCTCCCACGGCCTTTACCGGGGTGCTGGCAGTACTGTGCTTCCCCAAACTTTCGGCCCAAAGCTGACCGAACCACTCTGCCATCCCCGCCAGGCTGCTGGCATACGGCATGAATACCAGGATGGGCCGTTTTTTGGCCGCGGCGAAGAGATAGAACAAGGCTGCCAGGCGATAGGCCGGGTTGCGGTCAACCGGCGTGTCTTGCAGGCGCTGAGCCATGGCCCGGGCCCCGGCCAGAAGTTCTTCTACGTCGATGCCGGACACAAACGCGGGCAAAAGCCCCACCGCCGAGAGCACCGAGAAGCGGCCTCCCACCTGGGGGGGGACGGCCAGAGCTGGCAAATGTTCCCGGGCGGCCAGGCTCCGGAGCGGCCCCTGCTCCGGGTCGGTGGTGATGATGATTCGTTCCCGGGCCTTGGCCTCCCCTATCCGGTTTTTCACCAATTGGTACACCCACAGAAATTGAGCCAAGGTTTCCACGGTATGGCCGGATTTGCTGATGACGTTGAAGCCGGTGCGGCGCAGGTCCAGGCCGTCCAGCAGGCCGTAAAAGTAGTCCGGGTCAATATTGTCGGCCACCCAAAGCCCCAGTTTGTGGTTGCGACGGGCCGCGGGAAATTTGTTGTGTTGGGGATGGCATAGGGCCTGATGCAGGGCTCGGGCCCCCAACGCGGAACCCCCGATGCCCAGCACCACCAAATCCCAACACCACTCCAACAGCGGCTTGGCAATCTGGCGGATCTCTTTGACGGTCTGGGTCTGGTAGGGCAACTCCATGAACCCCGCTTGGCCGCTTTGCCGTCCTGCGGCCAGGTCTTGATCAAGGGCTGTCAGGCGCGGGGTCAACTCAATTAAGTCAGTATCTTGCAGGCCGCTGGCTCCCAGGAAAGTTGCCATAGCATAATTGTGGTCGAGGCTCAGTATCATGCTCTGGACCCACTTGGGGTCTTCATAGCGCTTGGGCATCTCGTTTTTCGGGGGGCGGTTGGGCCTGAAACCTGATTCGAAATGTGATTTCATCTTAAAACTTTAGCCCAGAGCGGCGGGAGATTCAAGGGGAATCGGTGCGAGCTGCCGTCGGCCCGCGCCGCTTGTCCGCCTTTGCGTCCGTCCCTGAGGCTGCCTTTATTATAACCCAAAGGGTGGCCGGTTTGGCCCCCATTCATAACCTGTAAAAATTATTGAGAGATTTCGCCGGGGAAAAATTTCCATACCATCGTCAATACCTGCGGCTTCGTCAAAAACCATGAACTTTCCCTGGAGATCAGCGATAATAGATTGGGTATGTCCAAAGAAATATTATAAAAAAATTTGCCCCTTTTTCACCGCCAAAGAAAACCAGGGGGCTGGATCATGGGGGCAGCGGAGAAGGCAAAGGCGCCACCTGCACTATCTATCTGCCGGTGAGGTGACTCGAGGAGCGAGAGGATGGAAAGGTGCAAGGTTATAATTGTAGATGGTGAGCAGGACTTCCTGGAGACCATGATCAAGGGGCTGAAGGCGGGAAATATCGAGGCCGCCGGGGTGGAAAGCGGCTATAAGGCGCTGGAAATCCTGGAGAGCCGGAATCCCGATGTCATCATCCTGGATAGCAAGATGCCGGGGATGGACGCCGTCGAAACCTTGCGGGCGATCAAAAAAAAGCAACCCCGGGTGGAAGTCATCATACTCACCGGCCAGGCCTCGGTGGAATCGGGGATCCAGTGCATGCAATTGGGGGCCTTCGATTATGTCATGAAGCCGGTGGCCTTGGAAGAGTTATTGGAGAAGGTGCGCCAAGCGTATGAGCGCAAGCTGCTCCCGGAAGAAAAATCCTGAAGCGAAGCCCCCGGGTCCGGGCCGCAGGCTCTGAGTTAATCGCTGAACGGCTTGAGGCACATGACCTCAGAGCGTTGATGGATTTTTTCCGGTTTATTGTCCCTGGTGCAGGTGAAGCGAATCATGATATACGTTACTTACTACTATTGTTCTTAAAGTCTTAGCTCACGCCCATCGTGAAGATCTTGGGTCATGCCGGGGAGGTTTCGTATGAAAGTACTGGTGGCGACAGACGGCTCGGAGCATTCCATGAAGGCAGTGCAGCGAGGTGTGGAATTGGCAGAAACCCTAAAGGCCCAGGTGACGCTGATGTCGGTGGCCTATTATGCCGCGGACTATCTGGAAGGCATGCCGCCGGGCATCCAGGATAAGCTGGAAGACGAAGCCAGAACCGCCTTGAAAAAGGGCAAGGCCCTGTTCGAGGCCAAAAACCTGCCAGTGGAAACGGTGCTGGAGGCAGGGCTGGTCCCGGCCAATCTCATCATCCAGAAAGCTCAGGAAGGTAAGTTCGACCGCATCATCATCGGCAGTACCGGCATGAATGCCCTGGAAAGGATATTGATGGGCTCAACCGCCTCTAAGGTGGTGGCCCATGCCCCCTGCGAAGTGACGGTGGTCCGGTAAGTAACCGGGATTTTGCAGAAGGTCAGCGCGATGCGTAAATGGTGGGCGAAACTGGGATTGCTTCTGCTTGAGCTGGTCCTGGCTGCCGGGCGGCAGGCGGCCCCTCGGTGGCGGCAGCCGATACCCGGGGACAGGGCACAGGGTCTATCCGGGACTTATGGTCCTCAGGAACCTGATATAATGGATCTAGAAAGTTGGGAGTTGGGATGTCTTGGCGGAATATCGGCAGGAATTTTTTGGCAGTATTGATTGGGATTTCTTTATCTTTCGTCTTGCTCGAGGGCCTGCTGCGCATCTTTGAACCCATCGAGTACCGGGTAAAAGGCAATAAGATCGAGTTGCCTCATGACCGGAAGTTTCAAATTTCCAATGATAAAACCGACAAGTTGGACAAGATTATTGCAACCAGCCGGAATCATTTGGGCTTCCGGGGGGAAATGCCGCCGAAAAACTTTGCCGGGTGCTTAACCATCCTTGCCATTGGCGGCAGCACCACTGAATGCTCGCTCATCTCCGACGGCAAGACCTGGTGCGATATTTTGGCAAGCAAGTTAAAGGAAAAATTCAGACCTGTGTGGCTCAATAACGGCGGCCTGAATGGTCACTCAACTTTCGGGCATTTCATCTTTATGGAGGATTATGTCCTCAAAATCAAACCCAAAGTGGTCCTGTTCCTGACGGGCGCCAACGACATCGGCCTGGTGGCTCCCTGGCAGTGGGATCAAAATTACCAGAAAAAAAATCCTGTCCGTGGTCTGCTGGCCTCTCTCTGGGGAGGACTCATCAATCACAGTCTGGTATTGAGCTACGCCGTCAATTACGGTCGTTACTCCAAGGCTAATCAGATGGGCCTGACTGACCCTATTTTCAATTTTGCTGAATTAAAACAACTTGATATTTCTCCAGAAAAGGCTCAAGCCTTACTTCAGGAACATCGGGAGAAGTACCTTAAACCCTACGAAGCCCGTCTGCATAAGCTCATTGAAATTTCCCGGGCCCATAACATCGAACCGGTTTTTGTTACCCAGCCGATGGTCTTCGGAGATCTCATCGACCCGTTGACCGGGGTCAATTTGGCTAAGGCCATGTGCTGGTGGGCGGACGGCAAGACCATGTGGCAGCTTTTAGAACTTTACAATGATGTCATGCGAAAAACCTGCCGGGAACATCACGTTATGGTAATCGATCTGGCTCGGAAAATGCCGAAAAATACGAAGTTTTATTATGATACCTATCATTATACCAATGCCGGCTGCCAACAGGTGGCGCAGATCCTCTTTCAAGGGTTAGAACCGTTCTTGGCAAAACAATTTCCCCAATATCTCCGTCCAACCCCTGAACCATGAACACATGAGAGCCATTACTCCATATGGGTAGAGGGGCCTCAGACTGAGGACCCGCATTTTAGTGCTCTTGGTGGCGTTGGTGCTCACCACTATCGGGGGGGCTGGTTACTTTGTGGCACAACGAGTCTATGGACTCCCTGCTCACCTCGCTGAAAATCACCCAAGGGGACCGGAGGAAGTGCAATACCTCCGGTCCCTCTTTTCCTTGGGAAGTTGGCCCTTATTTGACTTTTAGGGCAAGGGTTACGGTTACCTGGGTTAAGGCCTTCTGGGAGCTGGGGAATTGCAGGCCCCGGAAGGTCGCGGCCAGGCAGTTGGCAAATTCTTGACTCGCCAGAGGCGGCTTGCCCACCGGATCAGCGCTTACCTTGCCGTCGGTCCCCACCGTAAACACCAGGGTGAGGGTCGCCGGGAGCTTACGGCCACTCTTGGCGGCATCCTGACAGCAACGCGCCAGTTTCGCCACTTCGCTTTCCAGGACTTTTTTCACCGCGGCCGGGGGCAGGTCTCCCTTGGTCCGCACCTCTTGGATTGTGACGGTCACGCTCGTTTCGGAGGCCGCCGCGCCGCCCGGGGTCAGTCCCCCTCCGGCCACGTCAAGACTCGGCTGGGTAGCCGCCGGTTTTCTGATCATGGTCACTTCGGGCACCAGGCCTTTTTGAAAGCCCCCCCATGATGGCGCCAGCACCGACTCTCCGATGGCCAGGTTCGAGACCCCTGCCGGCAGGGGCAGGGGTTGCTTCACGGTGACCAACTGGCCGTCGGCCCGCTTGAGCTTATCCACCGCTACAAACGAAGTGTAGGGGGTCATCAGGTTGTATTTGAGACCCAGGGCCGTCACCTCCTTCACCACCTCTTGATTATCCCGTTCCAGAGAGGCAAAATCCACGAGATTCATGAGGCGCTGCCGGGCCCAGAGGAATCGCAGGGCGACGTTCTCCGGGGACGCCTTGGCTTCCGCAAGGTCGATCTTGCGCTCAAAGGAGCCCCGGGCCGTTTTGCCCCGCACTACAATGGCTCCCGTGGGGCTGCCCCGGTACTTGCCCAGGATGGTGATGGGCCTTAAGGCGAACAGGTCCGGCACCGCTTTTGGTTCCGTGTCGTAGGCCTGGAAGCCCTCGAAGGCAACCTTGATGTCCGTGAGCACCGGATTGGCAATATAGTTCCGGAACCTGGCGGCCTGTTTGGCGGCCTCGCCGCGGTTGAGCACCACGAAAGCTTCGCCCATGCCGGCCCGGGCCATACCCTCAATGAGGTGACGGTTGACCGAGGTGCCGATACCGAAGGCAAACAGATTGGCGGATCCCAAATTTTCCCGAATCAGTTGAAAGACCCGGGGTTCGACGTCCACGTAGCCGTCGGTGACCACGGTTACAATCCGGGAAACTCCCGAAGTGCGGGGCAGAGCCAGGGCTTGCTCCATGGCCGGAACGATGTTGGTGCCGCCCCCGCCGGATTGAGCCTTGATGAAATCCAGGGCCTTTTGTTTATTGGCCTCGTTGGCCGGCAGGGAACCGGAGGGCGATAAGATCGCCGAACCGCCCGCAAACAGCAGAACGTTCATAAAATCCTTGGGCGTAAGCCCCTTGATGATGTCTTGCATCAGAGCCTTGGTGGTCTCCAGGGGGAAGCCGTACATGGACCCGGAGACATCCACGATGAAGATATATTCCCGGGGCAGCACTTCCTTAGCCGCCACCTTGACCGGCGGTTCCATCATCAACAGGAAAAAGTTTTCCTCCTGGCCCGGGTAAAGGAGCAGGCCGCTGTCGATTTTGCCCCCGGCCAACCCGTAGCGCAGCACAAAATCCTTATTCCCCGCGGTCTTCTCATCCTTGATTTTAAGGTGAGCCGCAGTCTTGCCGGAGTAGTTGATCTCCACCTCATGGCTGGGGCTGGCCAGC
This sequence comes from Desulfobacca acetoxidans, assembly GCA_022736495.1. The sequence continues at coordinate 13,394 of DZCR01000011.1, forward strand.
TTGACGATGGGCACCGGGCTCAGCAACTCCACGTTGAGGCCAAAGGTATAGGGAGGCGGTTGTCCTTCGTGGAGATAAGGATTCTTGACCCACTTGTCGGTATCCGGGGCCCCTGCCGCAGTTTTGGTGGTATACCGGGGCCCCACCACCGTGGGGTAGACAAACTCATAGATATTGTCCTCCGGCTGCAGGAGTTCCATGTAGGTGAGTTCCACCTTAATCTCATCATTCGGCAGGATATTGGCCACATTCATCTGAAAGACGTTGGGCCGCTGCTGCTCCAACAGCGAGGTGGTCTTCCCCTCTTTTTTGGCCGTTTCGTAGGTTTCCCGGGCCTTTTGCCGCTCCATAATCTCGGCCTCAATCACCCGCTCCCCGATGGTCATACGCAGGGCATGCACCGCGGCCCGGGTCGAGCCCGGAAAAACATAGATGGCCTCCAGGGTTTTCTTGCCGGTATTGCGGTAAACCTGGGTAATCTTGACTTCCGCCACCGTCCCGGCAATCTTGACGTCGGCCCGGGTGCTTTTCAACGGCATGACATCTTTTTCCGGATCATCGCTGATGACCATAAAATAGGGTGCAAGGGTCTTATCCAGGGCTCCCTGGGCAGAGATTTCGGAATCTCCCAGAGGCCGTGAGGCGATGGCGGTGAGGCAGACCACAACTAATGCGAGTATGGTCCCGAGGGTACGCGAGGTCCTGAGCATGGTTAACTCCTGTGTAGGTAAGTGTGCTATAGTGTTGCAGCCGTCCGGTTGTGAATATCGGCACTTTTCATCTGTTGGGTTAGATCGGGCAAGCATAAATTCGTTAATTTTAATATCCTAAAAGAAATATTACTTTCAAAAAATCTAGTCGAACCGGGTGTGTCCAAACCCGGCAGCGTAGTTCAGCGGCCTTAGAGAGTTTGGCGAAAGATATGACCACAAGAAGCCGCCGGAAAGATAACCTGCTTTTGGTTGTGGTGCTGCTGCTCGTGGTTTACGGGGCGGTGGCCGGCATGACCTGGGCCGGGTGGCTGGAAAGACCGGAAGAGATTTATTACGATCTCTGGCATCAGTTGGCCGGTGTGCGCTATCAGCCGCAGCATGTGGTGATCGTGGCTTTGGATGAGCCAACTCTGCAGGAACATCCCCAAGAACCACTGGTATGTTGGACGCCCCATTTTGCCCGGGTGATAGAGGTCTTGCGCCGGGTGGGCGCCAAAAGCATCGGCATGGACTATCTCTTTCAGGTCAGCATTGCCTCCTGGCTGAAGACCTTGGATTTGCCCCCGAACCATCGCAGCCTGAACTACAACGGTCCCTTCACAGAACAGCTCGCTTCCGGGCGGGTCGTCCTGGCGGGAAATCTGTCCGCCGATGAACATCAGAAAAGCGTCATTATCCCGCCCCTGCAGGAGTACCTGCTCTCTTTACCCCGGCAGATGCAGGACGTGGGCTTGATAAATTTTTACAATGACGATGACGGGACGATCCGGCGTTTCGTGCCAGCCCTGGCCGATGACTACGGCCGGGTCGGACTCGCCTTCGGCAAGCTCTTGGCGATGCGGGCCGCGCACCAGGATGTAGCCGGGGAGATTGCGCGCCTGAGCCACGACCCCATCCTTAAAATCTGGTCGGGCGTTGACCCCCAGGGAATTAACGCCAGCACTTTCCCCATTATTGGTTATGCCGGCCCGCCGGACACCTTCCCCCGCCTCTCCATGCGGCGTTTCCTGGCCCCAGGAGCGGAGAACGATCTGGCTATCAAGGCTCTTAAAGATAAAATTGTCATTGTCGCCTATGAACCCGCCGCGCTCCAGGACATCCACCCCACTCCTTATTCTCTGACCATGTGGAAGTGGCAGGGCAGCGACATGAGCGGTCCGGAAATTCACGCCAATATCATCGAAACCCTGCTCACCGGGAAATTCCCCCGACCGGTCCCCGGCTACCTCACCTCTCTTTATCTGATCGCCATCCTCATAGCGGGCAGTATCTTATTTTACCGGCTGTCCCCCTGGCGAGGACTGGCGGCGGGAGTGGCGTTAGGCACCCTGGCCGCGCTCGCAGCCTACCTGCTTTTTTGCCGGTATTGGCTGCTGCCCACCGCTAACGTGCAGGTGGGGGTGATGCTCAGCTATATGGGCATTTTGGGCCTAAAGCTGACAGGGGAAGAACGGGAACGGGCCCGTATCCGGAAGATTTTTTCCCGCTATGTTGCCGACGAAGTGGTGGAGAAACTGCTGGCCTCGGGCAAGCTGCCCGATCTGGGTGGCGAAGTCTTTCAGGTAACCGTACTTTTTTCCGATATAAGAAATTTTACGACGATCTCCGAGAGTTTGGGGCCCCGCCAGGTGGTGGAGATGCTCAACACGTATTTGAGCCAGGCCTGTGAGCCCATTTTGGCCCAGGGAGGCACGGTGGATAAATTTATCGGCGATGCCGTGATGGCGATATTTGGCGCGCCGGTGCCGTATCCTGACCATGCCCGGCGAGCCCTGCAAGCCGCTTTGGACCTGGCCCAAAAAGCCCAGGAGTTTCGCACCTGGATGACGCAGCGTTTTGGCGACCTGGAGCTGCCCGGTTTTGCCGTCGGCATTGGCCTGCATACCGGCGAAGCCATTGTGGGCAATATCGGCTCCCCCAAACGCCTGGAGTTTACTTCCATCGGCGATACGGTTAATGCCGCCTCGCGTCTGGAATCCTTGACCAAAGAATTGGGCTGGACCATCGTCGCCAGCCGTAGTACCATCAATGCAGCCCCGGGTGTGGTAACCGGCCGGCAAGAGACCCGCACGGTCAAGGGGCGCCAGGCCCCCCTGGAAGTCTTTGAGGTGCTCGGCCTCAAAAGTCCTGAAAGTAATTGATGAGGTTGATTAAGGGAGGGATTATTATGCGGTATTTCATCCAAAGTTTCCTCAAGGGAGCGCTGGGCCTGACGGCGGCCCTGGTCATGGCGGCAACGCTTCCGGTCCAGGCAGCCCCGACCCCGGGTCAAGCTTCTCTTCTCTTTATGACCGATGCCCCGCAGACCGGAGTGTTGCTCCTGGCTCAAAACACCGAGCCGCCCAAAGAGAAACAACCGTCCCCGCCGCCGCCTTCGAAAGAACCAAAAAAAATGAGGACCGGGGTCCCGCAGCCATGTCCGCAAATGGAGCGCATGGACAAGAGTGTCATACGCGATGAGCCGGGAAAAGCCGGGACCAAAAAATTTGGCGGCCAAGCTATCCGGGCCAAGGAAGATCCCCAAGGAGAATAATCATTTGATTACGATTCAACCCCCGCCGGGCCGCGAGAGGCGGCGGCGCCCGGGGCGGGGGTGGCAGCGGCCGGCGGCGCTAGCCGGCCCCCAGTTTGACAGGGAAGGGCGCGGCACGCCGCGCCCCTGTTCTTTTACGGCAAGTTATACTCTTGCCCAAAGTCTGTGCTTCTTTACCCCGTACTCAGGTCATCAATATTCTCGGGGTAACTGGTTGAGCTGGGCCAGGGTGAAGACCGGCCCGTCTTTGCAGACGTATTCCGGCCCCACATTGCAGCGGCCGCAGATGCCGATGCCGCACTTCATCCGGTTTTCCAGGCTCATGATGATCTGCTCCGGCGCAAATCCAGCCTTTTCCAGCACCGGCTGGGTGAACTTGATCATGATGGGCGGCCCGCACACCAGGGCGTAGGTATCCTGGGCGGGAGGGCAGACCTCCGCAGTCACCGTCGGCACAAACCCCACCTTGCCGGTCCAGCCGGGGAATTCCTTATCTACGGTGATGTAGCAGTCGATATCGTCCCGCTGCTGCCAGGCCTGCCATTCCTCCCGGTAGAGCAGCGACCCCGGGGTGCGGGCGCCGTAAACGAAGGTGATTTTGCCGTACTTGGCCCGGTTGGCCGGGTCCAGCAGCCAGACGATGGTGGACCGGAGCGTAGTCACGGCAAAGCCGCCCGCGATGATCAACAGGTTCTTGCCGGTAAGCTCCTGCAAGGGGTAGCAATTCCCCAAGGGGCCCCGCACGCCCATGATGTCGCCGGCCTTCATATTGTGCAGGACCGTGGTCACCGCGCCCACCCGGTTGACGGTAAAGAGCAGATAGCCACGTTCCGTGGGCGAGGAGGCGATGCCGATGGGGATCTCGCCGGCCCCGGCGATGGAGAGCTCGGCAAACTGGCCCGGCATGTAGGCAAAGGCCTGTTCATCCTCAGGGTTGAGGAACACGAGTTTATAGGTCCGGAGGTTTTTGTCCTCCGTTTCCACCACAATCTTTTCGATTCGGACCGGATAAGGCTTATAGGGATTCTTCACGTGAGCCTCGTAATTAATCGTTCATATCCCGGACCACGTCCCGGACGTCAATGTTCACCGGACAGAGTGTGACGCAGCGGCCGCAGCCGACGCAGCCGATCTCGCCGTCCCGCTTGAGGGGGATGTACTTGAATTTGTGCATGAAGCGCTGGCGCACCCGCTCTTTTTTGTGGGGCCGGGGGTTATGCCCCGAGCCGTGTTGGGTGAAAAGCCAGGACATGCAGTAGTCCCAGTTCCGCAGGCGCACGCCGGTGTGGCCGTGGACTTCGTCCTGGATGTCGAAGCAGTGGCAGGTAGGACAGACAAAGGTGCAGACGCCGCAGTTGAGGCAACGCTCCTGGACCACGTCCCAGTGGGGGGCCTCCAAGAGTTCCATGACCGTGCGCTGGGCAATCTTATCCGTCTCCACCGTGCCGGCAATGGCGGCCTCAGCCCGCTGCTTGAGCTCCTGGGCCTGGGCCTCATCTGCGGCCGCAGCCGGAGTGAGCCCCTGGGCTTTTTTCAGAATCTCCTCCCCTTTGGGAGTCAGGGGTTTAATCAGCAGCCGGTCGCCCAAATCAACCGCCAGGGCGTCCTGGCCCGCTTCGTGGAAGGGCCCCGTGCCCATACTCGTGCAAAAACAGGTAGGGCAAGGCTCATTGCAGCCCAGCCCAATGAGCACCGTGGCTTCGCGCCTGGCCGTCCAGTAGGGGTCGGTATATTGGTCGTTCGTAAAAATCGTGTCCAGCACTGCAAAGGCCTTGGCGTCACAGGGCCGGATGCCCAAAACCAGCCTGGGCTGGGGCTTATCCTTGATGTCCTCCAGGATAAAAGCCCCTTCCTCGCCGGGCGTGGCGTTAAACTCCAGCATCTTCTCTGACTGCGGGAAAAACAGGTCCTTGGGAGAGAGATAGGTATTCTGGAAATCCAGACGGAATTCCTTAGGGTCGGCCGCGGCAAAGGTGAATTTACCGTCCTGCAACACCGGTCCCATTACTGCCAACTCCCCGGTGAGGGACTCGACAAATCCCGCCAAATCACTTTTTTTCAGGATATAACTTGCCATGGGTAGTCCTTACTTGATGAACTCTTGCGGATCGTCGGGAAGAAACACGGTGAGCGGCGGTTTTTGGGACGGATCCAGGCCCGCTTCATAGCCGTAACGCTCCTTGATGCTCTTTTCCAGGACCCGGGTGAACTGCCGCACCTTGATGCCCACGGGGCAGGCCGACTCGCAGGCCCCGCAGTCGGTGCAGCGGCCGGCGCAGTGGTAGGCCCGGAGCAGGTGGAAGGTCAAAACGTCCGTGGCATCCTGAGACTTGCCCACCCACTGGGGCATGGTCTCATCCACGAAACAAACCTGGCAGTAACATAGGGGGCAGGCATCCCGGCAGGCGTAGCACCTGAGGCAATCTTTAACCAGTTCCCGGTAATATTCCCAACGCTCGCCCTCGGATTTAGCCAGCAATTCCTTGAGGTCCTGGTAAGGGTCAACTGCCTTGTCAGGGATAGGGTCCGCCACCAACTCGTCATAGACGGGCGGCGTCGGGTGCTGGCAAACCTGGCAGTTTTGGCGCAGCATTGCGGCTTTATCCAGGGTGACGGCAAAGTCCCGCCCCTTGACCGTGATCTGCCCATCAGCTTCCACCACCTCTAAAATGGCCTTGCCGTCCGGGACCTGCGCCTGGATCAGGGCCGGGTCTACCATGCCGGTGCAGGGGACCCCGATGATATAGACCCGGTCCCGGGATATCTGGTTTTCCAACAGGTGGTTGACGATATTGCGGGCGTCGCAGCCTTTGGCCACCACCGCGATTTTGTCCTGGCGCCGGGGAATGAAGGTGGCCAGGTTGACGCGGCAATTGCTGTCCCAGATAAGCTGGTCGGCTTCATCAGGGGTCCGGGCGAAGTACGGGGCATTCCTGAGCGGCACCGTGCCGGCCTGATAGCCGATGACCACATCCACCGTCCCGTCGCTTAAGAGCTTTTTGGCCGCGGCCCGTATCTTTTCGGTTCGGCTGTTCATTTAAGCCACCTTGAGATCGCGTTTGACAAACCGGGTGTTGGGCCCCAGCGCCTTGACCGCGTTGATCACGTCGATGGCCGTTTGCTGGAACTTGGTGGACTCAGCCGAGGAAATCCAGGAAAAGTGCAGGCGGCCCGGTTCAATGCCGACGCTGGCCAGGAAATCATGGAGCAGGGTGAATTTGCGCCGTGCGTGCAGGTTGCCGGCAATGAAATGACAGTCACCCGGATGGCAGCCCGAGACCCAGACCCCGTCCGCACCGTGGCGGAAGGCGTCCAGGATGAACTTGGGGTCCATCCGGCCGGTGCAGGGGAGCATCACGGCCCGGAAATTGGGCGGGTACTGGAGACGGCTCACACCGGCCAGGTCGGCGCCGCCGTAAGTGCACCACTTGCAGAAAAAAGCGATGATTTTGGGTTCGAATGCGCTGGTCATAACGTTGTCCTTAAGTATGACAAATCAATTTGCAAGTCCCCCTTTGACAAAGGGGGATTAAGAAATCAGCAATCGGAAAGCATTTTTGGCAACCGCTCTATGAAAACATTCCATCATTATGAAGTCATGTCCTTAAAAGCAGGCCGCAATCTGTGCGAAGACCTCGGCGTTGGTAAAGCCCTTGAGCTGGGCCGCCCCCGAGCGGCAGGAAGCCACGCAAGTGCCGCAGCCTTTACATAGAGCCTCGTTGATTACGGCCTGACCGTTTTGGTCCAGAGCAATGGCCTGATAGGGACAGACCGTGACACACACGCCGCAGCCGGCGCAACGCTCCGCGAACACTTCCGCCACGACGCCGCCCACCTGGAGCCGCGGCGAAGTCAGCAGGGTTGTGGCTCGGGACGCGGCAGCCTGGGCCTGGGCGATAGTTTCTTCCATGGGCTTGGGGTAGTGCGCAATCCCCGCCAGAAAGACGCCGTCGGTGGCAAAATCCACGGGACGCAGCTTCTGGTGCGCCTCCAGGAACCAGCCGTCCTCGTCCATAGGGACCTTGAACATCTGGGCCAACTCCTGGTCCCGGTTGCTCACTATGGCCGAGGCCAACGTCAGGTAATCGACGGGAAAGGTCACCTCCATCTGCAAGATGGGGTCAAATACCTCGATCTGCAAATCGGAGCCGTTCACCCGGACCTGGGGTTTATTTTCCCGGTCGAAGCGGATAAAGATCACGCCCTGGTTCCGGGCCTCTTTGTACAGGTCCTCCCTGAGGCCGTAGGTCCGCATGTCCCGGTACAGGATGTAAACGTTGGCCTCGGGGTTGCGTTTCTTGATTTCCAGGGCGCTCATCACCGAGTGGGTGCAGCAGACCTTGGAGCAGTAAGGCCGCTCTGGCTCCCGGGATCCCACGCACTGGATAAAGGCGAAGGTTTTAGCCTTGCTTAAGCCCGGATCATTTTTCATGAGCAGGCCGTCCAGTTCCAAGTTGGTCAAAACCCTCGGATCCTGACCGTAGAGATACTCAGTGGGCTTAAGCTCCCCGGCGCCCGTGGCGATCAGGGCTGCGCCGTGGGCGATCTCCGCATCATTGGCCAGCCGGGTGGTGAAGTTGCCGATATAGCCGTCCACGTGTTGGACCGTGGTCCCCAGGTGCAGGGTGATGTTGGCGTCGGCCTCAACCTTGGCAATCAAGTCCTTGAGGTAAGCCTGGATGTCCTCGTGCTTGGCCGTGAATGCCAGCCGGTTGGCCTGACCGCCTAACTGCCGGCTTTTTTCCACCACATCCACCCCGAAGCCCTGGGCCGACAGCGACAGAGCCGCGTTCAGCCCGGCCACGCCGCCCCCGATGACCAGGATGCGGGGGGTCACCGCGATGGTAGTCTCAGCTAAAGGTTGGAGCAGCGCCACCTTGGCCACGGCCATGCGCACCAGGTCCTTGGCCTTGGCCGTGGCCCCGTCCGGGTCGTCGCTGTGCACCCAGGAATCCTGGTTGCGGATGTTGGCCATTTCAAAAAGGTATTTGTTCAGGCCCGCCCCGATCAGGGTTTCCTGGAAAAGGGGTTCGTGGGTCCGGGGCGAACAGGCCGCCACCACGATGCGATTGAGGTTGTTCGCTTTAATCACCTCGGTCATCTTGTCCTGGGTGTCCTGGGAGCAGGTGAACAGGTTCTCGTCCACGAACTCCACAAAGGGCAGCGTCCGGGCGTACTCCACTACTTCGGGCACCCGCACGATGCCGCCGATGTTGACGCCGCAGTTACAGACAAAGACCCCGATGCGAGGCGGATCACCCACGACATTACACTCCGGCGGGATGACCTTCGCCGTCACCAGGGTGTTGCGGGCCGAGGCCAGTTTGGAGGCGGCGGCGCTGGCCGCAGCGCTGGCTTCCATGACCGAAATGGGGATGTCCTTGGGCGCGGTGAAGACGCCGCAGGCGTAAATCCCCGGCCGGCTGGTGGCGACCGGCGCGAAAGTGGTGGTCCGGGCGAAATTATAATGATCAAGTTCAATCCCCAACCGTTGAGCCAACTCCACGGTTTCGCCACTGATTTCCAGACCGTGGGAGAGCACCAGCAGATCAAACTCTTCTGCGAAGATCTGGCCGTCCTCGGTCACGTAGCGAATCCTGAGGCCGCCATCTTCCATGGTGTCCACCGTATGGACGCGGGACCGGATAAAGCGGACGCCCTTGGCTTCGGCATTTTCATAATATTTCTCGAAATCCTTGCCAAAGGTCCGCATATCCATGAAAAAGATGGCTACTTCCAGAGGCTGATGGCTGTGCTCCTGGGCCAGCGAGGCCTCTTTGATGGCATACATGCAGCAGACGCTGGAACAGTAGCCGTGGTCGCAGCGGTTCACGTCCCGGGAGCCCACGCACTGGATAAAGGCGATCTTTTTCGGTTCGGAGTGATCGCTCGGTCGCATCAGGTGCCCCATGGTGGGGCCCGAGGCGGTCAGAAGCCGTTCAAACTCCAGGGCCGTGATCACGTTGGGATGGTTGGCGTAATGATAAGTCCCTTCGTACAGGGTGGGATCGAAGGCCTTAAAACCCGGGGCCAGGATCACAGAGCCCACTTTGATCTCCAGATCCTTGGGCTGGTCCGCAAAATTGACGGCCCCCGTGGGACAGAATTTTTCGCAGGCCTTGCACTTGCCTTTTTCAAAAAAGAGGCAGTGATCCGGGTCAATGACATACTTCAGAGGTATGCCCTGGGCATACTTGACGTATACGGCTTTGCGCTTGTCCAGCCCTTCGTTGTATTCGTTGTCCACCTTTTTGGGGCAGCGCTTGGCGCACTCCCCGCAGGCGATGCATTTATCCATGTCAATATAACGCGGGCTTACGTGGACGGTGACCATAAAGTCACCTTCCTCCCCGGTTATATCCCGAACTTCGGAGAGCGTTAAAAGCTCTATATTTATGTGCCGGCCGACCTCGACCAGTTTGGGCGAGATAATTCACATGGCGCAGTCATTGGTGGGGAAGGTCTTGTCAAGCTGCGACATGACCCCGCCAATGACCGGCGATTTTTCCACCAGATACACATAATATCCGGAATTGGCCAAATCCAAAGCCGCCTGCATGCCGGCGATCCCGCCGCCTACCACCATGACCGCACCCACCGGATTGGTTGCCTGCTGCTGTGATTTCATAGGTTCACCTGTGATTCAGTGATTGGGTTAAAAGATTGATAAAATCCGCCGAGGCCTCGCCTCAAGGGTCTACCCCCTATCTTCGCTAAAAAACTTTAAGCCTGAGAAACCAAGGGAATACCCTAAGAATGCAACCGATCATCGAATCCACGGAAAACAGGCTGGACTGACTGAAGAGGGGAGTAAAAATTGGGGTGGTTCAACGTAAACGGAGGGAACCCCGGACTTGCCAAGATAATTATTCTCAAACTCCGATCCCAGGTGATCCGCCCTGCCTCTTACCAACCTGATTTATAGCAAGAGCCTTGCCCAGACTCTGCGGTCGCCTGGCTTCAGGATTCCATCTTAATGGGAATTATCGGCCGACCCACGAAGGGTTACCTCCTTGCTCATAATACCTTATGTTGATTATAAGTGAACCAACAGGTCAATTCAATATTTTTTGCGGATAATCGTGCTTAGCTCAGCACGCTCTCCTCGGATTTCTCCTCTTCGGATAGCTCCAATGCGCCGGATTTCTTGAGGGCCGCGATCCCGCCCTGGAGGTTGACGGCGTTGCACAGGCCCGCGGTCTCCAATTGGCGCAGGGCTTCATAGGAGCGCACCCCGGAGTTGCAGACCACCAGGAGGCGTTTGTCCGGCGGGATTTCGCCGAAACGGTCTTTCAGGGTCTCCTGGGGGATGTTAAGCCAGCGCGACCCAAAGAGGTCCACGTAAGGAGCGGCATTGGCCGCACCCCGAACGTCCAGGCAAATGGTGTCCGCGGCCTTGTCGGTCAAGAAGCACTGCTCAAACTCGGCCACCTCGATGGGGTGGTTGTAGCCCTCCAGGGTATTCTCCAGGGTATTGGCCACGGCGTTGACGATGTCCAGGGCCGCGGCAAAGGGCGGAGCGTAGGCCACCTCTAGATTGGAGAGGTCGGCCAGATCGGCCTTGAAGGGCAAAAGCGCCGCGATGCTGTTGATGCGGCCCACCAAGGCGTCGCCGTTGTGGCTGAGCCCCTGGGCTCCCAGCAGCCGCCGGGTTTTGCGATCCACCACCAGGGTGAGATACATGAGGTCCTGGGTGGGGTAGAAATGGGCCCGGTCTGCCTGGATGACCAGGGCCTCCACCGCGTCAAAGCCCTCCTGGCGGGCCGTATCGAGGTTGAGGCCTGTACTCGCCACGGCCAAATCAAAGGCCTTCAGGGCGAAGGAGCCTACGATGCCATTGAAGGTTGCGGAACCTCCGGCCAGGTTGGTGCCGATGACGCGCCCCTGGCGGTTGGCCAGGGACCCGGAAGGATAATAGATGGATTTGCCGGTGATGAGGTGGTGGTTGTCGATGCAGTCCCCTCCGGCGTAAATCCGGGGGTCGGAGGTCTGGAGGCGCCGGTTGACCACGATGCCCCCCGTTGGCGACACCAAAAGGCCCGCCTGCCGGGCCAGGTCTGAGTTGGGAACCGCTCCCACCGCGCTAATGACCAGGTCTGCCGGGAGCACGGTCTTGTCCGTGACCACTTCCAGGGAGGCGTCCCCGCCGGCGTGGGGTCGAATCTCCTTGACGGTTTCCTCGAGATGCAAGGCGACGTCCTTGTCCCGGAGATGTTTTTGGACCATGCGGGCCAAACCGGGCTGCAGGAGGCCGGGCAGGACCTGGGGGGTGATCTCTACCAGGGTGGTTTCCAAGCCCCAAAGGTCGGTCAAGGCTTCGGCCATCTCAACCCCGATGGCGCCCGCCCCGATGATCACGGCCCGGCCCACCTGGCCCTTGGCAATCCGGTCCCGCACCGCCATGGCGGCGGACAGGTTAGCAACGCTCATGACCCCGGGGAGATCGGCCCCTATCACCGGCAGGGGGCGCGGGCGGCTGCCGGTGGCCAGGACCAATTCGTCGTAGGGGAGGTCTTCATCCTGTTCGGATCCCAGATCACGGACCCGCAACAGTTTGGCCTCACGGTCGATGGCCAGAGCCCGGGTGCGGGTGCGGACCCGGACGTCCTTGGCGCCCTCAAAAAATTCCGGGGTCCTGAGCATGTGGAAGCTGGTGCTCATCAGCTCCTTGATGTCGCTGAGGTCTCCGGAGATATAGTAGGGAATACCGCAGCCGCCATAGGAAATATATTCGCCCTGATCGATCATGGTGACTGCATAATCGGGGCGCAGGCGTTTGACCCGGCAGGCGACCTTGGGCCCCAGGGCCACGGCGCCGACGATGAGAATGCGTTGAGATGCCATATAATTCCCTCTGCATGACTAGAGCGCTTGTCAACAGTTCTTTCCTGTTGTTTCTCGCTCCTTAGAAAAGACGTTTAGCGATGATTATATCAGGTCGCGCTTGGCGGCTGGGCCGCAGCCTAAAAAAAATTCTCAGGTAGCGACGCCGGACGCCAGGCATCATCATGGTTTTTCCGGAGCATCCGGGCTGGCCGGAGTCTTATGAGACCCCTCGCAGGTCAGGGTATCCGAGCGCCAGAGCGGCTGCATCCTGGCGTCCTCCCGGCGGTGCTCGCAGGGGTCGTGTCCGCAGATGGGACACTCCAGGTCCCCGCAGGGGTCGGCGTGGATAAGGATATCGGCCTGTCCCTCAAAGTAATCGTGGAGAATCTGTTCCAGTGTTTTCACCTCATCGTGACTGGCTTCCAAAGAGAGATCCCGGGGAAGAATGAGATGGAAGTCCATGAAGATATGGGTGCCGGACCGGCGGGCCCTGAGTTGATGGATGTCAATCCACATGGGGCGGCGGTTTTCGGCAATGACCCGGCAGATTTCTTCCAGGAGTTGGGGATCGGAGGTGTCCATGAGCCCGGCCCCGGCCTGCCAGACCAGGCGGGAGCCGGTGACCAGGATATTGATGGCTACCAGGCAGGCCACGGCGCCGTCCAGCCAGTTCCAATCAGTAAGATACACCCCTGCCAGACCCAGGACCACCCCTCCGGTGGTAACAACATCGGTGAGGACATGCTTGCCGTCAGCAATCAGGACAATGGATTTGGTGCGCCGGCCCACCATGATCAGGGCCAGGCCCAGAATGAGATTGACCAGAGCCGTGCCCAGGATCAGCAGCATGCCCTTTTCCAGTTTGGGGATGGGCTGGGGGTGAAGGAGCCGGGGCCAGGCTGCGTAGAAAATTCCCAGGGCCGCAAGCACAATGAGAGCGCCTTCAAAACCCGCGGAGAAATATTCCACCTTGCCGTGGCCATAGGGGTGAGTGAGGTCGGGACTCTTGGCGGCGATGAGGATGCTGGCCAGGGCGAAGCTGGCGGCCACCACGTTGATGATGGACTCCAGGGCGTCGGAGAGAATGGCCGCCGAATTGGTGAAAGAGAAGGCAACGAACTTGATGGCCATCAGCCCCAGACCAACGGCCAAAGAGGCGGAGATGGCGAGAAGGCGGTTTCGGTGATTGCTGGTTTTCTGGGTGATCACGGCGCTTATCAGAGCCTTATAATGAACTATTGTGTCTCTGATTACCTATCACGTAGTGAAGCAATGGAAAAGCCCCCCGCGAGGGGCCAGTTTGAGCGCAAATGAGAATCGTGCGGTGAGATCGCCAGTGAGCTCAATTACTTATGGAAATGAATAAAGATATTTTCCCGCTCGAAGATTCCCTTCAGCATTACTTCTTCCTGATGGGGGGAAAAGAAGGGGTGCAGGTCGAACTCCTCCTCGGGGAACCAGTCGGTTTCCAGGGTGAGGCCGCCGTCTCTTTTGCGGATGATCACGTGGCCTTCCTCCGCCTCTTCCAGGGGCCAGGCCAGATAAAGGCTGAAGCGCAGGTCATCGGGGGTGCGCTGGATGGAGGCTTTCTTGGCCTCCCAGACTTCATACTTAGGTTCGCCAAAACCGGATAGCCAGTAGAGGGTGATATAATTCAGGCCGTCAAACATGAGAGGCATCAGCACCTTCCGGGGGATTAATCAGGCCGCATGGAAGTAAAAGACCGAGACCAGGATCACTGCGGCCAAAATGAGGCGGTAAACGGCGAAGGGAATAAAGGTGTGGTGTTGGAGAAAGCGCAGCAGGTACTTGATAGTAAGATAACTGGAGATCACCGCGGCTAAAAAGCCCAAAGTGGCAGGCAAAAGGGGCAGGGTCCCGGCGGGCTCGTGAATCCACTTGGGGAGGTGGTGCAGGCCGGCGCCCGCAATAATCGGGGTGGACATCAAAAAGGAGAAATGGGCGGCAGAACGGCGGTTCAAGCCCAAAAAGAGGCCCGTGGTCATGGTGATGCCGCTCCGGGAGACCCCGGGCATGATGGCGAAGGCCTGGGACAGGCCGATAAGTATGGCGTCTTTTAAGGTCATCTGGTCCAGGCGGCGCAGGTGCCGGGCCAGGATTTCGCCCAGAACCAGGAGCAGCCCCACCGCGCCCAAAAGAATGGCGATGCGGACCGGCGCCCGAAAGATGGTCTCGGCTTGCTTTTCCAGCAGCAACCCGGCTATGGCCCCGGGAATGGTGGCTATTATAAGAAAAAACAGCATCTTGCGCTCCGGCCGATTATAGCGGGAGGGAGAGATGAAGGCGTGGAACATATCAAGCCAGTCCTGGTAGAAGTAGGCCACCAGAGCGAACAGCGTGCCCACATGCAGGAGAATGTCAAACCCCAGGCCGCCGCCGCTGACGTGTAGGTAACGCTCCAGAAGGGCCAGGTGAGCGGAACTGGAGATGGGTAAAAATTCGGTAATACCCTGAACTACGCCGAGTAAAAGAGCGATGAGAGGATGCATAGCACTGCAATGTATCATGAGAAAAGCGCGCGGGCAACGAGAAAATGGACGCGAAGCAGTGGTCGGTTATACGAACCTGAGCCGCCTACGGGGACTTTTTGGCTACCGTTACGGTCACGATGGCAGGCCGCGCCCGCACCAGACTGACGCCGTCGGGCAATGTCACTGTAACTTTGACGCGGTGGCGGCCGGGGCTCAGGTTCTGAGTTTCAACCCGGGCCTTGAGGTCTTCCGTCTTCAGGTCATGCACCTGGGGCCAGGGCCCCTTAATGGTAAGGGTTACTTGCGTGGGTGATATCCGGGTCGCCGGAGCTTCGATGAGCACGGGAACCCCGGAAAAAGTCCGGGTCAGGGTTTTGGGCCCAATCTTGATGTCGGCCAAAATGGGGACCGGCTCTTTCAAACTTAGATGCAGGTTCTTAAAGTCCAGGTCCGTGGCAATGATGGTGCTTTCCTTCAGATGCGACAGGTCCATGGGAACCGTGGGAACGAAATTCAATTCGGCCAATTCAGGATAAGGCCCTTTTACCAGCACTTGCGGCGGTTTGGTTGTGGCGCTGATGACCTCGTACCCCTGGGCCGGATTATTCTCCAGGATCGGTTTGATGGGCAGGGTCTGGGTCATGGTTGCGGCCAGGGTCAGGTTGATGGGATTGGGCTGGATGCGAATGACCTGTACCCCTCGAGGCAGGGCGAAACTGTTGGGCCCGAGATAGAAGGTATGACGCCCGCCTTTATAGTTGGCAAGGTCCAGGGTTTCGGTGAGGCGGGCCTGGGAGAGATTGCTAATGATGGAACGGGGACCGACCACCCGGACCTGGATGGTGGGCGGCACCTCGCTGGTGACCATGAGATTAGGCTTGAGATTGATCATCTCTAGGGCCATGTTGAGCGTGGTCTCGGTGCGCTCCTCCCCGCTGACTGCGAACCACAGGGCAATGGCCAACAGGAGGGAGAGGAGTTTCAGGAGCCTGTTACGCTTTAAGGTGCCGAACCAGCTTGTCAAGCCAATTTCCTTCATGGCGGGCCGGGGTTTCCAGAAGGTTCCGAAATGCCTGGCGCAGTTGCAGTGGGGTAAGATCGCGTCGCAATTTGCCCCCGTGCGCCAGGGAAATCTGTCCGGAAGTCTCGGAAACCACCAGGGCTAAGGCATCGCTCTGCTCGGTGATCCCTATCGCGGCCCGGTGACGGGTACCCAGCGTGGGGTCCAGGTTGGGATTGCGGGACAAGGGCAGCAGACAGCCTGCGGCCGCGGCCCGGTCCCCCTGGATGATAACTGCACCGTCATGGGTGGGGTTGTGGGGCCAGAACAAGGAAACCAGCAACTCTTTGGTAACCAGGGCATCCAATTTGATGGCGCTCTCGACAAAATCTGACAGCCCGATGTAGCGCTCCATGACGATGAGGGCGCCCATATGGCGACCAGCCAGGGTGTCGGCGGCATCACAGACTTCTTCGGCGGTGACCGGGGCGTGGATGCCGGCAGGGACCAGGGCCTTTTTGCCCATGCGGCTGAGCACCCGGCGGATGTCGGCCTGAAAGAGAATGATGACAATGAGCACAAAGCTCTTGACAATGATATCCAGGAGCCACTCTAACGTGAAAAACTCCAGTTGCCGGGCCACCAGATAGGCCAGAAAGAGGAGGAAGAGCCCGGCCAAGACCTGAATGGCCTGGGTGCCCCGCAGCACCAAAACCACCTGGTAAATGATGATGGCCACCAGAATGATGTCCACACCATCCTGCCAGCGCAAATTGGCCAAAAATTGGAACATGGTGGGGTGCGGGCGTATCCTTTCCGAGATGGCGGTTGCTTCGTGTTATCCGTGAGAGAGGGAAGAGTCCATCCTCTCCGGTCATCTGCACGCTTATTCTTTTGAAGGGCCGCGAGCCAGAAACGTTAAGCGGGGCGGCCCGCTGTTGTCCCAGGCGCACTCTCCCGCCGGCCAGGCAAGTATGGGATTCCGAAACCTATTCCGGATTTAGGCTGCAAAGATATTTTTTCAAAATCCGAGGCTGATATTCGCCCCCTTCCATGCGGGCCGGTGGCATAGTATTGAAAAAAGTGCTGACCAGAGCCTCTGTGGGCTGATGCAGTTTTTTACCGAAAAGCGAAAATGGCATGAGGCGCCCTTCAAGTGGCGGCAGGGGCCTCCTCTTTGAAATAGCGCATGGTGGTCTTCTTCAACTCGGTCTCACTGAATAACATCTCGTAGTCGCCAATCCCGGTCTCGGCTGCCATCCTTGCCGCGATCTCGACGCATTCATTCATGGTGCGGCCATGAATCATGGTATACAGGTTATACGGCCAGGTGGGGGCGGGACGGCGGGCATAGCAATGCGTCACGGCCCTCTGCCCGGCCAGCTGTTCGCCGATGCGCTTCAGATCGGCCTCCGGCACCGCCCAGGCCACCAGGGCGTTGGCTTCATACCCCGACTGCTGGTGCCGCAGGGTAGCCCCGAACCGCCGGATGTATCCCCGCGCTATCAGGCTCCGAATGGCCGCCAGCAACGCCTCTTCCTCCATCTCCAGGTGCTCCGCCACCTCCAGAAACGGCTGGGGGCAGATCTCCAGGTCCCGCTGCAAGGCCCGGATCACCTTCTGGTCCAGTTCCGATAACATCAACAATTTCCCCAATCTTCCAGGAAATATAGAACAATTCACCCCGGTTGGCAAGGCCGCCAGCAGCCGGACGCCGCCGGAGGCCGGCCCCTTTTATCCCGGGGAGCATCGAAGGGATGTCAACTTTTTGTGGGCGCAGGAACGCACTTTTTCTACTGCGAATAGGCGGCTCATTGAACCTGCCTACAGTTTCCTTGACAGCCGCCATGGCAAAGCAGAGCAAAAGGCAGGAAAGCAGGAACCTCAGCCTTGCGGACTACGGGTGATGTTTCTCTGGACCCGATGGCCCTGGCTGCGAACCATATGCTGGACACACCTCCAGGGATAGTTCATTTCCCCCAAATCGGTGTCATAAGGAATTGCAGACCAAACCACCTGAGCGGAGTGCTCTCTACCGCTCCAACCCTTTTTGCTGGCGTTGTTCATGCTCCTGAAAACAAGACCAGAATTGGGCGTTGTCGGCGCCTTTTGCACTCTGACAGACGTTTTGGCCTTTGGCCAAGCCGAGATAATTTTGATAGGCCGTCTCGTCCCCGAGATATAAAACCGCATGGTTGGGATCGTTATAAACATAGTACGCCTTGCCCCCCATCTCATAGGTCGTAATTTGCCCTCTGGGGATGCTGTTCATCAGCGCCTGTCTTTTGGGGGTTTCAAAATTTACCGGCCACTGGTTAAAGCCGGCTTGTTCTAATATATATTCCGATACGACCATCTGTTTGGTGGTCTCTCTTCCGGCGCACCCGCCGAAGAGCATGACCAAAAGAATGATCCCGACCGCAACGTTTATCCCGGCTTTCCACCCGTTTGTCATCATGCACTCCTTTCAGCTCGGATAAGCTGCCCCCTCGGCCTGCAAAGCAAAAGGGCTTAATAATCATAGACTACCGGGTTCCATTGTCAAGGTGGTTTGGTTTAATCGGCAGAGAACCCCTCAAATTATGAAACTTGTGAAAACATAGCGCATGCCAAAAGTTTTCTTTATGGCACTTGGTCCAGGAACGAAATCCCCCCAGCCTCCCTTTTCCAGAGAGGGGAACTTAGCGGGATTCCTTTGAAGGGGAAGTAAAAATCAGCAATCGGGAAGCATTTTTGGCAAACGCGGTAAGTTTTGCGCCGAGCAAAAAACCTCCCTAACCGGGGCCTGGGAGGGAAGCGGTAGGGGAGGGGCATCCCAAGCGAGACGCCCATGCCAGTCCACCACCTCGTCACTGCGGTCCGTTGCCGCCTTAAACCGGGGCTCCCACCTCGTCCAGGGTCTGGAAATAAACCCGACGGATCAGGTCCAGGCGCTTGTGAAAACAAAGTCCCAGTTCCATGCAGACGTTGTAAAAGGATTCCCGGCTGAATTCCATGGGGAGCAGCCGGGCCATGGCTTCCTTGGTGAACTCCTGGCGGAGGTCTTTGATCTTCTGAGCTGCTTCTCCCAATCCTTCCCACAGGGGCACCAGGACGACGTCCGCCTGGTTTTGCAGGCGGGCAATTTCATCCTGCACCAGCTGCACCGAGTACACGGGGCCGCTCCCGGTTTTCTCCGGGCTGGTTTCCTGCACCACCTCCACTCCCAGGCGCTCCAAGAACTTGATGAGAAAATCCCTGGTTCCCTTCTCCCAAGTGCAGAGGTTCCAAACATCACCGGGGATGCCGACCTTGGGTATCCGCCCCTTTTGCGGCAACATCTGGCGCAACTGCTGCCCCCGGGTATAGAGTTGCTCTTTCAGTTGCTGGAAGTATTTGTTCCTCCTGATGGTGGCCCTCCACAGGATGATGCGGCCATACGCCTTGATTTTGGCGAAAAATAAGTCCCGGGCCACGAGGCGCTTAATCACCGAGGTCCAGCTATAAAACTTCTTCATGGCCCGGTTGGTTTCCATCTGCAGTTCATAGGGGGTGAACTGCCGGGGTTGGAACACCGTGTGATGGCCGTCGTACTGGCTCCAGTCCCGGCAGATGATGCGGTTCTGGGCCTCGATCTCTTTGTAGAACGGGGTGCCGGGCAACGGGGTGAGGATCAGGTATTGCAGGGAGTCCAGGTCCAGTTGCCGGGAAAACTTCACTGTGTCCCGGATCACCTGGTAGTGGTCCTCTTCGGACCCGAAGACGAACATGCCGTGCACCTTAATGCCGAACTGGTGGAAATTGATCACGCAGTCTTTGATGCCTTCCACGGTCTGAGACTTGTTGTAGGCCTTCAAGGTGGCGGGATTGATGGATTCCAGGCCCACAAAGACCATGTAGCAGCCGCTTTTGGCCATGAGATCCAAGAGTTCCGGGTCCTTGGCGGATTCCACCCGCACCTGGGCGCTCCATTCGATTTTTATGCCTTCGGTGATGATGCGCTCGCATAATTCTTTAGTGCGCTTGCGGTCGGCCGTAAAGTTGTCGTCGCAGAAAAAGATGTGGCGGCTCTCAAGACCGTTCTGGCGGATCTCTGCGATCACCCGGTCGATGGAATTGACCCGGTGCCTGCGCCCGAAGAGTTGAATAACCGAACAGAAGCTGCAATTGAAGGGACAGCCCCGAGAGGTGGCAATGGACACGACGCCGCGGTTATTGATGGCCTTCCAGCCGTGAATCAGATTGTAATTGGGGATGGGCAGGGAATCCAGGTCCCCTAAGAAGGGGCGCCAGGGGTTTTGATGGACGGTATCCCCGTCCCGGTAGCTGAGGTTGTGAACCTCCGTCAAATTGCCGCCGTTTTCCAGGATATTGATCAACTCCGGCAGGGCTTCCTCGGCTTCGCCGCAGATGACATAGTCGGCGTGCTCCAGCCCCTCCAGGGGCAAGAAACTGGGGTGGGCCCCCCCCAAGACCACCGGCAGCCCCTGGGAGCGATAAAAATCCGCCAATTCATAGGCCCGGGGGGCCGTGGAGGAGATGCTGGAGATGCCCACCAGGTCGGGTTGAAAATCCAGGGTGGCGTAATCAGGCCGGGAAATTTCCTCCACCACCACTTTGACCTTTATCCCCTGCTGCTCCAGGATGGTCCCCAGCAATAACGACCCTAACCGGGGGATGGCCACCCGGCTAAAAATATGTTCCCGGGGAGACCGGGGTTCGATGAACAACACCTTTTTAATTGGCCGCGTCATGGTTTGCTCCTTCTGGGAATCTCACTCCTGGGGGGCGAGTTCAAGAAAACAATCCTCCCTTGACCTGATCCTCAGACCCGGCGGAAGGCTCAATTGTTGAGGAAAGTTAGATTTTTACCTACACCACTGTAAAGGGGGGCGGCACGAATGTCAAATTAATTCTCTGTGTCCTCGACATGCGGAAAACATGAAGAAGCAGACTCCCTGGCTCTGAGGGAGTCTGCCGCCATAATGCCTGGACTTATGAAGCTGGGGAGGGTGCTTAGACGCAACCGGTGGGTTTCGCCAATCCCGCCATCTTACAAGCGCCTTTGCCCGGTCCTGAGGGAAAGAGCTCGTAAATATGTTTCAGTTTGTAGCCGGTTACCTTGGAAAGAATGCGGACCATGGGGGCAATGCCGTTTTTCTTGTAGTAATCCTGGAGCATGTTGATGACCTTCCAATGCTCTTCGTTCAGCTCAGAGATGCCCTCGGATTCCTTGACGTAATCCACCCACTCCTCATTCCACTGATCCAGATTTTCCAGAAAGCCGTCTTCATCTACCGTAAAGGTTTTGCCTTTGAATTCTACGGTGGCCATTAAGCGATATCCTCCTTCAATATTTTACTCGCGCAGTTTTAGTTTTTGATTTTCAAAGGTATGTCATTGTGAAATTTTTGTCAAGCATTAAAAATTCAGGAATGCCTGCCTGAGTGTACCGGGGCCGCTCCTGGAAAAATCTTTCCCGGATTCATGATGTTCAGGGGATCAAAGGCCGCCTTGATCCGGCGTTGCAGGGCTATGGCTGCGGGAGATACCTCCATCCCCAGGTAAGGGGCCTTGGTGAGACCGATGCCGTGCTCGCCGGACAGGGTGCCGTTCAATGTCCGCACCATGGCGAAAATATCCTCCACCGCCAGGGGCACCGCCTCCCGTTCCCGGTCCACCCCGCGATCATACAAGACATTGACGTGCATATTGCCGTCCCCGGCATGGCCGTAGCTGGGGATGATGAGCCCCCGGCGCCGGGCGATGTCCTGGAGGGCGTCGATGAGCTGAGGAATGGCCCCCAGGGGCACCACCACGTCTTCACTCACCTTGTGGGGCTTCACCTTTAAGAGCGCCGGGGAGATGACCTTGCGGGCTTTCCAGAGTTGCTCGGCTTCCTCTCCGGCCTTAGCCTGTAATACCAAACCGGCCCCCTGCTCCCGGCAGAACTCGGCGATCCGGGCGGCCCGGGTTTCCACGTCCTGGGGTTGGCCGTCCACCGCGATGAGCAGCAGGGCCGCGGTGCCTTCCGGCAGCTTGAAAGGCAGCATCTCCTTGACGCAGGACAGCGTCACCTGGTCCATGAACTCCAGCGCCGTGGGCGCCAGGCCCGACCTCAAGATCAGGCTGACGGCCTCCGCCGCGGCGCTCAGGGTGGCAAAGCCCGCGGCCAGGGTCTGCCGGGCCGGAGGCTTCGACACGAGCTTTAGGGTGATGCGGGTAATGACCCCCAAAGTCCCTTCCGACCCCAAAAACAGGCGGGTGAGGTCATAGCCCACCACGCCCTTCATGGTC